>JAJRZC010000160.1 GCA_024275435.1 Alphaproteobacteria bacterium
CCCAAAAGCATCCACTCTTTCTCACTTTGTTTTTCATAGTCCCCAGCACCAACAACAAGCAGGCGACCAATATCCAGACCGCTGGGGGCTAAAATTTCCATGGAAGTTTTTGCCTTACCATCAAAGTCAGCGGCCTCGGCACTTTTCTCGACCAATCCCCCGGACATTTCATCAAAGTCGTGACCAACTGCAGATAAGGAAAAATCTTTACCGCTTAAAATCACACAGGTGTCTTCCCCTGGTGCCTTCTTCAATGTGGCGAACTCAATTTTGATTGCGTTTGTGTCTTTGGAAGCCATGGCTTTTCGTATCCAATATGTGACGAACACCCAAACCCATGAAAGTCTCGAGCGCGTTCGTAAATTGCGGGATATCGACCGAGAAACGCCAAAACAGATGGGAATCCAACCCTATCAGCCTTTTTCAAGATGACGCTGGCCAGTTTTGTGTTGTGTTGAAGAGATCGGGTATAGAGCCTGGGAATGGAATAGCAAGCCTCCAGCAGCGCTAAAAACCCAATATCATCAATGCTTATCGCCCCTTAAAGGAACGTTTTTCCCTGGTCATGAAACCATCAGATTCAATGAAAATTCCTCAAGTTCGCTTTTGCGAGACTCCTTGAAAAACCATGCAAAATTAAAGCTGAACTCAAACCTCACACCACAGCGGACCAACAACCCGATTAAAATCGTCTCTCCTTTGTCACACCCTATCGCGACAACCACACCCCACACATATTTTAACCCCTTGAGCCGAATTTCCGCCACCGTCCTGTGAAAGCCAAGAAGCTCGAAAACTCACCAAAAATCCTGCCGCTCAGCCCATAATGCGTCGATCAACTCAACCTGTGATGCCCGATCGCGATGGCTCAGCCCAATAATGAAGCCGAATGTCGATATTCTTTAATTACATCTTCCGGCAGGCGACGAGTGCGCTCCTCCTGATCCTTTGTTCTCTCGGCGGAATTGTCTGGATTGCACTGGCCCTAAAGCAACTCAACGTTGTCACATCCCAAGGCCAAGACGCACTTCTGCTTATCAAAATGACCACCCTGGCCCTACCGAACTTGCTAGCCGTCATTGCGCCTTTTGCCTTTCTAATTGCAGCCATTCACTCGCTAAATCGCCTCAATACCGATAGCGAACTCATCGTTATGACCGCCTCGGGAGCGACATGGTGGACCATAGCCAAGCCATTGATCACACTTGCTATTATTGTTTCCCTGGCCGTCAGCTTCGTAAATCACATTGGCATGCCTTGGAGCCTGCGCCAGCTGCGCGAGTACATCATCCAGGTGAGAACCGACCTGCTCACTCAAGTGATCCAGCCAGGTCGCTTTTCCTCACCGGAACGCGGCTTGACCTTCCATATTCGAGAGCGCACGCAATCTGGCGATCTCATAGGGCTCGTATTAAACGACACGCGCAAAGCCAACGAATCCCAAGCTTATCTCGCCGAACGTGGCCAGATCGTAAAACATGAAGGCTCCGCCTACCTGGTCATGACCAACGGACATATCCTGCGTCGTGCCGCCGGCGACAAACCCGCCGAAGTTATCGTTTTCGACCGATACCTCGTCGACCTCGACCAGTTCGATAAAAAAACACCAGGAACAATAGATTATAAGCCCCGAGAACGTTACTTTTCCGAGCTTTATAATCCCGACCCGTCAAGTAAACTCTACAAAGCCCACCCAGGTCAGTTCAGAGCCGAGTTGCATGAGCGCTTTTCCAACCCCCTCTACCCACTGGCTTTCGTACTTATCGCTTTGGCATCCGTTGGTCAGGCCCAAAGCACGCGACAAAACAGAAATGAACGCATGATCATCGGCTTCGTGGCGGCCACCTCATGTCGATTAGGTGGACTAGCCTTAAATAACGTGGTGGTGGTCAATCCCATATATGTTCCGCTGATGTATTTGCTGCCATTAACGGCAATGGTTCTCTCGATGATTGTCATCCAGCGCAACGCCTGGCCACGAGCCAAAAAATCACGAATTGCGATCATGAACGATGCCATTATTGATTGGGTTGTCGTTCGTTTCACAAAACCAGAACATGAACCTGAAGGGGTTTCACACCCACCCTATCTTGAACAAACACCAGATCGCGGGGCCATAAAATGATGGGTCTGCGCCAAAAGACCCTGATGACTTACATTGGGTCCAAATTCCTACTCTCCATTCTATCAACCTTCATTCTATGTAGCCTGTTGATATTTTTGATAGATTTCGTGGAATTATTACGCCAAGCCGGGAAATATGGTTCGGTCTCCGCCTTCCTTTTAGTCTGGATGACTTTGCTGCGCTTGCCCGCCTATACGGAGTTTCTGCTTGCTTTCGCAGTGCTCGTTGGCAGCATATCAGCGCTCATGGCCTTCAGTCGAAACAGCGAATTGAGTGTTATGCGCGCCGGCGGCATGTCCGTATGGCAATTTCTGATGCCCGGAATCATCGTCGCATTTATCCTCGGAACCATTGCCACCACCCTATATAATCCCTTGGCAGCATCGGCGCGTGACCATGCCGAACGCCTTTTTGCGGAAGCTTTTGGCCGAGATGCCAATCTTTTACGCTCAAAATCCGGAGACTCCTGGTTGCGACAGGACGGTCTGGACGGAGAATCCGTGATTAACGCTGTTCAAGCAGCCAATCGCGGCCTCACTCTCACGGGCGTTACCGTATTCACCTACGACCTGGATGGGAAGTTCTCAAAACGCATAGATGCGGCGCGCGCAGACCTACACCACGGCTATTGGAAACTCACAGATGCCTGGGTTGCTGGTTCCGAACGTGAGCCCGAAAAATATGCAACTTATATGGTCTCAACCTATCTCACGCCCGAGCGCGTTCAAGACGCTTTAGGCACAGTTATTTCCATCTCATTCTGGGACTTACCAGGACTAATAGAAGTCGCTGAAAAAGCAAAGATTTCCGCATCTCGCTTGCGAATTCAATATGAGCTTTTGCTATCGCGTCCTCTTCTTTGCGTAGCAATGGTTCTTTTAGCGGCAACTGTGTCATTGAAGTCATTTCGATCTGGTGGCATCCAGACTATGGTGATCCTAGGAATGATCGGGGGATTAGGCTTCTTCTTACTATCGGAAGTTTCTCGACAAATTGGAGCGGCGGGATTGGTGCCTCCCTGGGCAGCAGTTTGGTTGCCCATTGCACTGGTCATTATGATTTCGCTAACGGTGCTCTTGCACCAGGAGGACGGCTGAGTGAAGCGTTGGACGCACAATCCGCAGGTTGATTGCGGTAAGGTGCTAGCAGCATGCCGCCCCGAAAGGGGATTGCGGCACAGTTGTGTAGCGTCTTCGCGCGTCTTTTTGGCGTCATTGACGCTCGCCCTAGGTCTCCTCGCAAGCAGTTCACCGGTCTCAGCTCAAGGCGCACCAACCTTTAAGGCGCCAAGTGCAGGCACACTGCCTTCAACCAAAATCGATCGCTCCCAGCCTCTGTACCTCCAGGGAGATCAGCTGATCTACGATTCCGATGGCGACAAAGTTATCGCACGCGGCAATGTTGAAATTTACTTCAACAATTACATTCTGACCGCCGACGAAGTCGTCTACGATCAAGGCGGTAATACACTCACTGCTGTTGGAAACGTGCTGCTGAAAGAACCCAACGGCAATGTCGTTCGCGCAGACCGCTACACATTGACCGATGACTTCCGCGATGGCTTCATCGAGTCCATCAATGTCTCTGGCGCCGACGACACCAAAATCACAGCGGCACGCGCGTCACGTCGAGATGGCAACATCACCGAATTCACGAAAGCCAAATTTACGCCCTGTCGCACAGACGGCGGCGCCCCTCCTCTATGGTGCATCAGTTCAAACTCCATCATCCATGATGAAGCGGCCAAAACCATCACCTACCAGGATGCCTCATTCGATGTCCTTGGTGTACCCATCGTCTACCTGCCTTACTTCCAGCACGCTGATCCCAGTGTAAAGCGCCGCTCTGGTTTCTTGATCCCTCAATTCGGATCTTCTGGCGATCTTGGATTCATGGCCGAGATCCCATACTATTTCGCTCTGGCCGAAAACTATGATTTCACGTTCCGCCCCATGTACACCACGCAACAAGGAGTACTATGGCAGGGAGATTGGCGCCATCGTCTCGCCAACGGACAATACTCCATCAGCTTTGCCGCCATTGACCAAAACGGCGATAATCTCTCCGTCATTCCAGATCGCCGGGAAGATCTCGATGGATGGCGTGGTAGCCTTGAGACAAAAGGTCTGTTTTCGCTCTCAAGTTGGTGGAAATTCGGTTGGGATGTCACCATCGAAAGTGACGACACCTTCCGTCGTTACTACAAACTCGACAACATCCTGATAACCGATCGTATCAACGAAGTTTTCCTCACCGGCCAATCGGATCGCAATTACTTTGGCGCGTCGCTCTATCAATTCGGCGGATTACTGCTGAACGATACTCCGCAGTCCGAAAGCCGCACCCATCCGATCATCGACTACAACTACGTATTCGCAGACCCGGTCTTGGGTGGCGAATTGAAGTGGGACAGTAATGTTCTCAGTTTCTCCCGTGGGGATTTCAATGGAGCTGGTACCAGCACCCAGGACCTCAATCGTGCCGTAACAGAAGTAAATTGGCGCAAACGTTTAATTGACACCATTGGCATTACTTACACACCATTCGCCTATTTGCGTGGTGATCTCTATCAATTCAACAATTTCATTGATCCAGTGACCGGCGATGCTGTCAACCAGCAATCAGTAGCCAGAGGTGTTGCAGCCGGTGGTGTAACTGTCAGCTATCCTTGGATTGCCAATTCAAGTGTGGGTGTCCACACCATCGAGCCCATTGGTCAGATCATCGCACGCCAGGAAAGTGTTCCTCAAGAACGCCTCCCCAACGAAGACGCTAAAAGTCTCGTTTTCGATGACACCACGCTCTTTGAGATTGATAAGTTCTCAGGCTATGATCGCCTTGAAACGGGAACACGCGCCAACATTGGCCTTCAGTACACTTTCCAGACCAATTGGGGCGGTCATGCCCGCATCTTGGCTGGACAAAGTTTCCAAATCTCAGGGCGCAATGCCTTTCAGTCTCCAGGTACCGACCCCAATGGCAACTTCGTAACGAACCCCTCAAGTGGTTTGGAAACAGACGAGTCAGATTACGTTCTGGGTGCCTACATTGCCCCAACGGACTCCTTCCGCCTGATTGCTCAAAGTCGCTTCGACAACGAGGGTTTCGAGGTTCGTCGTCAAGACATCAACGCGTATGCCAAATACGGACCGTTCCATTCCTATGTCACTTACGCATTCACAGCTTCCGATCCGGAATTGGGACTTGATGATACGCAGCAGGAAATCAGTGCAAGCGGTGGCATTCAACTCACCGACAGGTGGAGTCTACTTGGAAGCATTCGCTATGACATTGATGATAGTTTCAAATTATCAGATGCAATTCGATTGCGTTACGCTGACGAGTGCTTCGTCTTGACAGCAAGTTACGTCGAAACATTTATCAATGACCCAACACGTGACATTGACCCTGATCGTTCCGTCTATCTGCATTTTGCCCTCAAGCATCTTGGTGAGTTCCAATATAAAACCGATGCTCTGGACTTCGTCTATGGAGATGACCAGCCACCACGTGAATAACGCGCGCAATAGGTTAAGCCCCATAAAAGCCAGTTAGAGAACCCATCAGCACATGTTCTCAAGGCAATCATCAATCCATGGCCAAAAAACAGCCCAATAAAGCTTGATTCTAGACTTATCTGGCGCTTTTCCACACACCAACCGTATTTTAACGGCATCTATGTTGGCTCAATCCTGCGGTTTAGTTGTAGATCAGGCAATATGACGGATAAGCGAGTCGCTCACACAGCCCTCACGCAACCCGCTGTCCCAGACGGTTAAGCAACAAGAACCGTCGCCAGATTAAGTTTAACCGGTTAAATGACCCGCAATGGGAATAAAGACTATGCTGACCAGTTCACAAAAAAACTTTTTCAATTCCGCTTTGGCACATGTCTTCTGCTTAGGTGCCATCGTCACATTCGCGTCCTCTGCATCAGCACAAGTTTCAACCGTCCTCCCCTCAGCAATTGGTGCTTCCCAACGCAGCCTTCCCCCGGCACGCGATACCATCTTGCACAAGGTCAAGTCATCCAAATCTCAGTCAATCGCACCAGCCGTTCTGGTAAATGACGAACCCATCACCAACTACGAAATTTCCAAACGACAGGCACTTCTCGGCTCGGGAGCAAAGGGGGTAAAAAAACGCGCAGAAAGTAAGTTTAAGCAGATGCTGAAAAGTCCAAGCACCAAGACTTACATGGAAAAAATGATCAAGAAAATCGTGGCGGAAAATCCCGGAAAATCTCGCGAAGAAATTATCGCAATCATCAATAAGAAAAAGAAACAATACGCCCTCTCGCTTCAAAAACGTGCAGTCTCATCCGCTCGCGCCAGTATAATGCCAGGACTTAAGAAAAAAGCTCTTGAAGAATTGATCAACGAAAGATTGAAGACACAGGAAGCAAAACGCTTAAACCTTCTCGTCTCCGATGAGGACGTCGATAGCATCCTTAAAAATGTTGCCAAAAACAATAAAATGACTTTGAAACAATTTGCCAAGCACCTGAAAGGCATGGGCTCGGACATCGAAACCATAAGAAGCCGTTACAAGGCCATGCTGTCTTGGCGGCGTGTGATCCGTGCAAAATTTGGTCAACAGATAGCTGTGAACTCAGGCGACATTGACCGCTATGTTGCAAAAACAAAACAAGACAGCGCTGCAAACAGCCAGTTTAATTTGCAACGCATAGCCCTTGCCGTCCCCGCAAATGCCAAGCCAAACGCTATTGCCCAACGCCTCAATGAGGCCAACGCCATACGCAACAGCTTCACCAATTGCAAAAACACGGGCAAACTGGTCAAAAATTTCGGCGGAGCCCGTCTCGAAATCCTTGGCGACCAGAATGCAACCAAGATCAGTGAACCAACCCGTTCTATGATCCTAAACGCGGCCGATGGTGAAATGTTACCGCCCGAAGTCAAACCCGGTAGTGTTCAACTTTGGATTGTATGTGGTCGCAAAACCGTAAATGCAGACATCGCCAAACGCTCCAAGGCCAAGGATACCCTGAAGGTCAAGGAATTTGATATTATGGCCCAGCGCCATTTGAAGGATCTTCGCCAGGACGCGCACATAGAATACAAATAGACTCGTAAAACGAGTGAGAAACAGCGTTTCCCGGCCATTGGCCCCGTCTCTGTCAATAATAAAACCAAAGCGGTTTCATTCCCATGCCCGCAAACCGCAAGCCCTCACAGGTTCCCATACTTGCCCTCACATCAGGTGATCCCGCCGGCATCGGCCTCGATATAACACTCAAGTCATGGAAACTGCGCACCGCACGCAACCTGCCTCACTTCGTACTGTACGCCGATGTAAAAGCCACCCAGGAACGCGCTCGCGCTCTTAATCTCGACGTTCCCATTGCCCGCATCTCGTCACCAGTCCTAGCGCGCACAATGTTTCAAAACAGCCTGCCCATGATCGATATGCCACTGACCACGAAACCTGAAGCAGGGTGCCCTGATGCAACCAACGGTGCATCAGTTATCAAAGCCATCGACCAAGCGCTAACCGATACCATGGATGGACTAACGGCAGCCTTGGTCACAAACCCCATTTCAAAAACAACCCTCTATGAATCAGGATTCAAGTTTCCTGGTCATACGGAATACCTGGCACACTTGGCACAGCGTTATTCTCCTGAACGCGAAGCAAGCCACCCTGTCATGATGCTGGCCTGCCAACAATTGCGCGTCGTACCGCTCACCATTCATATTCCACTGCGTGATGTACCGAAGATCATCACAGAGGATCTGATTATCCAAACCGCGCAAATTACCTACCGCGCCCTTATAATTGACTTCGCAATTTCAAACCCGAGACTGGCCATCACCGGTCTCAATCCCCATGCTGGAGAAGACGGGGCGCTGGGAAAAGAGGATGCCGCAATCATCGCACCCGCCATCCAAAAATTACAGCAACAAGGTATGAGCGTCACAGGACCTCACCCAGCAGATACTTTGTTTCATGCACAAGCTCGTGAAACTTACGATGCTGTCATCGCCATGTATCACGACCAAGCCTTGATCCCCATAAAGACTCTCGCATTTGATAAAGGCGTCAACATCACCTTAGGTCTACCGTTCGTACGCACATCCCCCGACCACGGCACCGCCTTTGATATAGCCGGTTCCGGCAAAGCATCGCCTGAAAGCCTCATAGCCAGTCTGCAAATGGCAGCACAAGTTGCCCATAGAAGAACCCTGTCTCACACGGCACAAACGCCATGAACACCTCCTCAACTCCCCCAAAGCGCACCGGTGCAAGCCCCGACGGCTTACCACCCCTTCGCGAGGTAATTCAAAAGCATGGCCTGCGGGCCAAGAAAAGCCTGAGTCAGAATTTCCTTCTTGATCTAAATTTAACGCGACGTATTGCATGCACCGCCGGAGATCTGTCGGGAAAAACAGTAATTGAAATCGGACCAGGACCCGGTGGTTTAACCCGCGCATTGCTGCTTGAAGGCGCAGACAAAGTCATTGCATTAGAGCGCGATGATCGCTGCCTGCCGGCACTCCAAGAAATCCAGAACGTCTATCCGGGAAAACTGGTCATCCATGCCGCCGACGCCTTGAAAACCAACTGGTCTGAGCTTTGCAACAACCCCGCAAAAGATGTCATCATCGCTGCAAACCTGCCCTACTCCATAGCAACCAAGCTTCTTGTAGGATGGTTGGAAACCGAACCCTGGCCGCCATGGTATTCCAAGATGGTTTTGATGTTCCAAAAGGAGGTCGCACAACGGATCACAGCTCAACCGGAAACAAAAGCCTACGGCCGCCTTGCTGTTATCGCACAATGGCGAACCAACGTGCAGATGTCTTTCAACCTCAATCCGGAAGCTTTCACCCCAGCCCCCAAAGTTGAATCCTCAGTGGTCACATTCACACCACACCCGAAGCCTCATCCGCAATGTTCAGTAAAAACTCTTAGCGCCATTACAAGTGCAGCCTTTAGCCAACGCCGCAAGATGTTGCGCCAAAGCCTGAAAGCCCTTCTGCCCCATCCTGAAAACCTTTTGGAAGCAACTGGCATCTCCCAGACCCTGCGCGCAGAAGCTCTCACGGTCTCGGACTTCGCCCGCCTGGCCTACACTTTTGAACGCCTGGCGAACCGTAGTTGAAAACAAAAAAACTCACCTTCAGAGCTGGAAAACCAATTCCAAATAACAAGGCCAGAGAAAAACAAGCCGAGTTTTAAGCCCACTAGAGTTCTTTTTGCATGCTGCGGACAAAAGAAGACAGACCAAGTTGGCGTTCGCGTTTCATGCGCTCCGCATGTAAAATAGAACGCACGCTGGAAAGACTTTGCGAAACATCCGTATTGACGATCACATAATCATATTCGGCCCAGTGACTGATTTGAAAGGCTGCTTCGCTCATACGCCGCGCCACAGTATCAAGACTGTCTTGGTTGCGCCTTTTAAGTCGTTCTTCCAACACTTGAACCGAGGGAGGGAGAATAAAAACCCGAACCAAGTCACGCGCCATCTTCTCGCCAAGCTGCTGCGCCCCTTGCCAGTCTATGTCGAAAAGAACATCCTGCCCCCGAGCCAACATCGCTTCAACAGGAGCACGCAACGTCCCATAGCAATTATCATAGACCTGAGCCCACTCAAGGAGTTCTCCGTTCAAACGCATGGCTTCAAACTGTTGCCGGTCAACAAAACGATAATCAACACCATCCACTTCGCCAGGACGCGCAACACGGGTCGTCACGGAAACCGAGAGCGAAATACCCGGATCAGACTCCAGCAAGTGACGCGCGATGGTGGTCTTTCCCGCACCAGACGGTGATGATAGGACAAGCAGCAATCCCCGTCTTTCAATCTTGCCTTGATCCTTATGTGTTTCTTGCTCACTCAATATTCTGAACCTGTTCTCGCATCTGATCTATAACCACCTTCAAGGCAACACCCGCTTGCGAAACTTCACCGTCATTAGACTTCGAACACAAGGTATTGGCTTCCCGGTTAAACTCCTGAGCAAGAAAATCAAGTTTACGCCCCACCGGTCCGCCGTCGCTTAACAGTGAACGAGCGGCCTGAATATGCTGCTCTAGTCTTTTTAGTTCTTCTTCCACATCACATCTCGTAGCCAGAAGGGCGACCTCTTGATACAGGCGATCCTCATCAAAACTACCATTCCCCTCAACAAGCCGATCCACTTGCGCCTTCAGCCGGGCTCGAATGGCCTCCGGTGTACGAGACTTCGAATTGGAAACAACACCAACCAAACGTTCAATTTCTATAATCTGATCGGAAATAACTTTTAAAAGAGCACGCCCCTCAAGCTCACGGCTTGCAACAAGATCTCCAAGAGCTTGATCGAACGTCTCCATCATTTGTGCCGCACGGGCAGAGACGACCTCCTGGTCTTCAACCACTTCTTTGGTTTCCAAAACCCCTTTGAGAGCCAACAAACCTTCCACACCAAGTGGTGCACACTTTGTCATTTCCTGCACCCGCTCCATGGCCTTGAACACTTGGCGCAAAGCATCCTCGTTAAGGCGAATTTCCATCGCCCCATCGGTGCGTTGAACGCTCAGGGTAACGTTGACATTGCCTCGCGACAAAACCTTGGTAATTTTGGTACGTATTTGAGAATCCATCGCGTCCATACCCTGGCCAAGACGCGTGCGAATATCCAATCCGCGACCGTTGACACTGCGCAATTCCCAATACCAGCACGTACCCTCGCTTGCCCCCTCCACACGCGAAAAACCGGTCATGCTTTTAAGGCTCATCAATACCATTCCCTGCGTCAGTGAAACTGATTATCAAACTTAAGTTGTGCAAACACGTAACATGAGCGAGCATAACTTCGCCACCCGACCTTAAATCAGGTTCGGTTACGATGAAAAGCTTCGATAATGAGATTTTGCGCAAGGGCGCATGTTAACGGGGTTTTCGCACTGGAAGCGGGATTAAACGCTGCACTTTTGGACCTGTTGCGGGAACATCCGTCTGTGGGGCAGAGCCACCTTCCTGCTCCCCTCTGTTTAAAACCATTGGCGTCACCCCGGCGCCAGAAACAGAAACACTGGCAGAGGCAACCCTATCTCGGTTTTTTTGCGCCCCCTCGCTCGCACCAGCAGAAGGTTGATCGGAAACGGTGGCATTCTCTTTTTTCGTCTCTGTAACTTCAACGGTTGCCTTTTTCTTATTTGCTTCTTGTTGTTTGCGAAGCTTGGCCTCAGCCTCGGCTTTCAATCTTGCCTTTTTTTCAATCACACGCCAGTTGGCAACGGCGGCGTTGTGCTCTTTCAAAGTCTTTGAAAACTTATGACCACCTGTCCCATCCGCAACAAAGAAAAGGTCATCAGAGCTATCAGGCTGCAACACGGCTTCAATCGCCGCCCGCCCAGGATTACAAATCGGTGTAGGTGGCAACCCTTTGATATGATACGTGTTGTAGGGCGTCTCTTTCTTGATGTCGGACCGATATATGGGCCGGCCCAGCGACCCTTTTCCGCCAACAATTCCATAAATGATCGTCGGATCAGATTGCAAACGCATACCTTTGCGCAGTCTGTTTAAGAAAACCGAGGCGACACGCTTTCGTTCAGCACCAATGCCGGTTTCTTTTTCAACGATTGAAGCAAGGATCAAAGCCTCTTCCTTCGTGGCCAACGGCAAATCTGGTGCGCGTTTTTCCCATAACTGTGCAAGTGTCTTTTCCAGTGCCGTTTGCATCCGCTTGATCACATCATTGCGTTCACTGCCCTTTGAAAATCGATAGGTGTCAGGAAGCAATGTTCCTTCCGCAGGCACCTGGGAAATATCACCCACCAGATCAGGCATAGCCATTACGCGTTTTACAATTTGCTGACTGGTCCAACCTTCGGGAATGGTGATGCGGTAAAGAACAGTTTTCCCCTTGGCAACTGTCTCAAGTACCGTTCGCATACTTGCTCCAGGCTTGAACTCATATTCACCCGCCTTCAAATCACGCCAGGACTGACCATTGAACCATCTCACGAAATTACGGGTAAAGTGATTAATGACAAACAATTGTCGGCTGGAAACAACACCTGCATCCTGAAGCTTTTCGGCAATTTGAATCCGTCCTTCACCACTGCGAATAGTAACAGTGCGCGTTTCTTCGAGAGGACCCTGCGCTTCATATTGGTAGTTCAGTAAAAAAATCGCGCCACCAATCACAGCCATTGCCATGAGAGCACTGGTCATAACGCCGCTGATAAATCGGACCAATCCGTTCATAGGTCTGCCCTCCCGGCGTGATCGTGCTCCGCCGGGACGATCGGGAGCCCGGGTGGGTTCCAGCGCCTCTGACGGACTACGAGGTCGTACTGAACGCCCCGAGACAGATAGCGACGGTGGACGATCTCGGCGAATACTCATGAAAACCTTCCGCTATCCATCGAACTGAAAAACAAAAAAACTCAATCGATAGAGCTGCAGGATGTAATTCAGGCCCAATCAACGAACAGACCTTTTCAAAAATGAACGTACTACCAAATATGGCAAAAGCGCGTTAGAGCGCCCCAAACCCACACCAAATGATGCACACAAGAACAACCGGATAAATACGCTCAAAGATGCTAAAACAACACTTTCAGGTCCGGCTTAAACAACCTTGCGCATGATCAAGGAGGCATTGGTGCCCCCAAACCCGAAAGAATTGGAAAGGACCGTATTAATCTCTTTCTTAACCGCCACATTGGCAACCAGATCTATAGGCGTTTCAACCGATGGATTATCAAGATTGATCGTTGGCGGCGCCACATTGTCACGCATGGCAAGAATCGAGAACACGGCTTCAACGGCTCCAGCTGCACCCAACAAGTGACCAACAGCAGATTTTGTCGACGACATCGACAAATCTCCCACTGAATTTCCAAACAGGCGCTCCACAGCACGCAACTCGATCTCATCACCCATGGGTGTCGACGTCCCGTGCGCATTCACGTAATCGATATCACGAATATCAATCCCGGCTCTATTGATGGCCGCCTTCATACAACGAAACGCACCGTCTCCATCTTCAGCGGGCGCCGTGATATGGTGAGCATCACCCGACATCCCATAACCGATGATCTCAGCATATATCTTGGCCCCGCGCGCTTTTGCGTGCTCATACTCTTCCAAGATGACAATGCCCGCTCCCTCGCCCATTACGAACCCATCACGGTCCTCGTCATAGGGACGAGATGCTTTTTCAGGAGTGTCATTAAACCCGGTCGACAACGCACGACAAGCCGCAAACCCAGCAAGGGCAATCCGGCATATAGGACTTTCCGCCCCCCCAGCAACCATGACATCCGCATCATCCAATGCGATGAGACGCGCAGCATCCCCGATGGCATGTGTTCCCGTGGAACAGGCTGTCACGACCGCATGATTAGGACCCTTGAGCTGATGCTGAATGGAAACATAACCAGAGGCAAGATTGATAAGCCGCCCGGGAATAAAGAACGGACTGACACGACGCGGTCCCTTTTCATTGAGCAACAAAGACGTGTCGGCAATACCCGACAACCCACCGATACCAGAACCAATGAGAACACCTGAGCGTTCTTGCTGATCGATCGTTGTGGCCTCAAAGCCGGAATCTTTCAAAGCCTGCGTAGCAGCCGCAATTGCATAGACGATGAACTCGTCCACTTTGCGTTGCTCTTTGGGCTTCATCCAATCATCAGGATTGAAATGCCCATCTTCGCTTTTTCCTCGAGGGACATAGCAAGCAATCTGACACGCGATATCAGAGACCTCGAAGTTCTCAACGCGGCGGGCACCGCTTCGTCCTTCGAGTAGCTTTGACCACGAAGATTCAACATCGCCCCCTAGAGGCGACACAAGCCCAAGACCAGTGACGACGACTCGCCGCATTTCCCATTGTCCTCAGGATCTTGAGACTTCCTAACCAACAAAGTCTCAGGGGAAAAATCGGCCATCGTTGTCATTCCAATTTAGTTCACGAACACAAAAAGCAACCAACTACGACAGCCAGATTCGACCATCCTCATATAAGCTACTCCGGAAACCTGCACTCAACGGCAGGCAACCAAGCATCCCAAAAGAGGATGAATGGATAAGAATGAGAAAAGCCCTAGGCAGCGCTCACATTCTTACTCAGGAAGCTCACAGCATCACCAACCGTGAGAATATGCTCGGCGGCATCATCAGGAATTTCGCAACCGAACTCTTCCTCAAAAGCCATGACCAACTCGACCGTATCCAGGCTGTCAGCACCTAAGTCATCGATAAAGCTGGCCTTCTCTGTGACCTTCTCTTCTTCGACACCTAGGTGTTCAACGACAATTTTCTTCACGCGCTCAGCGACATCGCTCATAGTATCCTCGAATCCTCTTTCGTTACACTTCTATAGCTTGCAAACTATCGTCTTAGACCGACGAAAATCGATACGTCTGTCCACCGTTTTATGTTCATTTCAGGTAAACCGTACAGTTTCTTTGATACCGGAACCCCGGAACTTGGACCTATGGCACACACACCCCCCAAAACTCCACCCTTATCACCTATTACAATGGTAAGGGCGACGGCTCGTTAACATACTTACAAAACCTTGACCAGCACTGCAAAGCCTCAATCGAGAAGCCCTACACCACAAAGCTACTTTCCTTCAGACCTGTTCGTAAAGCCCCTGCAAGGGGGTCTTTAAGCTTCAAACAACTGACCAAGCAACACCTTTTGCGTGCAGACCCGCAGCCAGACATACTAAACAGACCTAGATCATTGCCATTCCACCATTCACATGAAGGGTTTGCCCTGTCACATAGTCTCCCGAAGAACCAGCCAAGAAAAGTGCAGCTGCTGCCACATCCTCTGGTTTTCCGAAGCGTTTGGCCGGAATCATCTCGGAAATATCATCTTTTTGCTTGTCATTGAGAGCATCCGTCATGGCAGTTGCGATAAATCCCGGAGCAATGCTGTTGGCAGTGATCCCACGCGAAGCAACTTCGCGCGCCAAAGATTTCGTCATGCCAATCAAACCGGCTTTAGAAGCCGCATAATTACCCTGACCAGGATTTCCAAAAACACCTGACACCGAAGCAATATTGATAATGCGCCCATACCCGCTTCGATTGCGCATCATGTGCCGCGTTGCCGCACGCATCAGCATGAACGATGAAGTCAGATTGACAGCAATAACATCGTCCCATTGCTCGTCTTTCATGACCATGAACAAATTATCCTTCGTGAGCCCGGCATTGTTCACAAGAATGTCCAGTTGGCCCATCTTAGCGATGGCTTCATCAATCAAAGACGCGACACTTTCGCGATCAGATAGATCGCAAGGCAGAACATGCACCCGCTCTCCAAGCTCGGAAGAAAGCGCCTCAAGTTTATCAACCTGCCGGCCCGATATACCCACAGTCGCACCCGCTTGGTGAAAGACTTTGGCAATAGCTTCCCCGATACCACCGGTGGCGCCTGTAACAAGTGCCGTCTTGCCTGTAAGATCAAACATCAAAACCTGCGTCCCTTTACCTTATCCATTAAGGCTGCCCAGCGCAGCCTCAAGCTCCTCTGGAGTCCCAATATATGCTGATTTGAGCGACTTATCGGTGCGCCTCACCAGCCCCGCGAGCACTTTTCCCGCACCAATTTCAAAAACATCCGTAACGCCATTCTCGCTCATGCACATCACACTCTCACGCCAGCGCACGGTGCCAGTCACCTGCTCGACCAATCTTTTCTTGATTTCTTCAGGCTCTGAAATAGGCGCAGCAACCACATTGGATATGACTGGCACAACAGGTGTTTTTACAGTCACATCGGCAAGAGCCTTTTCCATTGCATCAGCGGCAGGCTGCATCAGCGCACAATGAAATGGTGCCGACACTGGCAACGCAACGGCACGGCGAACACCGTATTCTTTTCCAATATCCGCAATCCGATCAATAGCACTTTTATGGCCCGATAAAACCACTTGGGCAGGTTCATTATCGTTGGCGATCTGACACACATCGCCCTGCGAAGCTTCTGAGGCGACCTTGGTCGCCACATCAATTCCAACGCCCAGCAAAGCTGCCATACCACCTTGCCCTACGGGAACAGCCGCCTGCATCGCCAGACCCCGTAACTTCAGAAGCTTTGCAGTATCAGATAAACTGAAAGCACCAGCTGCAGCCAAGGCTGAATATTCACCAAGAGAGTGACCAGCAATAAACTTGACTTTATCCTTCAATGAAAAGTCAAATTCTTTTTCCAGGACCCGCATCACCGCCAGTGAAACAGTCATCAACGCCGGCTGAGCATTCTCTGTTAGCGTCAACGTCTCTTGAGGACCTTCCCACATGATCTGCGAGAGATTCTGTCCCAACGCCTCATCAACCTCTTGGAAAACCTCACGTGCACAAACATACCGCTCAGACAGGGCTTTGCCCATGCCGACGGTCTGGCTGCCTTGTCCTGGAAATACCAATGCAATTGCCAACTGTTCACCTTCTCTAAAGTCTGTGCAATAATTCGAAACAATGAGTGATCCGACTCCCATTCTAGGGACCGATCAAAAAGAACTTTTGAAAACCTCGATCGGGCCGCTTTACACACGCCAAAGCCTTCCCGTCAAGGCGACACAACATATCCTGAAGGATGTCCATCCAAAAGCTGTCTTGGGCTGCGTGGTCCCCCGTTGCGCTTAAGTCCTTGCCAAATGCACGATTTTATGTATTTACAGCGTCTTCGCACCCACTCCGGTTGGAGGCTGAACGGGAGGCCGCTTATGGCGGAAGGGACACCATGATCCCTCTTATACGCTCCCCGTGTCTCCGCTCTCATGGGTATCCGATTGGGCCTTTCACGCCGTTTCCCGGCGTTTTCGGGCTCATCAGGGGCTATGCGCCGGTGTGGACATTTGTGACTTAGAAAGAAAGGCTTCGAAAACATGCCGCTATACGAGCATGTGTTTTTGACCCGCCAGGATGTATCAAACACCCAGGTCGAAAACCTCACCAAACAGTATTCTCAAATCATCACGGAAGCAGAAGGTAAAGTGGCCCGTACGGAGTATTGGGGATTGAAACCGCTTGCCTACAAAATCAAGAAGAGCCGCAAGGCGCACTTCACGATGTTGAACATCGACGCATCACCGGAAGCCGTAGCCGAGATGGAACGCAAAATGCGCATCTCAACTGATATTTTGCGTTTTATGACCATCAAAGTCGACGAGCATGAAACAGAACCGTCCGTCATGATGCGCAAGAACGATCGCGACGACCGTCGAGACAGCCGTGGCCCTCGTGGCGGTGGTGGCTTCCGTGGTGGCCCGCCGCGCGATGGAGGCGCCCCGAGAAATCGCGGCCCCCGCCCCCCACGCAGCGACAACCCTTCATCGGAGGCTTAATCAATTATGGCTCAAGCTTCAGCTGGTGGCGGCGCTCGCCGCCCTTTCCATCGTCGTCGTAAGACTTGCCCGTTTTCCGGCGATAACGCTCCAAAGATTGACTACAAGGATATTCGCCTTCTTGGTCGCTACGTCTCTGAACGCGGTAAAATTGTACCGAGCCGGATCACAGCCGTATCTGCCAAAAAGCAACGCGAATTGGCCAAGGCAATCAAACGCGCCCGATTCCTCGGTCTTCTACCCTACGTCTTGAAGTAAGAAACGAAACGTAAAAAGAAAATAAACACCCGGTCGTCGCTAACTCATGGTACATCGGCGCCCGGGAACTATTTTTATCGATGTTGCCCACTGACAGGTTCTCAAAGTTAAAAACCTCGTGAGAAGAGCGACAAGGTTGGGTCAGCTGCAGGAACATCACCCTTCAGCGGCTCTAACCGCGAACAAACCGCGGGACAGCTATTATCATGCAACGACAAATTTACATCGGACTTTTTGCCGGCCTTCTTGCCATGATGGCATTTGCAGCCGCTGCCACCAGTCCATCAGCATTGCTGTTAATACTTGCTCTCTTCACACCATTACCGATTTTCATAGCTGGCTTGAGTGCGGGCTGGTTTGCCGCTGCCATTGCAGGTCTCACCGGCGCAATCGCCATGGCCATTATTTCAAATCCGCTAGCAGGTATTATCTTCGCAGCCACCCAGCTTCTCCCAGCCGCCGTATTATGCTACTTCGCCCTGCTATTTCGTGAGTCCTCAGCTCCCGTCACAAAAGCGCGATCTATTTCCATACAGCACAAACCCAACTCAAACGACGATACGCGCGAATGGTATCCTCTCGGTTGGATCGTGATTTGGGCTACAGCATTTGCCATACTGCTTTCCATCGCCACCTTGCTCATCGTGGCTCAAGATATCGATGCGCTAAAAACCATGCTGCGCGAACATCTCGACAAATTGATCGACGCACAAATCCCTCAAGACTCTCCCGCAGAAACAACCAAGACCATCAGCGAATCCGACCGCGAATACATGGCCCAGGTGACGCTTTTTCTTCTACCGGCCGCCACCACCATCACCATACTCTCTAGTCTCCTGTTAAACCTCTGGCTGGCAGGGCGCATCACCCGTGCATTCAATTCCCTGTCTCGCCCATGGCCCGATATTGCCGCCATTACCTATCCAAGTGGCACACCCCTGGTTTTAACAGCGGGACTTCTCGCCGCCTGGACATTCACCGGACTTCCCGGCCTCGCCGCTTCCGCACTGGCGGGCGGATTATTCTTTGCCTACGTTCTCTTAGGCTTGGCAGTCATTCATCATGTCACCAGAGGGCTGGAATGGAGATCATTCGCCCTTGTAGGTATTTATCTTGCCCTCATCATCTTCAACTCCGGATTCTTAATCCTCATCGCATTGGTCGGTTTGGCAGAACCCATTTCACCGCTGCGCCGGGACTTTATTTCCAATTCCGATAATTCCCCCAATAACGACAACTAATGCCCTTTCCCGGGCACAGAAACAAAACGACAAGGAACAGTACCAATGGACGTCATTCTTCTTCAACGTATTAAAAATCTTGGCCAGATGGGTGACGTTGTCTCCGTCAAGAACGGTTATGCTAGAAACTATTTGCTCCCACAAAAAAAAGCCCTGCGCGCAACAAAGGAAAACAAGGCCTTCTTTGAGACCCAGCGCGCACAACTGGAAGCAGACAATCTCGAACAAAAAAATGAAGCAGAAGCCGTCGCCGAAAAACTCAATGGACAGTCCTTCGTGATCATTCGACAGGCCGGTGATACTGGCCAGCTCTATGGTTCGGTTTCAACGCGCGATATCGCCGAACTTGTAACGGAAGGTGGTTTCACAGTGGGCCGTGGTCAGGTGGTCCTAGATAGTCCAATCAAGACATTGGGAATTCACGTCATCAGCGTTGCGCTTCACCCGGAAGTCGCATCAGAAATCAACGTCAACGTGGCTCGCTCAGAAGACGAAGCCAAGCGCCAGGCACGCGGTGAGGACGTCATGGTCGTCCAGGAAGAAGAAATCGAACTGGAAACTTTCAACCCTGAAGAAGACGGCGAAGAACGCAGTGATTCCCAGTCTGAAGGCACTCCTGAAGAAACGCCCGAAGACGAAACCAAGGAAAAGTCGGACGACTAAACAAATTTTTGCTTCATCGACATCGGCTGATTTAGCCGGCAACGCCTCGGGCGTCGGGTCAACTCTCTTATGCCCGACGCCCGTTTCGTATCCTCAGGAAGATGCTTTTTATATGTATGATCTTTGATCACGCTATAAGTTGTATCTCCGCACTTATACCTTACCAAATCCAACGAATCACAAGGCAATCCCTTTCGCCGCGCACAAGCATAAAAATCCCCTTCTTGTGCATGGAATGTGGATGCTGCATCTTGGCCGAAAATTTTCTACCGAATCAATCATTGTCTACCCATGACAGACACAGCCCTCATGCCCGTAGACAAGCTCAAGGTCGCAGCGAACGCCGATGAGCCCGTCCAATTCCGCGCCCCCCCACACAACATCGAAGCCGAGCAGGCATTGCTGGGGGCCATTTTGGTCAACAACGAAGCCATTGATCGTGTTTTGGGTTTTCTCGAACCCATCCACTTCTATGATCCGCTTCACGCCCAAATTTTTGAGACCGCCTCGACTTTAATCCAGGCCGGTAAAAAAGCGACCCCTATCACCCTCAAAACGTTTTTTGAAAATGCCGAACCCATTGATGCGGATTTAACCGTTCCAGATTACCTCGTAAGGCTAGCCTCCCACGCCACCACAATCATCAACACACATGACTACGCCCGCACCGTCTACGATCTTGCAACGCGGCGCAGATTGATTCTGGTAGGTGAAGACATGGTCAACAGCGCCTACGACAGCCCCGTTGATTACCCTCCCGAGAAACAAATCGA
This sequence comes from Alphaproteobacteria bacterium, assembly GCA_024275435.1. Lineage (GTDB taxonomy): Bacteria > Pseudomonadota > Alphaproteobacteria > Rhizobiales > Hyphomicrobiaceae > JAJRZC01. The sequence continues at coordinate 20,396 of JAJRZC010000160.1, forward strand.
AACGGCTGAATCAAGCCTGTATGAGCTTGCCGAACAGGGAAAATACGGTCAGGGATTCCTCAATTTTTCTACCGCCCTCACTCAGGCCGTAGACATGGCCAACAACGCGCGTATGCGCGGCGACCGGCTCTCGGGACTGCCAACCGGCCTGACGGATCTCGACAATATGATGGGCGGCTTGCAACCTTCCGATCTCATTATCCTGGCCGGACGTCCATCCATGGGAAAAACCGCCCTGGCAACCAACATCGCCACCAACGTCGCAAGTCAGAAACGCATTATGCGCCTCCAGCAAGACCCCAATGCCCCCATTGAAGATGCTGTGGTGGGCTTCTTTTCCTTGGAAATGTCAGCCGAACAGCTGGCAGCGCGTATATTGTCCGAACAGGCAGAAATCCCATCAAACAAAATCCGTCGCGGTCAGATCGACGAAGAAGAGATGAAACGCCTGATCATGGCCTCTCAAGCGCTTTCCGTAGCCCCTTTGTTCATAGACCAAACTGGTGGCATCACCATTGCCCAGCTTGCCGCTCGGGCACGCAAACTAAAACGCCAAAACGGCCTGGACCTGCTGATCGTTGACTATATTCAGCTTCTATCAGGCTCGCCGGGCAAATCCTCTCAAGGTCGTGTCCAGGAAGTAACCGAGATAACAACTGGACTGAAAGCACTTTGTAAGGAACTGGAAATCCCAATCATTGCACTTTCACAGCTTTCCCGGCAGGTTGAGCAACGCGAAGACAAACGTCCTCAGCTTTCCGATCTGCGAGAATCCGGCTCCATCGAGCAGGACGCGGATGTTGTCTTGTTCGTCTATCGCGAGCAGTATTATATAGAGCGTCTGGAGCCAAATCCCCAAGACGTCGAAGCTCATTTGAAATGGCAGCAGGATCTCGAGCGCGTGCAAGGAATCGGTGAAGTTATCATTGGCAAGCAGCGACATGGCCCCACGGGCACGGTGCGTCTATCCTTTACCGGAGAATTCACGCGCTTCGACAATCTGGACACAAACCATCCTTTGGCTGGGAGCCGCGATTGAGCGTTGAAATTAATTCTCATCCGGATAACCATCAGGACCAGCCCACAAACCAAGTGAGTAACAATGACAGTGCTAGGGTTCCTCATATGACCAAAGACAAGGTGAGCGAGTGCCTCCACCTCGCTCCCTCTGATGCCACTGGCGTAATGATCGTCGACCTTGACGCTTTGGCTTCAAACTGGCGATCCCTCAGCAAACTTGTTGCCCCTGCCAAATGCGCCGCCGTGGTGAAAGCAAACGCCTATGGCCTGGGAGCAGAGTATGTCATCCCCTGCCTCGTGAAAGCTGGCTGCGACGTATTTTTCGTGGCCACCCTCAAGGAAGCACACCAAACGCGCAAACTTGCACCCGCGGCAACGGTCTACATCCTGGATGGCATATTGCCCGGAACTGCAAAACTCATCGAGAAAAGCGGAGCAACTCCGGTTATTTCAAGCCTGGAAGAAGCCCGCGAGTGGTCAGCCTGTGCCTTGTCTCATGGACCAGATGCTGACCTGCCTTGTGCATTAAACCTGGACACCGGTCTCAATCGTTTAGGGTTCGACGCTCGATCTTTACGAACCCTTGCCGTTGATTCGCATCTACTCGCCAGCCTTGATGTGAAACTCATCATGAGTCACATGGCCTGCGCCGACGAGCCCGATCATCCAATGAACAAATCCCAGCGCGATATCTTTGAAGGGCTGAGACCACTCGTACCAACCGCCCCTGAAAGCCTGGCAGCATCTGATGGCCTGATGCTAGGTTCACAATATCACTATGATCTCGTGCGCCCAGGCTACGCCCTCTATGGCGGACAAGCCTTTAAGGGGACGAGAACCCCAGTTGTTCCCGTCGTCAGTTCCTACGCCAAAGTGCTCCAGGTACGCGACGTGGTTCCCGGCCACGCCGTAGGCTATTCCGCCACTTACAAAGTTACCCGCCAAAGCCGGATAGCCGTGTTGTCCTTAGGTTATGCCGATGGATTTAGCCGTCAGCTAAGCAGCTGCTCTCAACAACCAAACGAGACTTCGGATACACAACGACCCACACCTTGCGTCGCTTTTAACGGCCACAAGGCTCCCATTATTGGGCGGGTCTCCATGGATCTCATCACCGTTGACATCACAGACCTTGAAGAAGAAAACATTTCCCGTGGTCATTGGGCAGAAATCATCGGCCCCACCATTTCACTGGAAGAGTATGGCTCTGCTGCGGAAACAATCGGATATGAGATGTTAACCCGTCTTGGCCATCGTTTTCACCACCTCTATCTCGACCAAGATAGCCCCATAAAAAATTCCAAAGATTGACGACAATGGCCAAAGCCCCAAAGTCCACCTACGTCTGCCAATCCTGTGGAGCCGTTTCCACGCGCTGGGCCGGAAAATGTATCGAGTGCAACGAATGGAACAGCCTGATTGAAGAAACCCGCAGCGCGCCACCACCCGGCAGTGGCATAAGCAGAACAACCCGTGCCAAAGAACGCGACTTGGAATCTCTGGATGGCGATGAGCTAGAAGCCCCGCGCATAACAACCGGCATTGAGGAATTGGACAGGGTTACCGGCGGCGGTATTGTCCCAGGCTCAGCGCTTCTCATCGGCGGTGAACCCGGCATTGGAAAATCCACCCTCCTGTTACAGGTTGCAGCCGCCATCGCCAGCGCAGGTAAAAAGGCAATCTATTTCTCAGGCGAAGAAGCCCCAGCCCAGGTACGCCTTCGCGCCAGCCGACTCGGTTTAAGCAAAAGCCCCGTTGGTCTTGTTGCAGAAACCAATCTCTCAAGCATCATCGCCACACTTGAAAAAGGGGCTCGCCCTGACCTTGTCGTTGTTGATTCCATTCAAACGCTGTGGGCCGACAACCTCGATTCCGCACCAGGAACCGTCTCCCAAGTGCGTGCCGCAACCCAATCCCTGATCCGTTTTGCTAAAAATGCCGGATGCGCTGTCTTACTTGTTGGGCACGTAACCAAAGATGGCCAGATCGCAGGACCGAAGGTTGTCGAGCATATGGTCGATACCGTTTTGTATTTCGAAGGCGGTCAGGGCCACACCTATCGTATTTTAAGAGCCGTCAAAAACCGCTTTGGCCCCACCGATGAAATCGGCGTCTTTGAAATGGTCGCGCAAGGCCTCAAACAGGTCAAAAACCCCTCGGAAATGTTTCTTGGTGATCGAGACAAAGAAGCACCAGGCACCGCAGTCTTTGCTGGCATAGAGGGAACTCGACCCGTACTGGTTGAAATCCAGGCTCTTGTCGCCAATTCCCCATTGGGAACCCCTCGGCGCGCTGTTGTTGGCTGGGACAGCAATCGACTGAACATGGTATTGGCCGTTCTGTCTGCCCGGGCGGGAATTTCATTTGCCCAATCAGACGTTTACTTAAACGTCGCGGGGGGCCTGAGGATCACCGAACCCAGCGCCGATCTCGCTGCAGCAGCCGCTCTTTTATCATCTCACACGGGGCTCGCCATCCCTTCAGACCAGGTGATTTTCGGTGAAATTTCTCTTTCCGGCGCTGTTCGTCCCGCCACTCACACCACAACTCGGCTTAAAGAAGCCCAAAAGCTCGGGTTCAAGAAAGCCATCATCCCCGATGGAGGTGATATAGATTCTAAGGCACTCGATATGAAAATCCAGCATATAACACATGTTAAGATGCTTGCCGAGCGCCTCGCGTCGTGCCAGTGATACGCCCATGTGAAACTGTAGAAACGCCGAAAATTGGACCTCTGGCAAACGCAGCAACCCAAAAGGGAGACCTTTAACAGATGATCGGCCCACTTAGTTATCTTGATGCCGCCCTCATCGCGGTTGCCTTCATTTCCGGATTACTGGCTTTGTACCGCGGTCTATCGCGCGAAATGCTCGCGGTGGTCTCCTGGATTGTCGCCGGCCTCGTTGGGCTCTATTTCTGGTTTGCCCAAGACGCCTTGGCAACAGACCTGGCCAGCCAGATGGGTGTCCAACAGCCCATAGCTAAAGGTGCAATGAGTTTGCTCGCTGCCCTTCTTACACTGATATTCGTCCATCTACTCACGGCCCGCATCTCAGATTCCATTCTCGACAGCCCCATTGGCATGATTGACCGCATTCTTGGCTTTATCTTCGGCTTGTTCCGCGGTCTCATCTTGGTGGTAATCCCCTACATGGCATATATCGCCTATGTCCCAGATGAGAACGAGCATATGGACTTCGTCAAAAACGCCAAGTCATTGCCGCTTATTCGTTCCACCGGCGACGCATTAAAAGGCATGCTGGTTGAACGTTTCGTACCCATGTTCGACAAGGCCTCAGAAGCTGCTCCGCCAAAAAGCACACCAGATACGCCACCAGATACGCCACCAGAAAACCCTTAGTATCCCTGGCGTACTTGCTGATCGACACAGGAAAACAGAATTGTTCGCAACAGCGGCAATAGGTACTAGCCGTACAGCCTCAGTTTCATATATCAGTCATATGGCGGGAGAAATCTGCTGTGCCAAAGAGCGACATGCAATCACTATTGCCATGCACTCTAATAGACGCCACATGCATTTCATCCCAGGCAAGGCACCCTCAATGATATTATTTCCTTGAGGCGGCCATCACGCGGGAGTGGTCAGTGAAACATACAGCGCAACCCGTTCAATCCAGGAAGCTCACGCATTTGAGTCGAATGGGAGACGATCAGCTACGCGAAGAATGCGGCGTCTTTGGTATTTTCGGACACCCTGATGCCGCAGCAATAACAACCCTCGGTTTGCATGCCTTACAGCATAGAGGTCAGGAAGCCGCGGGCATCGTTGCATGTGACGGCTCCACGTTTCATTCAGAACGCCGTATGGGACTTGTTGGAGACAACTTCAACAAACAAAAGGTCATAGACCGCCTCCAAGGTGATATGGCCATCGGCCATAACCGTTACTCAACAACGGGAGACACAGTCTTAAGAAACGTTCAGCCACTATTCGCCGATCTCGACACAGGTGGCTTCGCTATCGCTCATAACGGCAACATCACCAATGCACTCACATTGCGAGAAGAATTGATCTCTTCAGGTGCCATCTGCCAATCCACCTCAGACACCGAAGTAATCTTGCATCTTCTGTCGCGCTCCCGCAAACGGCGCATCGTGGAACGCTTCATCGATTCCATACGCCAAATTGAAGGCGCCTATGCCCTGGTTTCTCTTTCAAATGATATTATGATTGGTGCCCGTGACCCTGTTGGCATCCGCCCCCTTGTGATCGGCAAGCTGGGCGACAGTTACGTTCTTGCCTCGGAAACATGTGCTCTGGATATTGTCGGCGCAAAATTCTTGCGCGAAGTGGAAAACGGTGAAGTGATCTCCATCACCAGAGACGGCCTGGAGAGCCATCGTCCATTTCCCAAACGCCCAGCCCAACCCTGCATATTCGAATACATTTATTTTGCACGCCCCGATTCAATCATCGACGGTCGCTCGGTCTACGATGTGCGAAAACAGATGGGTCTTCAATTGGCGCGTGAAGCCCCCGCCGATGCAGAAGTCATTGTCCCCATCCCCGATTCAGGTATTCCCGCCGCCATAGGATACAGCCAGGAATCAGGAATACCATTTGAACTTGGCATCATCCGCAACCATTACGTTGGGCGGACATTCATTGAACCGGAGCAACGCATCAGGGCATTGGGCGTAAAACTCAAGCACTCGGCCAATGCTCGCGTCATCCGTGGCAAACGCATTGTTCTCATTGATGACAGCGTCGTGCGAGGAACCACATCTCAAAAAATCGTAACCTTGATGTATGAAGCCGGCGCCAAAGAAGTCCACATGCGCATCGCCTCACCACCCATCACCCATTCTGATTTCTACGGCATCGACACACCCACCCCAAAAGAACTGTTAGCCGCCAACAATAACCTTGAGGAAATGCGCGGCATCATGGGCGCGACTTCACTGGCATTCCTCTCAATCGATGGCATTTACCGCGCTGTCGGTTATGACAAGCGCGACCCACTGGCACCACAATTTACAGATCACTGCTTTACCGGCGACTACCCAACAACTCTCACAGACCACAATGAAGAGGGTAACGAACCCCGTCAACTTTCCCTCCTCTCCGAGGTCATGTAAGTGCTCAACTTCACAAATTAAAAGGCCATTCAGTTGACATCGTCTAAGACTCTTGAGGGCCGCATAGCCCTCGTCACCGGAGCTTCACGCGGTATAGGTCGTGCCGTAGCCCTTGAACTTGCCAAGAACGGTGCACACGTAATCGCCCTCGCTCGCGTCATCGGCGCCTTGGAAGAACTCTTTGATGAAATCAAAGACAACGGCGGCACCTGCACGCTGGTCAATCTTGACCTTGAAAACTCCGAAGACGTCGATGCGCTGGGCCCCTCTCTGCTGCAAAGATGGGAAAAAATCGACATCTTCATCGGAAACGCTGGCCTGCTTGGTCCCTTGACTCCCTTGCCGCACGTCTCAAGCGAGGAATGGGAACAGGTGATGACTGTCAATCTGACAGCAAACTGGCGATTGATCCGCACGCTGGACCCACTGTTGCGTCGCTCTGATGCCGGACGGGTCGTGTTTGTTTCTTCAGGTGCCGCCTCTGGAAAATACGCCTATTGGGGACCCTATGCGGTTTCCAAAGCCGGGCTCGAAGCCTTGGCGCGTACCTACGCCAATGAAGTTGAAAACACACCCCTGCGCGTCAACATCATAAACCCTGGTCCCATCGCAACAAGAATGCGCGCCCAAGCCTTCCCTGGTGAAGACCCAGCAACACTCAGCTCACCTGAAGCCATCGCCCCTTTGTTCGTCGAACTTTCAAGTCCGCAATGCACGTCAAATGGTGAACTCTTCGATGCCAAACAATGGCTCGAGAAGATGCCTCCTAAGGCCTAAAAATCAATAACCATCCCATCATAGGCTGGTTCCACACCCTCAGGTAAATCGCGTGTCAGAGTTTCATAGTCCAGTTCTGTTGTCATGTGTGTGAGAACCGCACGCTTGGGAGCGAGTTTCTCGATCCAAGATAGCGACTTCTTAACGTGAAAATGACTGGGATGTGGTGTCGTGCGCAATGCATCCACCACCCAAACATCTATACCTTCAAGAAGCGCGACAGACCCTTCAGGAAAGCCGGAAACATCTGGGGAATAACCAAGGGCGCCTACACGATACCCTAGCGATGTCAGCCTTCCATGTTCTTGCAGTATGGGCATCAAGCTAATCACCCCACCGGCCCCTTCAATCCTGATAGGTTTACCAGGTCGAGCAACATGGGCCCGCAGGATCGGTGCATAACCAGACTCCCGATCCGTTTCGAAACAATACGAAAAGCGTTTTTTCAAACTCGAAATTGTTTCTTGATCAGCAAAAACATTGATACGCCGACCTGTGGCGAAACAAACCGGTCTCAGATCATCGATGCCATGAGTATGATCTGCATGATCATGGGTATAAAGCACAGCATCTAGTTCGCAAATACGCGCATCTATTAACTGCTCTCGAAGGTCCGGTGGTGTATCAATTAAAACCGTGGTGCACCCTTTTTTTGAAAACCGCTGCACCAGAACCGCACACCGCCGTCGTCTGTTTTTTGGATTTAACGGATCGCATTTCCCCCAGTGTGGACCAAGACGCGGCACACCTCCGGAGGGCCCACAGCCCAAAATCGTAAGGCGATAACTCATGTCTGCGCCCCGGCGTTCTTATCACCAGCTTTCAGATGCTCAAATCCTTCAGGTGGACGGGCTTTGCTATAAAAGCGAAAGAAATTTTCGCTTGTTGCACGGGCCAGTGCCTCAATAGAAATTCCACGCTCTTTAGCCATAATCGCTGCCGTATGCGCCACAAAAGACGGCTCATTGGTTCTGCCTCGATGCGGAACCGGAGCCAAATAAGGCGCATCCGTCTCAACAAGCAATTGAGAAAGTGGAACATCCTTTGCAATATCACGCAACGACTGCGCACTCTTGAAAGTCACAATACCGGAAAAGGAAATATAAAGACCCAGCGCCACAGCGCGCTTTGCCAAATCCGGCCCTCCCGTAAAGCAATGTAGCACAGCGGGAAACGGACCTTTTTCAAACTCTTCCTCAAGAACACGCGCCGTATGCTCATCCGCTTCACGCGCATGAATTTCCAAAGGTAGTCCCGTTTCCCGCGCCGCCTGAATGTGCAATCGAAAGCCTTGTTCCTGCGCCTCAATAGGAGAATTATCATAGTGATAATCAAGACCAGCTTCCCCAACGGACACGCATTTTGGATGTTCTGTCAGCGCAATAAGCTCTGACAATGAAACATCAAGCTCCTCGTGCGCATTATGAGGGTGTGTTCCCACCGAGAAATAAATGTCGCGATAAGCCTCGGCGATGGCCCGATAACGCTCTACCTGACCAATGCGCGTTGAGATCGTGACCATGGTGCGTACATCGGCCGCCTTGGCCCGAGCGACAATCCCATCGAGATCATCAGCAAACTCAGGAAAATCCAGATGGCAATGATGATCCACCAGCATCATGCTTTTGTGCCCTTCTTGAGTTTCTTTTCAGACTTGCCACGGTCTTCGCTTTCTGGTTCCACATAACGGGGAAACACACCACTGGGCGCTGGCAGCTCCTGACCTGCTTTAAGGCGTCCACCCTCGCCTAGAGAGCCAAACGCACGAGCGTTTTCTGCCACGTTCAATTGATCCAGTAGACGGCCGCAAGATCCAGGCATCACAGGTTGTGCAAGAATAGCAAGCTGCCTGACAACATCCAAAGTAACATAGAGGATCGTTTCCATCCGTTTGAAGTCAGTTTTCTTCTTGGCCCAGGGCTCTTCATTGGCAAAGTAGCGGTTGGCCTTGGCGACCACATCCCACACGGCGTCGAGATAGCGGTTTATGGCTTGAACATCCATCGCCTTTCGCGCCGAAGCAAAAATCTCATCTGTAGCTTTCAAGATCTCCAGGTCTTCAGCCGTGAACTCGCCCGGCTCCGGAACCCTACCTCCACAGTTTTTCGCTACCATCGACAACGAACGCTGTGCAAGGTTGCCCAGGTCATTGGCAAGATCTGCGTTCGTTCGATTGACAATGGCTTCATGGCTATAGCTGCCATCTTTTCCAAACGGCACCTCACGCAAAAGAAAATATCGCACCTGATCAAGCCCATAGGCATCAACCATTGAGATGGGATCGACAACATTGCCGATCGATTTTGACATCTTTTCTCCGCGATTAAACAAGAACCCATGGGCAAAAACCCGCCTGGGCAATTCGATCCCCGCCGACATCAAGAACGCGGGCCAGTAAACCGCATGAAAGCGTACAATATCCTTACCGATCACATGCACATCAGCCGGCCAATAGGACCAACGGCTATTGCTCTCGTCTGGAAAACCGACACCTGTAATGTAATTTGTCAGTGCATCAACCCAAACATACATCACATGCTTGTCATTACCCGGAACCGGCACACCCCAATCAAAAGTCGTGCGTGAAACGGACAGGTCACGCAGACCACCTTCAACAAAACGAACGACTTCGTTGCGACGTTCCTTGGGTAAAATAAAATCAGGGTTGGCCCCATAGTGCTCGAGAAGTTTGTCCTGATAGTTTGATAGTCTGAAGAAATATGTTTCTTCCTCAACCCACTCCACCGGTGTACCTTGAGGCGATAACTTCACCCCATCTTCTCCGACAGAAATCTCCTCCTCATCGTAAAAAGCTTCATCACGCACAGAATACCATCCCGAATAGCTGTCGAGATAAATATCACCTGCCGCATCCATGCGCCGCCAGATTTCCTGAACGGAAGCATGATGTCTCGGTTCACGCGTCTTGACGAAATCATCATTCCTGCACCCCAGGAGAGAGACAAGTTCCTCGAATCGGGCTGTGTTTTTTTCAGCAAGTTCCGCAACACTGATGCCCTCTTGACGAGCGGTTTGCAGCATCTTGATGCCATGCTCATCCGTCCCCGTCAGAAAAAACACATCGCGCCCGCTTAAGGCTTCAAAACGTGCAATGGCATCCGTGGCAATTGCCTCATAGGCATGGCCGATATGCGGCGGGCCATTAGGATAAGAGATGGCCGTGGTAACGTAGAACGGCTTCTTTTGCGCCATAGCAGTACAGTCCATGTTGTAGCTCCGAGCATAGGCTCGAAACTTAGATATTTTCCATATCTAGGAGACGGAAAATAGATTCAAGGGATTTGGGTCCCGTTGCGGTTCAAGGGTCGCAATCTTCCCGGGAGGGACATACCATCGAGTTAGTGAATCCAAAAACCCAAAACAATAATTTTAACTCATTTTCTAGCGTCGTCCCCTCGGGCTCGAGGTGACGGTGTCGCAACACGTGTTAGATACACCGACTGGATCAAGAAAAGAACCCGCCCCGTCGCCCTCAAACTGAAAAAAACTGAAATCTATTGCGCCACATCCCCAAAGGCTCGGAATCAAGCAGCCTTACGGGCAAGCTCGTGAACCTTCTGAATGGTTTCAATAAAGAAGGCTTTTCGGTCCAGATTGAGAGCAGCCGCTTCGGCCTTTGAGCGCAATATATCCTCCCATAAAGACGCCCATTGCGGAATTCGTTGTTCATCAATTAGTCTTTGTGCAAGCTCAACATCCTCTGGCGTGCCTTCGCCTTTCATACGAGCAAGCACAAGTTGTGACATCCGCTCCAAAAGCAACTCCATAAAAAGATCGAACTTTTTCACACTTGCAATAGGCGCAAGCTTATCGCCCAGAGCATGGACCGAATGCCAGACAGGCTTCTTAATGGAACGCAACACACCTTCTACGTCTGAAAAAATATCAACGCCTCCTATTCCCGCCAGCCCTAAAACCCGTCCAACACGCCCACTCCCAAGAACCAATAAACTCTCCCAATCCTCATCGCCAGGCATCGCCATTTTGGAGGCTTCAAATGCATGTCGAGAAGCGCGATCCAGCTCTGCTTGTGACAAAACTGACATCTTGAGCAAACGGCATCTGGAACGAATGGTCGCCAGCAATTGTCCAGGCTCTGACGTAATAAGCAGAAAAATGGCGCGTTCCGGCGGCTCCTCTAAGGATTTCAAAACGGCATTGGCGGCATTGATATTCATCTCATCAGCCGTATCGATAATGACAATGCGCCATGATTGCTCACTGGCACTATGCGTGAGAAAATTACGAACACGGCGAACTTCATCAACAGGAATGGTTGTTGCGAACCGTTTCGTTTTCAAATCATACGGCCGGCGCAGAACGAGCAGGCCAGGATGCGATTGTGCACGAACAAGCCGCGCCGTAAGGCTGTCTCTTCGTAAGCCCAGAATACCTTGAGACGGATCTCTTTCATCATCTTTAGCTAAAATGTATTTTGCAAAACGATAGGCAAGCGTTGCTTTACCAATCCCAGTCAGTCCCGAAAGCAACCACCCATGATGAACTTTGCCAATCTGGAAGGCATCAGCCAATTCCCTCTCGGCATCTTGATGACCGTAAAAAATATAATTGTCTCGTGGATGCGCAAACCCTTCCACGCGATCAGATTCCGGCATCGGATCACTGTCTTTTAAGGATGTAACGCGGCGCGCCATGATGTCTTACGTCCCCTTCAGTATTCGCGACTTTACGGCCTCGAATACATCTTTAGAAACCGCTTCTACATTGCGCGAGCCGTCTATCACAACACACCTTTGAGGCTCGCGCGATGCTATATCCAAAAAGCCCTGACGTAAAACCTCGTGCTCTTGCTTTGTCGCTGCATCATACCGGCTAAGAGCACCGCGAACCCTGGCACGTTCCATACTTAGCTCTGCAGGAACATCCAAGATTATCGTCAGGTCTGGAATATATGGTCTTACCGTATGACGCTCCACCATCTCAATGAACTGTGAACAGACCCCACCCAACATACCTTGATAAACTCGCGAAGAATCAAAGAACCTATCGCAAATGACCCACTTCCCGGATTTAAGCGCCGGCGCAATCGTCTCAGCAATATGTTCCACCCTGGCAGCAGCAAAGAGCAGGAATTCCGTTTCACTCGCCGCAGGGCGTTTAGCCAGAATGAGGTCGCGGATTTTTTCGGCAAGTTCAGACCCTCCCGGCTCACGGGTGACAAGAACTTCGCCTCCAAACTCGGATAAAAGCCGCTTTTTCAGCAGCTCGACCTGAGTGGATTTACCCGCCCCCTCGCCACCTTCGAATGTAATGAACTTTCCCATACATCTAGGTCCACAGCATACGATACCGCACGTCACAACAAATGGAGATGATCGGCCCGCATCAAAAGCTCATAGCCACACCAATTGTAAAGCCCGGCCACCTTAAGACAGACAAGCATTACAACACTTCAATCAATTGGGAAAAAGAATTGGTACGATCTTTCTCAGCTACCACGTCCAATCAACTCAGACGCCTTATCTGAAGCCCAACGGAACCCGAGAATAACAAGCGTATCAAGACCGCGCCTGACAACCGAGGCTTCTTCCACATCCTCAGCAGCAAACAACGGAATTTCATTCACGGCATTCGAAGCAGAAGTAACACGCAAGATACCTACCTTGTCACCTTTTTTTACCGGTGGCTTCAAAGGTCCTTTGTAGCGCACTTCAGCATACAACTTGGGGTTTTTAGGAAACTTGGGAAGAACAACATAGATTTCCCCATCTCCTTTGAGCGGCACGTAGAACTTGTCTCCGCCTAGAACTCGGGCCGTGCCAACGACCTCATCAGCATCAAATAGCTTGTGCTTGGTGAAATTCTGAAAACCCCAAACAAGAAGCTTGCGGCCTTCAGCCTTTCTCTCTTTTTTTGACTTAAGCCCATGCACCACCGCAATAAGCCGTCTGCCATCTTGTACTGCAGACCCCACAAGCCCATACCCAGAGACCTCAAGGTGCCCGGTTTTCAACCCATCCGCTCCTATTCCAACTGACAACAATGGGTTGCGATTGAAAAAAGCGTAGGGTCGTCTGCGACCCTCCGGCTGATACGGAAATTTCTTCATCCCGAAATATTTATAATACTCCGGGTATTCCAAGATAATGTAGCGCGCCAACTTAGCAATTTCTCTCGCGCTCATGAGCTGATCAGGGTGTGGCAGACCCGTTGGATTGCCAAATGTCGAACGCTCTAAACCGATCTTGCGCGCAAGAGCTGTCATACGTTTTGCAAAGGCAGCCTCTCCGCCTGCCATCCCTTCCGCAACGATTATGCACGCATCATTGCCCGATTGAATAGCAATGCCCTTGATAAGGTCCTCTAACGAAACCTGTTTGTTGAGCGGTGCAAACATAGCCGATGTCCTCGAAGGTGCCCCCCCGGTACGCCAAGCATGTTCACTAACGGTATAGGTGTCGGTTAAAGCAACCTTGCCCTTTTTCAAAGCATCAAAAATAACCGCCAAAGTCATCAACTTGCTCATGCTGGCAGGAGCCACCAACTCATCAGCATTATGTTGAAAAAGCACCGCTCCGGACTTGGCATCCATCAAGATTGCCTGCTTGGCCTTGGTCGAAAAACCAGCGGAATGGGCGCTGCTTAACAACAAGGTTGAAAACACCGCCAGAAAAGAAACCACCCACAAAACAGAACGGCGCAAAGCAATCTGGAAACACATCGTGCGGTTGTTGCGATCCACGAACATTCTCACCCCGATTTCATTTCAAAATATGCCTAAATTGAAGCGCAATCTAATTTATATGCAAATCCACAAACGAGAAACGACGATCCGCGCAAACATATGAATAAATCAACACAAAATGATAGCTAGATCACACATACACGATACATGCCTCTCAAGGCAGTCAATCTCTCAAATACTCAATTTAGTTGAAACAAGAGTGCATGAAATATGGGAAAATATCAATGCCGCTATCAAGGAACGCCGACCACAGATCAACAAGAAATGATTGAACATATTCGCCGTGGCAGGATCCCGTTCAACCTTAGCTGAACACCCCTTTAAGAGCAGGCCCTCATCGCGCCGCGTGCCGATGCCAACTTTGACGCATTAAATAGGCATTCTCTCTTTTGTCATTACCGTTCAAGGGTGCACGACCAGCATAGCGAACACGAACTTTTGCTAGTCCATGATGCTTGAAACCCAGCTCCCGCGACACCCGCTCGGATAAATCAATGATGCGCCCGGGTTTGAACGGTCCCCGATCATTGATTCGCACCAACACTGTTCTATTGTTTTGTAAGTTGGTCACATAAGCATAGGAAGGCAACGGCAACGTCTTATGGGCGGCAGTGAGCGCGCGCATGTCATAAATTTCACCGTTGGCCGTTCGTTTTCCATCAAAGTCATGGCCATACCAGGAAGCCAAACCCACTTTATCATAATCAGGTTGAAGTTGAGGGTAGTACCATTTGCCATTGATCTGATAGGGCTTTCCGAGCTTGAAATGACCTCCACCCTTGGGGCGATATTTTGAAACAGGCCGCCTTGAACGCGTACCCCATTGAGGTACACGAGTTTCGTGATGGACAGATGCTTTCCACATGGAAGTTGATGAACCGGAACGCACTGAAGATAGGCTCCCCGTATGCCCAACCATCTGTGGCGAAACGATAGGAGCCCCACCACCACAACCAGTTAAACCAACCAACAGCAATGGAACCAAAAAGACGCTCTTGAAACGTACAACAGCGCCGACAGAATCGCGGACACAACAAAACACCCGCTTGAAGCGTTCATGAGCCCTCAAGGTTGCCAATACAGTTTCATGAACGATCACTGAGTAATGCCCCCAGCAATCACAAAATAATCCAACTTAAGCCACACCACTTGCTATCCCTCAACACCACACGGCTCCCCAGAAAGCCAGCTACACGCCCCCGACATATTGCCTGCTAACACGCCATACCCTTATGCGTATGGACACCCAGACATCCAGGAGAAAATCGCCAGCTTGGCAGGTTGTACCAGAAAATGTTGCAAAAAACGTGTGCAGACATAGGTTACAAGAGGTAAACAGTTGGGCCAAAATAAGCGAACACGCTCTCTTGTGAACTTTTCAAAGTGCGTGTAGGTTCCAGCCGGTTTCCTCAACAGACAGCTATATCAAGCGTCTTATTTGGAGACACGGAGCAAGCGTCCTCACATAAATGAAGGCACGTCTCGCCATCTTGTTTTTAACTAAGGTGCGGACAAAGTTTCTCCAACAGCATCAAGCTGTGAATTGGCAAGGATGGGTGGCCGAGTGGTTGAAGGCACCGGTCTTGAAAACCGGCGTGGGTGCAAGCTCACCGTGGGTTCGAATCCCACCCCATCCGCCATGATTGTACGCAGGCAGTCGCCCCAACCACCCATGTAAACCGATCTTAGCTCCAACGGCGGTTCGACCACATCCACTGCTCTGGATTCTCCTGCACCCAAACCTCGAACTGCTTTTGCATTTCGTTCATCATCCAGCGTACATCCTCGGTCTTGTTGGAGCTTCTAGGAACGCGCAATTCTTTAAGTTCGATTTCAAAACGGCTTGTTGTCCCAACTCTGCGGCATCGGGTAAGCCACACCCGCGCACCGACGCGACGTGCAATCATCGCACCTATGGCCTGTGTCCTGGCCGGTTTTCCAAAAAAGTCGATGGGAATTCCGGTGCGATCATAGAGGTCGCAGACCATCCCAAGGCGTCCACCCTTGCGCACATAATCCGTAATGAGACGGGCCGTTTTGCGATCATCACCGTGATCTCCCTCAACCTTGCCACGACCAAACAAACCGCCGGGATAAAGATTGCGACGCTGGTAGCGTAAATACGCATCAACATAAGGGTTGTTGACAGAGCGATAGACAGCCGCTGGATTGGTTCTGGATATAGTCAACGGCCAAATCGCCAATTCCCAGTTCCCCAGGTGCAGAGAAATACCAATGATCGGTCCCACCTTGTTGCGATATCTGTCAAAAGTTCGACTGGATAGAATATTGATTCGCGACGGGTCTTCGATCAATCGGTCGATCTGCATCGTCTCCACCATCACACGCCCCAGGTTCTCCCAGTGTGCAAAACAAATTCTCTCACGCTCCTTGGGGGCCATATCGGGAAAGGCAATGGCGAGATTATCAAGCGCGCGTCGATGACGTTTTGGATTAACAATCGGAGCGAGAATGCGCCATGTCTTGGCTGATATTTTCGTTGCCACTTCAAGCGGAAACAACCGCACCACCCCGACGACGAAGCGCAATAAAACATATTCCAATCTGAATTGAAGATCACGTAGGCGAGCGTTCCATGCCATCAAGCAAGTTTATCCCAATATCTTATCGTTTTCCGGATCTACCCATAAGACTTCCCAGGTAGGACCCGCACCTCATTTGTAACGCCGGCACCTGAACACGAGCTCTAGACTAAAACGCTCCCAGTCTATCTCGTTTCACATCAGGCATCCTAACCCCGCTTACAGCCTAAAGTTACCCGGTTACAAAGCCCGCCCCTGCTCCATCTGTGGTCCTTTTTGCATAATTCTGGGAAGTCCAGATTGCGGCCCCAAGCCTTGACGGATCACAAAACGTCGAAGTGGACCAACCGTTTTCAACACAACCATTCCTGCTCCACGCACAAATTGCACAGGCTCAATTGAAGAAATCAACGATCGGTTGAGCAGATCAACAGCACCGACCCGGCTGGTTATATCGAACCATCTTGCCTGATGAAAATCGGACATAACCTTCTCACTGCCAAGATCTTCACCTCTCGCTTTGGCAGCAGTGACTAGATCCACAAGCACGCCCCCATCTCGCAGGCTCAAATTCAAACCCTGCGCTCCAATGGGTGGTATAACATGGCCAGCTTCCCCAATAAGCACCACTCGTCCACTGGCCAATTTCTTAGCAACCAGAGAAGACAGGGGAAATATCACACGCGATCCAATGGACCCAACCCGACCCAACAAGCCCTGCAGGCGCGTTTCCAGCGTTTTGGAAAACCGCTCAATGGTCATCTCACAAAGCCTCTTGGCAACATCTGTTTTCTCCACCCAAACGAGACTGGAACGCCGCCCCGGCATCGGAACAACCGTACAAGGCCCGTTGCGGCGATGAAACTCCGTTGAAATCGACTGATGATCCCGCTCATGTTCGAATATCGTGGCAAGTGCCGACTGCGCATACGAATGAGTATCCACGCCGATACCCGCAACATCACGGCACAGGGAATTTCGTCCATCGGCGGCCGCAACAATCTGCGTGAGATACGTTCCCCCTTCGGCCGTTGTTATTTCAGCATTCTGATCGGAGAGCTTCAACCCAACAACACCGGCTGTTTCCACAATAGTAAGACAGGCAGACATCTCATCAGCCTGCCTTCGCAAAGCTTCAACCAGATCCGTTTGCGGCACATTGTAGCCAAACGCCTCAAGACCAATATCTTCCGCTGTAAACAAGACTTCGGGCGCTCGTAAAAGACCGCCTGTATCATCAATGATACGGATGCCATGAATTGGCTCACTGGCCTTTCGGCATTTCTCGAACACGCCCAGATTGACCAAATAATCAATCGAGCAACCAAACAGGGCCGCAGTTCGCTGATCCTCAGAACGCCCAGCAGGGCGATGGGGTCCCGCGAAAAGTACCGTTTCAATCTCCTCTCGCGCCAACCCAAGCGCACACGCGATTCCTGCAGGCCCAGCGCCCACCACGGCAGCTTCGAACCGGTCTATGCTGTTCATTTAACAAATCCCACTACGGCCCACATCCCGGTAAAAAGAACGGGCCCACCTCTTGTTGCACTAGGGTCAAATTCCATAGCCCTAAGACTGGCGAGCCTGCCCCGAGCGGGACCTTGAAAGCAACCATATAGGTCAAATGGGCCTGAAAATTTCACTTCAATAAATTAGCTCTTTGTGCGTGACGCGATTCGCCGAGAATGGCTCCATACACCGCGCTAGAAACGTCTAAGCCCGAAAAGGACATTTTAAGAACATTCAACATCACAGGGAAAATAATTCCACCCAACTCTCAGCACAATACGTCATATTAAAGCATTGAAAATTCCCTTTAAAATCAGGAGTTTTTCAACTGTGTCAGCCATGCCACATGGCCCACACCACACACCTCGGACAAGAAACGTTCATCTCGGATTAACCGCCACGGAACAAACTTGTTTTCAAGCCAGTGAACCGTCATGTTCCAAATTCTAATTTCAGCGCGAAAAGCGTGCACCCGGGGTTTTATCGAATGAAGTTCGTGAAATTATTAGTCACAACGGCGCTTTTTGCCTGTTTTACAGGTTTAGCAGTCGTGCCTTCAAACGCCTTTGAAGAGCAAACCAGCGGCACAACAGCCGCTCCAGCATCAAAAGGCACCCCTGAGAGCGATCCATCCAAGACGCCGCAAAGTGACCTAGGCTCCCCTTCCAATATCGGTGACACCAATGGCGGCACTGTCGTGCGTATTCCTGGACTAGGTACTTTGGGTAAGTTGCCAAAAATGGATTTCGGCCTGGAATTGCTCTATGGCGCAGCCGAAACAGAAAACCTTGTGGACGATTCTCAAGAGCCCAACGCCACAACAGATGATTTGCGCATCCGTGGAACGATCAAGCATCAGTTTTAACCAACCCATGAACCAGAAAACATCTGGCTAAGGTTTTATTACAAACTCAGCACGCAGTTTTCATGTACAGAGAGCACCCATATGGGTGCTTTTTTGTTGCAGCGCAGCAACATGCCGATCGCAAGATACCAGCACCTACGGTCCTGGCTATCCCCCCTCTTAAGAAATACGGCCATAATCGCTAACCATCTTCATAAAACACAGGATCAATGTGTGTGGATCAAGTGATAAACTTTCACATTCGAGCCTTAATCGCAGCTCTTTTTGTTGCCCAATGACTTCGCAGCGCACAATTCTTGCAATGCTACTTTGGGAAACAACAAAGGAAGACCAAACAGTGAGTTTCATACGCCTGACAACATACACCCTGGCACTTGGCATCATGTCTCTTGCAACACTAGG
The DNA here is from genome assembly GCA_024275435.1 of Alphaproteobacteria bacterium. Taxonomy (GTDB): domain Bacteria; phylum Pseudomonadota; class Alphaproteobacteria; order Rhizobiales; family Hyphomicrobiaceae; genus JAJRZC01. The sequence continues at coordinate 39,339 of JAJRZC010000160.1, forward strand.
ACAAGCGACAGCAGATGAACTGGCAGGACCCGCAATCAAACAGGCCGTTTCCGGTAAGATCATTCACGTCTCAACCCCCGTCGGCACCCTCCCCATTGCATTTGGTTCCAACGGAACCATGAGGGCACGCTCCTCAGCCATCGCTCGCCTGACAGGCATCGCTAAAGACAAGGGACGCTGGTGGATCAAAGGGGGAAAATTGTGCCAAAAATGGAAAACGTGGCTCAAGGGCAAGGCACATTGTGTCAGTGTACGTCGACAGGGTAAAAAACTCGTCTGGACCAGCACAAGCGGTCGTACCGGAGTTGCACGCATATCCTCAAATTAGGAATAAGGGCTCTAGCGAAGAGCAACCGTCATAAGCGCTCGGACCCAATCCTAGTTAGAGAAATAATACAAGGACAATCCTTACTTACCCTCACAGCCGAACAATCAGCTCTTGGCACGCTCCACATAACTGCCATCAGCAGTCATCACCACAACACGTGTCCCTGCCGCAATATGAGGTGGCACCATAATGCGCTCGCCATTCGACAGCACGGCGGGCTTAAAGGATGAAGACGCAGTTTGCCCCTTGACCACCGGGTCTGCCTCGACAATCTCAAATACGGCGCGCTGGGGAAGTTCAACAGCGATGGGATTGGCTTCATACATGCTGAGTTTGCAAGTCATATTTTCCTGTAGGTAAACAGCCACATCCCCTATGACATCCTTTGGGACCGTCACTTGGTCATAGGTTTCAGGATGCATGAAGGTATAGCCCGTCTCATCATCATATAGAAAGTTGTAGTCAACCTCTTCAACAAACGCCCGTTCCACCTGATCAGTGGTGCGATACCGCTCGACGATCTTGACCCCATCCGCAATGCGCCGTAGCTCCAGATGCGTAACCGGAGTGCCCTTGCCTGGGTGAATGTTTTCAGCCGTCATAACGACAGCAAGCTTCCCATCAAGATCGAGTACATTGCCTTTACGTATCGAGCTTGCGATAACCTTAGCCACTTGGCGTTCTCCGTAAAAAAGTGATCCCCCAGCGCTGTCAAACTCAATATTCATGAGAAACGGCATATTTTGGAGATCAGAAATAAAGTCCATCAGCGCTTTTAGCGGGAGAAACGCTGCCCGCCAAGCCGCTTTAAACCTTAAAGCACCACAACTTACAATCTCCAACTATCTCGAACGATAAATAAAACATATATGTCCTTAAAACAAAGCCCATGGTGGGACCGACAAAATCATGAAGATCGCCGAGCGATCCTTCTTGCTCGTTCAAACTTGAAAACAGCTATTCGCCACTGGTTCAAAACTCAAGGCTTCATTGAGGTGGAAACCGGATGCCTGCAAATCTCACCGGGAAACGAGGTTCACCTCCACGCTTTCAAAACCCAACTCACAGATACTTCAAATCACTCGCACCCGATATACCTGCACACCTCACCTGAATTCGCCTGTAAAAAACTTCTCGCCGCCGGCGAACAAAAGATCTTCACATTCGCCCCTGTGTTCAGAAATCGTGAACGCGGCCCATTGCATCACCCGGAATTCATGATGCTCGAATGGTATCGCGCCAATGAACCCTATGAAACGGTTATGAAGGACTGTATCGCGCTTTTGAACATCGCAGCCGATGAGATCGGTAACGACACCTTCAATTGGCGCGGCAAATCATGCGCGCCCAAACTTCCGCCAGAATACCTCACCGTGAAAGACGCCTTTAACAGATTTGCCAATATTGACCTCGGCGCGACCATGAATTCATCTCAAGCCAATCAAAGCCTCCTGGCCAACATGGCGAATGACATTGGAATCGCAACTTCACAAAACGAGTCCTGGTCGGATATTTTCTCGCGCATTCTCACAAGCCATATCGAACCCAACCTAGGTTCAACTCAACCAACGTTACTAATGGAATACCCCATCCAGGAAGCTGCACTGGCGCAAACCAGCCCAACAGACCCGACAATAGCCGAGCGATTTGAGTTGTATTGCTGCGGCGTCGAACTTGCAAACGGGTTTGGAGAACTCAACGACCCACACATTCAACGTGATCGCTTTGAACAAGCCATGAAAACCAAACAGAAAATTTACGGTCACCACGACCCCATCGACGAGGATTTCATTAACGCGCTGGAATATATGCCCCCCGCAAGTGGCGTCGCCCTGGGCTTCGATCGCCTTGTAATGCTTGCAACCCAAGCCACCCACATAGACCAGGTCATCTGGACACCCATGCCAACCACAGACTAAAACACGTCCAGCAGCTAACAAACTCGAACACAAATGTAATTTTCTCGAGCTGAGAAGCCCGAAACTTTGCAAACAACAATCAAGTGGGATTGAATTGCCCTTATCCTTAGCAACAAAGATCAAGCCATGACACGCCCTGTTACCAGCCTGAAACGCGCCAGCGAACTCGTTGCAGCGGGACTGATCTCAAAATCCGACCAACCCAAGATCGAGGACGTCGCACAACGCTACGCCATTGCCATTCCCCAAAACATCGCCGCACGGATCGACCCTCACAACAGCTCAGACCCTCTGGCACAGCAATTCGTTCCCTCCATAAAAGAACTTGAGCACCAACCCCATGAGCAGCACGACCCTATCGGCGATGAGTTGAAAAGCCCGCTCACGGGTATCGTACATCGCTACCCCGACCGAGCTCTTTTAAAGTTGGTCAGTGTATGCCCGATCTATTGTCGTTTCTGTTTTCGCCGAGAAACCATTGGTCCCACAAGCGAGCAAAAACAAAACTCTTCCCCCTCGGGTGTTTTATCTGAAGATCAACTGCAAGCAGCGCTAGACTACCTGAAAACCCATCAAGAAATCTGGGAAGTCATCATAACCGGCGGTGACCCATTGATACTCTCACCGCGACACATAAAAAACCTCAACCAGAAACTTGCCACCATCTCCCACATCAAGGTTGTGCGATGGCACACCCGCGTTCCTGTTATTCTCCCCGAACACATCACCACGCAACTATGCCAGGCCCTCAAATGCGATGGCAAAGCCGTCTACATAGGCCTCCATACAAATCACCCGGAAGAACTCAACTCGCAAGCCCTGGCAGCCTGCAAACGGCTCATAGATGCAGGTCACATGATGGTAAGCCAGACTGTTCTTCTAAAAGGGGTCAACGATGACGCGGCAATCTTGATAAAGCTCATGCGCAAGCTCGTTGAGAACCGGATAAAGCCTTATTACCTCCACCATACCGATCTGGTGCCAGGCACAGGTCACTTCCGCGTTTCCATTGAAAAAGGGCAAGAGATTGTGCAAACCATGCGCGCAACACTTTCCGGCCTGGCCCAGCCCACCTACGTTCTCGATATTCCCGGTGCACACGGCAAAGTACCCATCGGTCCCACTTATTTGTCACCAAACAGCAATCAGAAGAAAACGGGTTCGCACACCGTGATGGACCCATTGGGCAACAAACACCTGTACAATGATCCTTGCGCACTCCCGGCAAAATAATGCGCTCAATGATCGCTGCCTTTAATCGCAAAGCCTTGATATGAATAAAAAACACACAGCTCTCAGTCATTCAATGGCCAAAAGTCAAACCCTTTTCCTGCTCAGTCTCACCACCACAATCCTGTTTTACATTGAAACGGCAAGCGCCTTCTGCCCCCCACCGCCGGTACCCGTCCAAAACTTGAATCTCGTTCGCTACTACACTGACAAAGCCGGAACAAACATCGA
>JAJRZC010000161.1 GCA_024275435.1 Alphaproteobacteria bacterium
AGTCCCAAACCAAATCCAAGATCGGCAAGAACAACACTGGCGAGTATGATCTGCGCAAGGGTGTTTGCCTTGCTGACGATAAAGGGTGAGATCTTGACGGGATGATTGAGTAGCCAGGAGAGTACCACGGCAGAGACAATCAGAACATCTCGCGAAACCACACCTATGACAAGCCATGAAGGGAGTTCATTTAGTACCCCCAAGGCAAGATACACACACACAATGAGGAGCTTGTCGGCGAGCGGATCGAGATATGCTCCCAGTTCAGTTTCCCAGTTGAATCGTTTGGCGAGGTAGCCATCTACGGCGTCGGACAGACCTGCGGCAAGAAAGGTGAAGAAGGCGATCTGGTTGTGGCCGGTCAGAAGGAACCAAAAGATAATGGGGACTGAAATTACCCTAGCCAGGGTGATGAGGTTTGGAAGGTTCAAGTCAGTTTACCTCGAATGGCCAAGTCTTGAAGGTATGGCCGGTCTTGCCGTCCAAGCTCATGGAACCCGTGGGAAATGGCTTTTTTGGAAAAAAGCTAGTTGAGTATCCGGTCTGAGATAGCGGGCCGTCAAGTTGACTAATTGGTGCCTTCCTCTCGATCTTTGAGGGCGGCAGTCTTTGTATCGGTTCCATTTAGTAGTTTGCCCTTAGAACCCACACACCACCTGAGTCGCGCAAGGATAAACCCTGGCGTGCCAGAGCATCGGCCAATTGCGGTCCGCCTCCGGGGTAGGTGAGGGCTACGTCTGCGCTGCGTGCTGAAACGGCAGCCACTTGTAGATCGCCAACCCCTTGCATGGCACGTAAACGGTCTTGGAGTTTATACCATTGCCCTGGATTGTTAAACAGAACGCGCAGAATTAGCGGTACTGCTGGGCTGGACAAGGCATTGATCCCACCACGGGAGTTTACGCGTGTCGCCTTCCAGCGGCCTTCGAGTATTCCCAGTGAAATTACCGATGCGTATTCAAGAGCATAGGCGAGATCGTTCGGCGCAAGTGGGTAGCTACGCTTTAAGGCGATATTTCCTGTGCCGTCTCGTCCAACAAGCATGATATTGAGTTTGCGTTTTTTTAAATCAGGTACGGCGAAAGCAAAGACTATGGGCCCGGTGCCATATTCGGAAGACATGTTTCGAAGTGGTGTGGTGTCTCCGTCGAAGAGTTGTTTTAAGGTGTCGCCATGAATGGTTGGCTTTAGTGATGTGATGCGTACTGGCGTGATGGTATTTTGAAGATCGAGGCCGCGCCAGGCTTCTCCCCAGTCTCCAAGGCCAGTGACCGGAGGTTTATTGCCTGATTTTTGAAATACCGGGACAACCGTGGTGATGGGAGCAGGTTCATCAATGAAGGGGACGCCTTCTTTGCGAAGTAGCTGACGGGTTGCTTGTGAGCTGAAAATGAAATCCAGGTTGGCGATGTAGCGTGTTGAAGAGTTTTGTTCGGAGCGAACGGAGATTCCATCAAGGTAGTCACCAGCGTTGGCGGTTTTGACGCGATCCAGTTGAGAATAAACGCTCACAGGAACAATCCGTTTCAAGAGCGAGCGAAAGGCAGCCTGTTGCCCGTCTTTGATAGCGTTTTTCTTGGCAGTGACGGCGTTCTTGGCTTGTGCTTCAACCGGATAGTTGGCGATGGTATAGGCTTTTAATTCCTGTGTTTGGGCATCAGCGTGAGGACTAAGGGCTGGTGCGAAAATAATCATAGTCGCTACCACAAAGTTTAACAAAAGCCGTTGAACCTTCTGAGACGTCATTTCAGTCATCTTCCTGCATTGCCCTTTTCAAACATCCTATTGTAGTGCCGTATTTGGTGGGCCTCCACAGATTATTAAGTCTGCCTGCTAGCACGTATTGGCCTTGTGGGGCAAAGGTTGAGGTCTTGTGGGGTAAGAGTTGGGTGGAATGAAGTAATGTGCCGTTTCATGGACATGTCCGTCGTATCTTGTCTTTTTCGGCCGATATACATCTTCTGATATGTGGTGGTTTGATGCACGACAAAGTTGCGTGGCTGGAATTTTGAGCCTTTTCATGGCATCTGAGCCTAAATGATAGCTCACAGGGATTTTCTGTGTTTTGAGCAAGAGCAAGTTGAGAATGACATCTGACAGTTCGCCAGAGACGCAAGCCAAGCCGATTACATACCGTGATGCCGGTGTGGATATTGATGCGGGAAACGCGCTTGTTGAAGCCATCAAGCCGATGGTAAAGGCCACGTCGCGTTCCGGGTCCATGGGCGGGATTGGTGGTTTTGGTGGTCTGTTTGATCTTAAAGCGGCTGGTTATGATGATCCCATTCTGGTTGCGGCAAACGATGGTGTTGGCACAAAACTCAAAATTGCCATTGAGACGGGTTTACATGACACCATCGGGATTGATCTGGTTGCGATGTGTGTCAACGATCTTATCGTGCAGGGTGCAGAGCCGTTATTTTTTCTAGACTATCTGGCAACGGCTCGCCTTGATGTGGACGTTGCCAAGACTGTTATTTCAGGTATTGCCGAGGGTTGCCGTCAGGCTGGATGCGCGCTGATCGGTGGAGAAACCGCTGAAATGCCGGGCATGTATCATGGGGCTGATTATGACCTGGCTGGATTTTCTGTTGGTGCGGCGGAGCGATCCAAGTTGTTGCCTTTGGATACAATAGCGGCAGGTGATGTTCTTATCGGTTTGAAATCCTCCGGCATTCATTCCAATGGGTATTCGCTCATTCGTCGTTTGGTATCGGAAGCCAAACTTAAATGGTCTGATGTTGCGCCTTGGCAATCGGAGATGACAGTTGCTCAATCGCTGCTTGAGCCAACGCGTATCTACGTTAAGCCTATATTGTCTGCACTGCGCTGCGAGTCGGATGCCTTAAGAGGGTTGAAGGCTTTGGCTCATATTACCGGGGGTGGGCTTAGCGAGAACCTGCCGCGTGTATTGCCACCTTCGCTTGTGGCACATATTGATTTGTCCACTTTTGAGCCTCCGGCTGTTTTTTCCTGGGTTGCGGCACGTGGAAATTTGAGTGATGGCGAAATGCTTCGCACATTCAATTGCGGGATCGGAATGGTGTGTGTGGTTGCTTGCGCTCAAGCTGATGAGATCATGAATACGCTTTTGAAAGAGGGCGAAACGGCGGTTCGGATCGGCTCGCTTGAAGTGATGAAACCATCTTCGAGTGAACAAGGCGATTTGAGCTCTCAGGTGGTCTATGAGGGTTGCTTGAGGGTGCAGCGATGACAAGTGGCTCTTCGCGAAAGAGGATTGGTGTGCTTATTTCAGGGCGGGGGTCCAATTTGGTCGCTCTTCATGAAGCGGCGGGCGGTGAAAACTGCCCCTATGAAATTGTTTTGGTGGTGTCGAACCGTCCGGAGGCGCCCGGGTTAACCTGGGCTAAAGAGCAAGGCATTGCGGCTCTGGCTTTGGATCATAAACTCTTTCGGTCGCGTGAGGAGTTCGATGATCAGATTGACCGGGTTATGAAGGCTTCAAAAGTCGATATTATTGCTTGTGCCGGATTTATGAGATTGATGACATCTGGTCTTATTGAGCGTTGGCATAACCGGATGATCAATATACATCCTGCACTTTTGCCACTGTTTAAGGGCTTGGACACCCATGCCAGAGCGCTGAAGGCTGGCGTGAAAGTTGCCGGTTGTAGTGTGCACGCGATTCGACCAGAGATGGATGAGGGCCCGATTCTTGGGCAGGCGGTGGTCAGGGTTTTACCAAATGACACCCCAGGTTCGCTTGCGGCGAGGGTTTTGAAGGCGGAGCATAAACTCTATCCGGAGGTTCTTAGGTTATTTGCGTCAGATCAGATAAAAATCAAGGGAGATCGTGTTAGTTGTATTGATGGTGCAACTGAAGCAGAAGACGGAGATGTTATGTATTCTCCGGCCCTGGGATCTCATTAGCATTCGTTAAAGATTTCTGAGTTCTATGATGTAAATAGAGCCTTAGAGGAACCCATTTTGGAACACGAAATCATTCGGGGTGTTTGGTAGTGTTTTGCAGGGTACCAAATGGGCTCTTGGACGACATTATCATGTGGCGTTTGAAAGGGTTATTCAGCGTTAATTTGATCGAAGTCACAGAGCCTGAAACAATCTGGCGTAAGGCTGCTTTTCAATTGCATTGCCGCTTTAGCTGAGCACTGTCGAGAACGCTATAAGGACATTGGGTTAGCTGACCGGGCTCCCATTTCAAGCCGTTTGAGTGCGGTATTGAAATGCAGCATAGAAATTACTTGTGGCAGCGAATGTACATTTTTGTGAGGGTCTTTCGAGGTCGGCCAATAAGTTTTTGGAGAGTTAAGAAAAATGAACAACCTGGAACATCACGCCAGTCAATTGGGTGAGGGGAGCAGCATTTGGTACAAGCTCGCTCCGCTTCTAAAAGACCCCGATAACCCGATGAAGGTTTTGCTGCATATGGCAGACCGTTATGGCCCTGTGATTCCGGTCAACATGGCTGGCGAGCGTTTGGTTCTCATCACTGATCCAGATTATTTCAAGCATGTTCTGGTTTCAAAAATCGATAATTATATCAAATACTTTGATGGCTTGAAGCCGATTTTTGGCAAGTCGATGATTACACTGGATGGTAAGCTCTGGCAGAAAGTGCGCATGCCCCAGCAACCCGCATTTCATCCAGATGCTTTTGATGGTTACATTCCGTATTTTAATCAAGCGATCCATGAGAAAATGGACAAGTGGGCTGAGCTTGCCAAGTCCGGTGAGACCGTCGAAATGGTCGAACAGACTTGGACGCTTGCAGCCGATATGATCTGCAAGGCGTTGTTTGACCGTGACATGCCTTTCAATCCTCATGTGGTGTTTAAATACGTCAAGACCTATACCGATGTTTTGCAGCACAAAGAGATCCGAAAACAAAAACAATCTGGAGATGTTTTTGAGGTCACGGAAGCTGATGTTGCGAAAGCCATGGAAGCTTGGTGGAGTGTCCCGCCGGCGCTGTTTTCAGCATCGCCTCGTGAGAACCGCGAAAACACTTTGATGCAATTGATCCAGGAAGCGGCGGCTGACCCTGAAATACCTGAATTCGACCAGGAGCAGGCGACCGATGAATTAAAGCAGTACTTATGGGCTGGTACTGAAACAACAGCTCTTACGCTTTCGTGGGCTATGTATCTCGTGTCGACGCATCCTGAGGCTGCCGAGCAGATCAGAAAAGAGGGTGAGAGGGTTTGCGGGGATCGTGACCCTGAGGCGCAAGACTATCCAGCGCTCCAATATGCTCGTTCGGTCATTCAAGAAACAATGCGTCTTTATCCGCCTGTGTGGGGGCTTATTCGCACCGCAGTGGAGGCGGACGAGATTGCAGGAAAAGAAATCAAGCCGGGTGATCGGGTTGTTTTGTTTAACTATGGCGCGCACCACAATGCGAAGTACTGGGAGGACCCTGAAGAGTTCAAGCCGGAACGCTGGATGGACCCTGCGGCCAAGAAACGGGTGAAATATTCATACATGCCCTTTGGAGCCGGCAAGCGCTCTTGTCCTGGAGGGGCCATGAGTCAGTTGGAAAATACGCTGGCTTTGACCATCATGCTGCGTCGTTTCCGTCCCGAGTATGTCGGTCTGGAACCACCTGGGATCAATCCAACGGTTACGCTCACTCCTCGTGGGGGTCTGTTGTTTAAGATTCATGAGTTGAGTTGAATGGCCAATAGCCAAAATATGTATTCATGAAGTTTGGGCCGCACTTTGGATTAGAAAATGTGGCCCTCTTCGTATTTATTCTTTGATCGCAAAGTTTGTTGAGAAGAACTCGTTTGACCTTGGAAAAGACAGTTCTTCAAACTACCAAATTTTGTGATGATTTTTCATGGATCATGGTCAGGGATGTGTTTTCCGGCTTTAGCGCCGGGGCACAAGATACCTGAGTTTTACGATGCCATCGGGGAAAACTTCCATGCCGTCAAACATCAGTTCTTCCCGAGCCTTTAGGGCGTTGAGAAGAGAAAGACCGGAGCCAAGTAGAACGGGCAACACGCAAATTTCAATTGTATCAATGAAACGGGCTTCAAGTGCTGATTGCATCGTGACGGCACCGCCCAGTACCCAGATATCCTTGTTTGTGGCTTCACGTGCCATTTGAATGGCGGCGGCCATGCCGTTTTGAACGAACGTGGCATCTGCGGGGAGGTCCCAAGACTCCTGGGAGGCCAGAATAAAGGCCTGCTTGCCCTCATAAGGCCACTCTCCAAATGCGCGAATGACCTCAAAGGCTCTCCGGCCCATGACGACGGCACCGATATTGTCCATGAACCCGCTGGCGTCGAGAATACGTGGTTTGAAGGCCTCAAGCCATTCGGCATCGCCTTCACTGTCGGCAATGAAGCCGTCCAAACTCGTCGCCGAAAATAATCTGACTTCTGTCATGGATTACGCAGCTCAACTTGTCCCGGTGCGTTGTTCGCGCAAGCGTAATCGCACCAGGAATGGGTTTTAATGTCGCTATCTCACACTGGCCATTTGCAAAAAGGAATGATCCTCAGTGGTCCGGTGCTTGGTGGCAGTGTAGACCTATCTTATCAATAGGCCCAACTTATTGATGGTATAACAACAAAACCGTAGGGTAGAAATGAGATGAAAAATGGGGATACCATAAGGATTTGCCCCAGGGTCGGGGATTAGCCGACGATTTCATCATTTGAAAAATTGAGCGCGATTTCGCGTTTCGCGGATTCTGGACTATCTGATCCATGGACGGAGTTTTCGCCTACAGATTTGGCAAACAGCTTACGGATTGTTCCCTCTGCAGCGTCGGCTGGGTTGGTTGCCCCCATCACTTCACGATATTTGGCAATGGCGTTCTCGCCTTCCAGAACCTGCGTAACGATCGGTGCGGAGGTCATGAATTCAACCAACTCGCCATAAAATGGGCGTTCGGAGTGCTCTGCGTAGAATTCTTTGGCTTGGTCTTGCGTCCACAAGACCCGCTTTTGCGCGACAATACGTAATCCGGCTTTCTCGATGACGTCGTTGATCGCACCGGTAAGATTTCGGTTCGTGGCATCCGGTTTGATGATTGAAAATGTTCGTTCAATTGTCATTGCGATCGTTCCTTGAGTAAAATCTGTTTTTTCTTTTCGCGGGTTATAGCGGGGGAGGGGCAACCTTCACAAGTGTGACGGATCCACACGTCGAGAAGGGATAGTTTCTTTGTTATCGACCGGAAATGTCACGTAAATGCCCGCTTTGTCGTGTGTTGAGACTAACAGTTGGTTTAACAGACTTGACTGGATGCTGGTTTTTCAACTGGTGCTTAGTGTCGGATACCCAGGCAACGCGTTGACGCGGCGCGTTATCAGGGGAATAAAGGCGAGCAAACGAGGAATTTTTAGGCAGTTATGGCAGATAGAAGAGCGGAGTGCCATTTGCAACTGATGGAGAAGGTAGCGTGATCGGCGGATTTTTACGCTATATCAGAGTCGACTCAAACAGTGCCTTATTGCAATTGCACAAAGAAACGACCGTGTAGGTTCTTGAAAAACGGCTGTCAGCCATTTGAATATTGATTACTGAATCATGGTCCGTATTTTGACCATAGAACTAGCTTGAGAGATGAATGAGCGACACCGGCCAAGAAACACAATGGTACATCGCCCGGGACGGTCAGCAACATGGGCCACTTTCCGATCCGGAGATTCAGCTTTTCGTGACAGGTGGGCATCTAAAACCCACCGATCTCGTTTGGCGTCCGGGGTTCAGCGATTGGAAGCCTGCAAAGGAAGTTTTTGCTCCCAAGAGCGAAGAGACCGCTCCCCCGGCGCCCAAGGCAATGAGCGGGCCAACACCTTCCAGTTCAGAGGAAGCATCAAAAACAACCCTTCCTAACGAAGATGGTGGCGCTCTCTATCAACAATCTTCCTCGAGTCCGTCGACAAAAACAGAAAAATTGTCTGCTCATCGTCCGGTGAAACCAAGAAATGAATCATCTGAAGCAACACCGGTTTATGGAAACAACA
>JAJRZC010000162.1 GCA_024275435.1 Alphaproteobacteria bacterium
CAAATTGGGTGTCGTTTATGTTCCAGATGCTTGCATCTCAACGACCGATTGCCGCGTTCATATAGCCTATCATGGTTGTTCACAAAACCGGGCCGCCGTTGGTGACGCCTTCATCAAGCATTCGGGGTTCGCGCGCTGGGCTGATAACAACCGGATCATTGTTTTGTTTCCACAAGTTACCACAGGACATCTCAATCCCACGGGCTGCTGGGACTGGTGGGGCTATACGGGCAAGAATTACCTGACAAAAAGCGCCCCCCAGATCATGGCCGTTCACGCAATGTTGCAACGACTTGGCATGAAACCCCAGTTAGGCACAAAATCAGGATCCTGAACTTTTCTGCAAATATGGGCTTGCGCTTGATAAAGTCCGCAATAGGCCTTAGAGCGTGAACATCAGATTGCACCAGAACTGAGCTGCGATGGCCATGGGGGACTTGGTAAGTCTGTTTGATATTGGGGGATTACGTGATCGAAACGACGACGACCATTCTCTGGCCTCGACCCAGGCATTCCAAAGCTCACAAGCACGCCACTATGGCAGAAAACTTTGTGGCGATATTTGCACTTGTGAGCTTGGCCATTGCCACAGGAATTTGGAACACCGATTCCGGCGAAACCTCTAAGTCGGCAGACAACGCCACCCCATCGCACGAAAAAGAAGTTTCAACCGCTGCTCCCCCCACAAAAGAATATATGGTCGGCGCCTATGGTGGTGCGCCTTATACCTACGACAGCGATGTTACGATTAAAAATCCCGGCGTGAATGACTTCACGGTTAAAGATGTCACCTGGAGGGGCGAGCCGTTCAACGACCCGATTTATTACGGCGTTCGCGTTCAAAGATGGTTTGAGGGCGGTCGTACCGGTGCGATGCTTGATTTCACCCATTCTAAAACACTCGCCATGCTCAAAGAAGAAGTGGGCATGAGCGGTCTGTTAAACGGCGCACCAGCACCCGAGCGCGCCAAGCTCGAAGACATTTTTCGCCGGCTGGAGTTCAGCCACGGCCACAATATGCTGACCCTCAATGGTCTTGTGCGTCTGGCGGACTTGCACCCCAGGTTGTCGCCATATGTGGGCCTTGGCGTCGGCATCAATCTTCCACACTCGGAAATCCAGTTGCGCAAAGGTCAATCTCGCACCTACGAGTATCAATATACAGGACCCGTGGTTCAAGCGCTCATCGGTTTGGAATTTCGCATCCCCAGAATGTCATACTTCTTCGAATACAAGTTCACATTCGCAAGCTACGAAGTTCCGCTATCTGGATTGGATGGAACAAAGATCGGCCTGTTCGCCGACCTCTTCCGCCAGGCTTCACGTTGGTGGTCGGGTACAACCCCGCCGGACGGCATGGCCAGCACGCGACTGGTTTCTCACCAACTCATCGGCGGTTTAGGGGTTCGCTTCGCAGCACACCCAGCCCCAGCACCTTAAGAGAAGCTCGAGCACGAACCCACGAACCAAACAGCGGAGCTGTAAAGAAACGGGGTAATCCTCTAAGCAGCTTTTCGATGCGTATTGGAAGCGATTTGCTGTTTCACCCAATCGGCAACAAAGTCGATGAACTCCCGCAAACGCGGCGGCATATATTTCGAATTCGGATAGACAGCCCATACCCCCGCATCACTGGAAGCATCATAATCCTTGAGAAGTTCAATCAAGCTGCCATCCGCTATGGCATCCTCGATCATATCGCGCGACGTCCGGATAATGCCGCATCCCTTAATGGCACAGCTTCGTAACATCAACGGGTCATTTCCACGGATCCGGCCACTCACACGCGCCAGGTGAGTGGAAGACTTACGCTTGAATTTCCAGCGGTTTTGGTCGCCGACCACCAGACATTCATGTCGTTCAAGTTCCTGCGGGCGCAAAGGAGTCCCATGCACGCTGAGATAACTGGGCGAGGCCGCAATAACATGCGGGTCATCCATAAGTCTGCGCGCCTTTAGCGAGCTGTCAGATAGCGCACCCGTTCGGATGGCCACATCGTAACCCTCCTCCTGCAAATTGACATACCGCGTCGACAGATCGACATACAGTTCAATCTCGGGAAATTTGGAAGCAAAACAGGCGATACAAGAACCAATATCAATCCGCCCGATGGTCTTGGGCGCCGACACTTTCAGTCGACCACGGACCCGGCCAAACCCTTCATCCATTGCTGCATACGCATTTTCCGTGGCATCGAGGATGTAACCCGTATGCTCCAGAAAAATCCGCCCCTCATCCGTCAGGCGAATGGATCGCGTTGTCCGATCAAACAACTGAGTACCAAGCTCGGCCTCCAAAGCTTGTAGCTTTTTTGTAATGGTACCCGGTGAAAGTTGAAACTCGGTTCCAACCTGGGTGATGTTTAAAACCGCCGCAACACGAGCGAAAATACGCAGTACCTGGATATCCATATTACTTGAAAACAGTCACCTCATTGGACCGGTCAGCCTTCACGCGCCTTGTCGATCCAAAAAGTCAGCCCCCGCTGTAATGACCTCCCCCATTTGCTTTTATCTTTTGTCAGACATCATCCTATGTCGGGAGCGATCATGTTTCAACCTAGAGATATTATCTTACGCACAACCCATTTGGACGTTTGCGAAACAGCAACAATAAAGAAAATTATCTTGACATCAGTTTGCCAGCAAAGCTTCAGCTGAGACCACACAGGTCACCGAAAAACGCTTTGAAACAGGAACCATCTAGGCCTGATAAATCGACTGACGTTGAGAAAAAACTTATAAACAGAGTGCAAAGTCAAAAGCAGCCGTCCGTGTAAAAAACATCTTTTTTACTTGATGTTTTGCAGTACTGCATCAAGGCCTTAACCGGTCTAAAACTAAAACCTGCGCAACAGCCGCTCGAAATATTCAAGCTCTTCGGTTTTGCGTTTTGGGTCGCCCAGTCGTTTGCGCAACTCTTGCAGAATTTCACGCGCGCGCTGCATATCAATCTCGTCAGGCACTTTCACGGAAGTTCCAAGCTGTGGACCCGTTGCCCGTTGCGGCCGACCCAGTGGATCACGAGGTGAATCACCAAGACGCCCCCGCCCCGCTTGTTGGGACCCGTTTTGAGACATCTCTTCGGCCATCTGCTGGGCGCCCTCGCGCATCTGCGCAAGCGCTTCCCCCTGCTGTCGCGCCGCCTCTTGGTAATTCTTGTCCGCAAGTGCTTGGTCCGCCCGTCGCATCGCATCGCGAGCCCCGCGCAGACTTTCGGCCGATCCTCTCCCGGAACGTCTCAGTTCGTTTTGCAGTTGATCGAGCCGTTGCGTAAGTTCGCGTTGACGCGCGCGCAGCTCTTCAGGGCTGGGTTGCCCCCCCTGCCTCGGCGCACCTTGACCTCGGCCTTGTTGGCCGCCTTGACCCTGACCTTGTTGCCCTGGCGGACGACCCTCTCCAGGCATTTGACCTCGTCCACGCTGCCCAGGTTGGCCCTGGCCCTGCTGTTGGCCTTGTCGTCCCTGCTGTCCCCCACGCTGGCCGGGTTGCCGCCCTTGTTGTTGACCCTGTTGCTGTCCTCTTTGACGCCCTTGCTGTCGCCCGCGCTGCTGCTGATACGTCTCATCCATCAGCTTTTGCTGTTTGCCGATAATATCGCCAAGCTGTTCCATCTGTCGCCTGGCCTGCTCTTGTTGCTGGCGCTGTTGTTCGCTCATTTGAGACGACTGGTTTTTGTCGATACGATCCAGCAGGTCTCGCAAATCGCTGAGCATCTGCTGCGCCTTCTCACGTGATCCGTTGAGCGCCTGGTTTTCAAGATCCTTCATCATCTGATCAAGTTCTTGTTTGCTGAGGGATTGGCTGCTCTCATTTTGCCTTTGCTGCAACGGGTTATCCTGCGCCTGCTTTTGCAGTTGTTGCAGGTACTCGTTCAACGCCTGGCGCAACTCATCCATGGCCTGTTGGATTTCTTCGTCCGAGGCACCCTCCTCAAGTGCTTTTGCAAGTCTTTCTTGAGCCTCACGCAAACGCCGCTCGGCATCTGAAAGATCGCCATCCTCGATCCGCACGGCCACATGCCACAATTGCTCAATGACGCTGTTGAGCGCCTCGCGTGTATCGTTTTGCGCCAGTCTGTGGGAGGCCGTCCGCAACCCGAGATACACTTGGACATCATCAATAAAGCGCTCGGGTCTTAGAGTCAGAGCGTCAAGTGCACGCCGTACAAACGGACGGTAGCGTGAATCGGAAACAAGCTTGCGCCGCTGCTCGATAATCGCGCGGGCAAACGGCTTGTAAAATCGTCTTTGCGGAAGAACAGTCTCAAACGGTTTGCTACGTCCAACTTGTCCAGCCACGTCCACAGCTTCCAGCGTCATGATCACCCGAAGCCCCGCCCACGGATGAGAAGCAAGTTCAAGATTGCTCACTGCTTCGCCTTTGTCAGAATTAGCGGGAGGCAGGCGTAAAGGCAGCTCCGGGGGCCGCTCTTGTGGCAATCTGGGGCCGGTTAGTTTTAACCCTTCCCGCGCCCACGCCGTAGAGGGGTCGCCTGGTTGCGCTGGAGCCTTCTTGAGTTTCGCCACAGCAGAAGTAAGGCCGTAGTCATCGACAACCTTATAGTGAAGCTTCATCGAACCACGTCGCGTATTTTCAGGCGGCTTGGTAACCGTGATCTTAGGGGCAGCGTCAGGGGTCACGGCGAACGTCCACTTTGCTCCCTCTGATTTATCAACCAAAAGCTTGACCCGGGCTGATGAGCGCAGCCGGTAGCGCATCTCGGAAACGCCTTTCACTTTACCGCCCGGTGTTTCAACATCTTTGCTGTCGATCGAACGAGGCTCTTTCCCAGTCTCATGAATAACAAGAGCCAGATCAACGGTATCCGCACCTCCGCCAGATGTCGAACTGCGAACAATCAACTCGCTGTTGGCAGGAACCTCGATAAGTCCATCCTTGTCGGAAGCAATTTTAGCGCCTTGGGCATTGCCAGTCCCTGTGAGCATGACCGGCTGTTGGCCCGTGTAAGAAGGTGGTGACACCCAAGCATCCACGCGCACACCTGAAGAGTTGCCGGCCTGAAACTCAAATGCCTGAGTGATTTTCTCATGCATCTGACCGGCAGCAAGTCCAAAAAGAGAAAAAAGGCCCAGCAACAATCCAGCGCGCAAAGCAAACGGGTCGAACCTCTCGGTGTGCGGTCGTGGCCCCGCAACATGTAGTTTGTCAATGAGACGTGCGAGCCTTGAGCGATGCGCGCGCCACAAGGCACGAGTCGCCGGATCCTCACCCGACGACAATGTATCTTCATAGGAAGAGGCAGGTCGGTGCTTGATCCCCGACATTCGCTCCATGCGCGCGATCGCTTGCTCGCGTGAAGTACGGCCAACCATAAAGGTAAAAACAAGGGCCGAAAAGAGCGCCACACCAAAAGCACCAAGCAAAAAAAGGTGAGGTGTCGGCGATAATTGCTCCCATAAACCAGCCATAGACACGAGAAGGAATGCGGTCAAAACGGCAAGCACCAGCCACACCCGTGGCCACACGCGTTCAAAATAAATGGCCCACTTGCTCGCGGAAACTTTCCGCTCTAGCGCAAGATCAATGCGCCCAACCGATCGATCATCATCGTGCATAATCCAAGCCTAGCATGCGCCCACCCCCCGCCGCACCTTTCAAATCCGTAATCTAACGTTCAATTGATCACTCAGGCGCTACAACCTGGCCGCGAATTCTATTCTATATTGCTCAGTCAATCAGCCAGCCACGGCGGCATCCGGTCAAGACCAATAAGCTCTTCATAGCTTGGCCGTGGCCGCACCACGGCATATTGATCGCCGCGCACCATAACCTCGGGAACCATTGGCCGGCTATTGTAGGTCGAGGACATCACCGCTCCATAAGCCCCGGTTGTCATCACCGCCATCAGGTCGCCTGTCTTGAAAGGCGGTAGATTACGGTTCAAAGCCAGATAATCACCGGTTTCGCACACCGGCCCGACAATATCCTGCACAATGGGCGGCATCTCTTCCAGGCTCTCCATAACCGGTCGCACATCATGGAACGCCTCATACAGCGTCGGCCGCAGCAAATCGTTCATCGCTGCATCAACGATGGTGAACGTTTTATCCGCACCCTCCTTCACGAATGTGGTTCTGGTGACGAGAATTCCCGCATTCCCTGCAATCATCCGCCCTGGTTCCAAAACAATTCTCAGCCCGAGATCCCCGATAGCCTCTGACACAACCTCACTATAAGCTTCAGGTGAAGGGGGGATATCTGTGGTTCCGTGATAAGGCACGCCAAGCCCGCCGCCAATATCGAGATGCTTGATCTCGTGTCCCTGCGAAAGAAGGTTCTTGGTTAAAACCCGCAACAGCCCTAAGGCATCACGAAACGGGCCAAGCTCGGTTATCTGGCTGCCGATGTGCATATGGATACCGTGCACCAAAAGCCCCGGCAGCTTACGCGCCATCTCAAACATCTCAGGAGCATCATCAAATGGAATACCAAATTTATTTTCCGATTTTCCCGTCGAGATTTTCGCGTGCGTTTTCGCATCAACGTCGGGGTTGATCCGGATAGCAACGCGCGCACGCTTGCCCATCTCAGTTGCTACGGAGCTAATCGCCTCAAGCTCCGGCCGGCTTTCCACATTAAAGCCGAAGATCCCCGCATGAAGTGCAAAGCCGATCTCTTTGCGGGTTTTGCCAACACCCGCAAAAATAATCTTCTCGGGCAGAACCCCAACAGCCAGTGCACGGCGAATTTCGCCTTCGGACACCACGTCCATGCCAGCACCCAGCCGCGCCAATGTGGCCAGAACCGCCTGGTTGGAATTGGCCTTGACCGCATAGCAAATCAGCGTATCGAGCTTGGAAAATGCCTCACGCAACACCTTGTAGTGGCGCTCCAGCGTCGCTGTAGAGTAGCAATAGAACGGCGTGCCCACGTCAGAAGCGAGCTTGGAGAGGTCGACATTCTCGGCGTGTAAGACGCCATTGATATAATGAAAATGATGCATGACCGTGCTTGTAGCCGCCCAACTCAGATGTGTGAAACGGTTTTTCTAAAAAAGCGCTAACCGGAAGAACCACATATCCCATTTTGGCCAGAGCACCCAAATGCTGATATTTTAGTGCCCCAGAGCCAGGACACAAAAAACATGACCTACGAACAATTCAATGAATTCTGCCGCACTCTTCCTGCCACAACATACGTGGTCCAGTGGGGCGGTTCTCACGTTTGGAAGGTGGGCGGTAAAGTATTCGCCATCGGAGGCTGGGCCGATGATCAGCCAGCCTACACTTTCAAGACGAGCAACATCGCCTTTGAAAACCTGAAGGACCAACCTGGCCTGCGTCCAGCCCCATATTTAGCGGCGCGCGGTATGAAATGGATTCAGCATTACGCCAAGCCCGGTCTAACCGACACCAAGCTAAAAGATTATCTGCGCCAGTCCCACCTCATCGTCTCTCTCGGTCTTTCCAAGAAAAAACAAAAAGAGTTAGGGCTGAACCAGCCTTGAGGACAGGTAGAAGAGGTGTTTCGCCTCCCTGATCTGTGTAAGCATTAAGACACAAGATGAGCAAAATTTGGAATCAAGCCTGTTTATACGTGTACAAATTTTCTGAGAGCTGCTTTAGGGGAAAAGAGTATTTGATTCGACCAAAGAGGAAAACCAACTGAAATTCGGCTTTTTCCGTTCTTAAGTGAAGCTTATTTCTGCTTATGACGCTGGGGGCACGGCGTCGTAAAATCAGAACACGCAGTATTGTTCTCGTAAAACCATTGGATTGAGATATGCTTGATAACTGAATTGGGCGAGAGAGCAAATGGGGGTAGAAATGGGGTTTAAACGGGAATGCGCGGCAATTGAGGACGCGTTTGATGTCCTGAGGGGGCGTCAAATCTCGCGTTTTGGACTCTTGCCACATGCAATTTTGGCTCTTTCTGCGTTGCTCATTTTCCTGTCCACCGCAACATCGCACGCAAAAGCCCAATCCCTACAATACTCACAAACCTATACGAATGGGCAATCCTACACTGCTGGAAGTAGCCAATATGACAACTGGGCGAGCTTCCGGGCCTCTCTTCCCGCTACAGGCATACAGGATATCACAGTAAAAGGCTCTCTAGACAATGTGGGGCGAACCTGTAGCGACCCCGTAAAAGCGCAACAGATCGCCGATGCCTTACGTGCAGGCGCCACCGGCTTGCCTGTTTCTCAAACAACTTCATCCATTAACTGTGACGGTTTCCTTTGGCAAACCGGGT
This sequence comes from Alphaproteobacteria bacterium, assembly GCA_024275435.1. Lineage (GTDB taxonomy): Bacteria > Pseudomonadota > Alphaproteobacteria > Rhizobiales > Hyphomicrobiaceae > JAJRZC01. Next base: position 8,220 of record JAJRZC010000162.1, read on the forward strand.
CTTGCAGCGTCAATATAAACGACTCAAACAACCTCGAGCTCACCGTTGGCCCTGGCTTTATGTGCAGCTGTAATACGAACTACACAGTGCGCCCAGCTATTTTAAACAGCAACTGGGGTGGTGTAGGTAGCAACTCATGTGGGGCTCCAACCCAGACCTTGACGGTTGTTGCCAATATAAAAACGACCAACACCGTAGTTGATACGCGCGAAAAAACCCAACAAACCATTCAGCGCTTCTTAAAGCGCCGTAACGATCTTTTATTGTCCAACAGACCCGACTTGGGACGGCAGATCGACCGCTTGAACAGCAACCGAAGTTCTCAAAACAACGGCACTGGTTTTGTCGCAGACAATGAAAATCCCGGCGGTGTTTCGCTCCAATCCCAACCCCAGGCTCTGACAGGCGGCAACGCGAATGTCCACAATCGGTTCTCAGCCTTGGGAGCTGCTAGCAACACAACCGGGGTAAATCTTCAAAACGGTTACAGTCGCTTAGGCCGCGTATCTTCATTACCACTTGGTTTCCAAGTTAGTCCAAGTTCTGCAACCAACCTATCCTTTGCAACGTCTCTTAATGAAATGGCAAAGAACATGGCTGAGGCCAAGCGGCGAAAACTTGCCGGTGGTAAGGAAAGTTTACAAGCTCTTGGAATTGACGGTATCGCGTTGGTGCAGCCCAATACCTATGCCTTAGATCTATGGGTGCAGGGAAATTACACCAGCTTCGACGAGGGTGCCACGGGCGGAAGGAGCGATGGCAGGTTTAGTGTCCTTTATGTGGGAATGGACTATGTCCTTTCACCTGGCATTTTGGTCGGAGCTTTGTTCCAGTATGACCACATGAAAGAATACTCCGCTGATTTGGGAACAGAGACAGAAGGCAATGGTTGGATGGCCGGTCCTTATGTAACATTACGTCTCACGGATAACATTTTTGTTCAGGCCCGCGCCGCTTGGGGGACTTCAAAAAACAACATCTCTCCGTTTCTTACCTACATCAACAGCTTCGATACAAAGCGCTGGCTTGTGGAAGGCTCCATGCAAGGCCGCTGGACCAACGGAAAATGGTCTTTCAGTCCGAAAGCATCCATTGCTTTTATCGAAGAGGACCAAAACGGTTACACGGATTCCATGGGCTTTGTTATTTCAGGACAAACCGTGAAGCTCGGGCAAGCACGCTTTGGTCCACGTGTCGGCTACCTTATTCAGGCACGCGATGGCACGCAGTTTGAGCCTTTTGTGGGCTTGGAGGGAATCTGGAACTTTGAGCAGAGCGGAACGAATTTGGTCGCCGCGACTTTAGCAAGCCAAGAAGAGTTCCGGGCAAAGGTCGATCTAGGCTTGCGTGCACTTACTGTTTATGGTCTCGGCATTGATGTCTTGGCCAGTTACGATGGTATCGGTGCGAAGGACTACGACGCCTTCACAGGCGAAGTGCGCCTAAGCTTCCCGTTGCATTAAACCCTCTCACCTCACGAAATCGTCGTCGCGGGCTGGGCCACTCTATTGCCACTACGGTGACGTTTAAGGGGCCTGGCACCATTGCCATTGTTTCGCGTAGAACCTGAGCCATTGGCTTTGCCGTTCACTTGACGTGCCCCATCGCGACGCGCGTCATTGCCACGCCATTTGGA
>JAJRZC010000163.1 GCA_024275435.1 Alphaproteobacteria bacterium
CCTCCCTTTTCACAGATTGCCCGCCGATTGTGTAGCGGTTTTTTCACGCAGACAAAAAACAAGCCGGAAAGGTGTTGCTGAGGCTACCCTCAAGAGTGCTGTTTGAGACGGGTTGAGGCGGTTTGGGCGATGGTGAAGAGGATCGGGGTCATGGCGAATAGTCCCATAAACCAAGCCTGCCACATGCCGTAACTGGAAGCTGCAATAGTTGTGGCGCTGGCAAAGGTTGCGAAGGCAAAGGGTTGGACGTCATGGGGTAATCGGGTGATGGCGCGAACCATGGCCACGCCACATGCAAGTAGTAGAATAATTCCTATTGCACCGAGTTCATACCAGGTTTGCAAAAAGGCATTATGAGCATGACGAGAGAGCTTGGCAGGGAACCATTCGTTTTTGTTTTTTGGTTTTTCCTCAAGCAGTTTGGGGCCCAACTCGTAGGTCATACGGGCCCCAACACCGATGATGGGAGATTTCAAAGTCTGGGTTGCGGTCTCGTTCCATATGATAATTCGTGCTCGGGCAGAGTTTTGCAGACCGGAATTTTGATCGTGTAATTGCAAATCATGAGCGAGCATGGCTGCGGGTAAAATGAGTATGCAGGCGCCGGACCAGAGGGTCGTCATGGCTATGGCTGTCCATTGGCGGGATAAATAGGCCAGGGCGAAGAAGAGGAGTCCCATCAGGAGGGCCAGTTTGGATGTTTCATGTGGGGATAGGGCCACGCAGGAAATTGACAAGGCGAGAATGATTCCGGCCATGGACTTGCCATAAGGAGAGCTCAGGGCGGCGAGAGCCGCCAACATGGCGGACCACATGAACATGGTTATGGGGGTGGTGTTTCTTGTCATGTCGTTGAGGCTGATGCTGGCGAGTGTGCCATCTGCATTCCAGGTAAAGTAAGCTGTGGGTTTGATGTCTCCCGGGCCAAGAGATAAGGCATTGTAGAGTGTGAGTTTGATGATTTGGCCAGACAAAAGCTCGATCAGAAAATAGGTGAGTGCAATGAAAAGCCCTAGCCATAAACCCTCGGCCAGAAATAGAGAAAGTTGTCGATACGAAGGACGCACGAGGGTAATTGCAGTGCGGGTCAGGAGTGTGGTGAACAGAGCGAAGGTAGCTGCGCGCAATGGTGCAAGCGGGTTTTGCGCCCACAGGGAACTGAAGGCGGCATAGATAAAAAATGCCATGAGGCTGAGAATGAGTGGGTTCTTGAAGTCAATTGCCTGAGCCCATAGCTGTGTTTGCTTTTCTTTTGATAAAAATAACGCAGAAAGAAATATGGCTGCGCAGATGAGCAACCAGCCTCCCGGTGTGGTGCGGGCACTTACCAAGGCGGCGATGGTTGCTATCAAAACGGTAGAGCCCAGAGCCATCGTTCGTAAGCGAAGGGCCCAGGAGTGGCTGTTTTTATGGATTTGACTTGAGAACATGCTCGATGTTTTTCCGGCGGATAAAAACTTAAGAGATGTGGTTTGGCGGTCTTTAGCGGTTGGTCATGATCTTATAAATTCAGGCGAAACCTTTGAGGTTGGATTTCTTAGATCTACTCCAACTTGGTGAGCGTGTCGTCGGGTCCAAGCTGATATTTCGTGTTGTCGATGGGGCAAAGGAGATCCGCCCCCAGACGTGCTCCTGCGGCACTCATCCAGCCGATGCGTTTTGCAGGAACACCGGCCATGAGGGCATAGTCGGGAACATCGGATGTGACGACGGCGCCGGCTGCGATAAAACAATATTGCCCCAAAGTGGCGCCGCATACGATGGTGGCGTTTGCACCGATGGTGGCCCCTTTCTTAACCAAGGTTTTGCGGAACTCATCCTTGCGTTCAATTTCGGCGCGCGGGTTGTTGACGTTTGTGAATACGCAACTTGGTCCACAAAAAACGCCGTCCTCAAGTGTTACGCCTCGGTAGACGCTGACATTGTTTTGAATCTTGCAGCGGTTGCCTATTTGGACGTCGGGGCCAACGCTGACATTCTGACCGAAAACGCACCGTTCGCCGATTTTCGTGTGAGGGAGGATGTGGCTAAAGTGCCAAATTTTGGTGCCTCGCCCAATTGAACATGGCTCGTCAACGTAGGCGCTTTCGTGAATGAAGACGTCATGGAACGTTGCTGCCATTTTTTAAAATCCTTGACTTTTTTCTGTGTTCTCCCGAGTGGGGAGCGGATGGTGGGAAACTGTTGTGTGATTTTCGTTGCGACTGTGCCGATGAGTTTGTCTGTGAGCAAGATATTTTTGGTGCTCTTGATGGGCGTTGAGAAAATAAAATAAAGTCATGGTGTTATGCCGGTTTTAGCGGCTTTTTTGTTTTTTTGGCGGCTCATCTAGCCGGGGAATGATGAATAGAGTTGCCGCTTAGCCTCATCAGTGACTTCATTTATGATATTCTGATTTTCAAGAATAACGAGTCGAGATTTGCTTTTTGATGCTCTATATTGTGCAGATCGCGGATCAGTCGCTGTTTGTCGTCGGGGGACGGAAACGAGATGTTTCAAGCTTATGTGTTTTGTATGGGCATGGGTTTTTATGGGGCATCCTAAAATGAGGTTGAGAAACGAATGATGAAGCGCTTTTGTCAGGCGGTTATAATTGCGGTTGGCGTCACTTCGATGGTGGGAGTGGGTGCTGTTTCAGCGGCCTCGCTGGCCGGTAAATGGAGCGGTACCGGTATCATCCACCCTATCGATGGTCAGGCTGAACGCGCGCGCTGTCAGATTGTCTATATCAAGGTTGGCGAGTCTTCCTATTCAGTGAAGGCCAAGTGTGCTTCGACGTCGGGTAAAGCGTCGCAAGTTGCTACAGTGCGACCCGTTGGCAAGAACACATATTCGGGCAGCTTTTTTAATGCCAAGCACAATGCGACGGGTGAAGTTAGTATAAAATTGAATGGTAACACCCAGACTGTGTCTATGACGAGTAGTGTGGGCAGAGCCAATATGAAACTCAAGCGTCACTGAGGGGGTAGGTTGATCTCCTCATAAGAGTTGCTAGAGTTGCTGAAGTTGAAACAGAAAGCGCCGGGTTTGTTCCCGGCGCTTTTTTTTGGTTAGATTTTTTTGGACTTACCAGGGTTTGTCTGCTTGCTTGCCGGCCTTTGATCAAGATTTATTTGGTTTTGCGATTGGCGGTATGACTTGTGGGTTTTTATAACTTTTCAATATTCTCGCGGTCAACGACAGCAATGATGGCGGGCAGGATGACCAGGTCGGCGATAAGAGCCGCAGTAAGAACCAGTATTGAAACCTCGCCATATAATTTCACCAACGGCAGATCAGACAGCAATGTTGCACCTAGCCCAGCGGAAACGATGATTGTTGTGATGACAAGGACCGGGCCGACATTCAACGATGTTCGCTGGATTGCGTCCATGGTCGATAAGCCGGATTTTTTTGCCAGATTATAGTGGTTTAGATAGTGAATTGTGCTGTCGACGGCGATGCCAAAGCCGATGGTAAAGGCGAGGACGGACGTGAATTGAAGTCCCTGACCGGTCAGGTAGAGGTAGGTGCCGCCGGCTGCAATGGGAAAGAGATTTGGTATTACGCTTATGAGCCCGGCGCGAACGGAGCGCAGCGCCAGGGTGATTAACAAGATGATCAAGCCGATGGCTGATAGCAAACCCCAATTGAGTGTTTTGATTATCTTGGTGCTGGTGGTGGCTTCAAGGGCGCTCACACCGGTGAGCGTTGCTTTGACCTGAGGGTATTGCTTGTGAAATTCTTCCAACCTAGCTTCGATAACTTCAAGTCTGGGCAGCAGTACACTTGCGTTTGTATTTGGGAAATACCCTGTCAATAAAGCTGTATTGGGACTTTGCGTCAGCACCTGTCCGGCTAGTTTGTCTTCTAGGTTTTTTACAACCTGGAGAGCGTCTGGAAGGGAGAGCCCGTTACCTCGCGCCCATTGGACAATATCGCCCAAAGACCAGACCGCGTTGATCCATGGTTGATCATCAAGAATTTTGTGGGCGGCTGCTACCGCTTCAAGGGCTTGCGTGGTTGGGAAGTCTTGGTTTTCAGGCCATTTTAAGAGCAGTCTAATGAGATAGCTTCCGGCCATCTTTTTATCAATATGATCGATGGTTTGCACGGCTGTGCTTGTGGCTGGAAGGTTTTCCGAAGAGGTGTAGCGAGTTTCGTTTTGCATGTAGGCATAGCCCATCAATGCAACGGAGATGATCGCTGTGGCGGTTATGGTCTTGGGTGCTTTGTTAACTCCCGCCACAGATGCTCTGCATATGACATGAACGATTGCTTCGAGAGTTCCTTTTGCGGATTTTTCTTTATGGGTAGGCGGCCATGTTTTTAAGATCAGATAAGCGATTGCGGGTAGGCTTAATAGCGTTGCGAGTAGGGCAAACAAGGCGCCAAATACTGCAACCACTCCGAAGTTGTGGATGAATGGATAAGGGGCGAAGGTCAAGGCGAGTAACGCGAGGGCGGTGGTCAGCGATGAGAGAACACATCCGGGACCAGTTTCGAGGATGGCCAATCTGATTGCTTTTGAAATGTCCGGAGAGTTTGTAAGTGCGCGACGAATTGCAAAGGCCAAGTGAAGCGAGCTGGCCAGGGATATTACACTAATGAGTGGGGTTGCCATTCCGGAGAGAATGTTGATCTTTTGACCAGTAAGCCACATTCCACCAAGCAGGAAGGAGAGGGAAAGGAACACGGGAATTTCTGTGATGATCACGTATCTGATGTCGCGAAAGAACAGAAAAGAAAAGAACAGTCCGATTGCTATTGCGGCCACTATGAAAATGATCTGATCGCGTTTCAGTGAAGATATGACCTGGGTGCGAATAATTGGCAGCCCTGTGATAGCAAATGTGAGTTCGGTTTCTTTAAGGCTTTGGGTTGCCGTGTCGGTGATTTGCGAGATGAGCAAAGACGTTTGTTCTATTCCTTGGACGTTGGGATCCAAGGTGGCAATCATCAGTGCTGTGTTGCCATCGGATGAGAGTAGTTTATTTTTGACCAGCGGGTGCTTTTTGATTGCATCGTGAAGAGCTTTGATATCTTCGGTTTCTTCAAGAGGATCAGGAACGAATGCTCGTCCTTGGTCCTTTGCGGTTTGGGGCGGATGTCTTGCGGAAAACAGTGATGAAACACGAACGATATTGTCAATGAATTCCAGGTCAAGATGAAGAGACCTGAGTTTTTCAAGGCCGTTGGCGGTGTGTAATGCAGGGCCTTCAACGACCAGAAGAACGCGGCTAATTTGGCCTGAATAGTATTTTCCAACCTCTTCGAACTTGGCATAATCTGAAGTATTGGAACGAAACAAGTCGCGGGTGTTCGACTCAAATTCTAGATTTGTGGCGCAGGCCATCAGCGTGGCGGATAAAATGGCTAGGATCAGTAGGGTTTGCTTGGGAAATTTCAGGCTGATGAGCCCCAGCCGCTCCAATCCAAAACCGAAGGATGGGGATTTGAGACGAGAAAAAAATGACATTCGTTCGTTTCCGTCCCCGTTGATCGAAGGCCAGTGACCGATGGCCCCTGCGTGCTGTGCTCTTTAGAGCAGTGTTTCGAAGGCCTTGGAGAATTTCCTGTTCTGCTTAATTCGAGTCAGCCTGTTATGATCATTATCAGGCTTTGGTGGATTTTGAAGACTCGTTTTTTGTCAGAATGATCCAGGCCGCGGACTCATTCAAGGATGTCGGTCGCTTGTTTCCAAGGCCAAATGCTTCTAGGGGGCGGCAATAAAAACTTCAAATAACCCAAAGGGTTGGTTGGTGACATGCTGATAAGTGTTTTCATTCGGCGTGGCCTTCCCTCCAGCAATGGGAAGGTGTTTCCTTTTCATGTCTTTGTTGCCATGGGCACTTTGATATGGGTCATGTCCGTTGTAGGAGACGGCTAGCTCTTAATTCGGTATCCGGTTTTGAAAATCCACCAGATTACGACTAGGCAGGCGAACATGAAAAGCAGGGTAATTGAAAAACTCAGGCCAACATTTACGTCTGATATTTCGTAAAAACTCCAGCGGAAACCGCTGACCAGATAAACCACGGGATTTGCCAGCGACACGGTCTGCCAAAAGGGAGGAAGCATGTTGATGGAATAAAATGTGCCCCCCAGAAAGGTAAGCGGCGTGATAATCAGAAGTGGAACGATTTGCAGCTTTTCGAAGCCATCAGCCCAGATACCGATGATGAAACCAAAAAGGCTGAATGTGATGGATGTTAGAAGAAGAAAAGCAATCATCCAGAAAGGATGGGCAATTTGAAGTGGTACGAAAAAACTGGCGGTTAGAAGAATTATGCACCCAATGATGATTGACTTGGTTGCTGCAGCACCGACGTATCCTAAAACGATTTCTATATAAGATATAGGTGCGGAGTGTAGTTCGTAGATTGTACCGGAGAACTTGGGAAAGAAGATGCCGAACGAGGCATTCGAGATGCTTTGGGTGAGTAGCGAGAGCATAACGAGGCCCGGAACGATAAAGGCGCCATAGCTTACGCCATCAATCTCGGTTATTCGCGATCCCAAAGCAGCTCCAAATACCACAAAATAAAGCGAAGTGGATATTACCGGGGAGATCACACTTTGCCCGATGGTGCGCCAGGTGCGGGCCATCTCGAAAATGTAGATAGATCTTACGGCCTGAAAATTCATACTTTAGTCTTTCACGAGGCTGACGAAGATTTCTTCGAGCGAGCTTTGTTTGGTTTCAAGGTCTTGGAAATGAATGTTAGATGCGGCCAGGTCTTGCAGCAGCGTCGTTATGCCGGTGCGCCGTCCTCTTTTGTCGTAAGTGTAGATGAGCGCACAGCCATCTGGAGAGCGTTCCAGGTGGTGAGCGCTTAGCTGTTGCGGAATCTTGTCGATGGGTTTGATCAGATGGAGCGTCAGTCTCTTTTTTCCAAGTTTGCTCATTAGTTTCTCTTTGTCCTCGGTGAGGATGAGTTCGCCATTATTTATGATCCCTATGCGGTCTGCCATTTCCTCAGCTTCTTCGATGTAGTGCGTCGTCAAGATGATTGTGACACCTGAATCTCTTAGGCGACGGACAATGTTCCACATGTCTTTGCGCAAATTGACATCGACACCGGCTGTTGGTTCGTCGAGGAACAGAATTTGAGGTTCGTGAGACAGGGCCTTGGCGATCAAAACGCGACGTTTCATGCCACCGGAGAGCATCATGATTTTGTCGTTTCTTTTATCCCACAAGGTGAGATCTCGCAGAATGCTTTCAATAAGTTGAGGGTTTGGTTTCTTGCCAAACAGCCCGCGCGAGAAATTTACAGTGGCCCAGACGGTTTCAAAGGCATTGTTTGTCAGTTCCTGGGGTACGAGTCCGATGAGCGAGCGGGTTTTGCGGAACTCCTTTTCAACGTCGAAACCAGCCACGGTGATTTTACCGGTGGTGGGGTTAGTGATGCCGCAAATGGTGCTGATTAAGGTGGTTTTTCCCGCTCCATTGGGGCCCAGAAGGGCGAATATCTCCCCGCGTTTTATGTCGAGGTTGATGTTCTTTAGGGCCTTTAAACCCGACGCGTAGGTTTTTGAGAGTTTCTGTATGGAGATTATTGATGTCATGGGCACTGTGCTGTTTCTGGCTTTATGAAGTATGGGTCGCTGATTTTGCCATAGAGGGATGTGATTGATGCCCTTTTATGCTCAGAGGTTATATCTGATTATAATTTTGAGTGCAGGATAAGAGTTCAAGACTTTGTGCTTTGATTGATGTGCGAAGGTGTGCTGGTGGATTTCGGTTCTTCTTTGAGACATCGCCGGGTTTGTTTCGAAGGCCATCAAGATAATGCGTGAAGGACTATTTCTGAGGGTTCGGCAATTTAGCATGCACTATTTCTACTTTTGGTCTTTGTGAGGGCCCAATTGAAGGAAGTTGCGAGCGTGATGCCTTCAAATTGGATGTTGCTCTTGCGCGGGATCGCCCGGCGCGCTAAAAGCCAGCGCTTGCGCACCATGGAAATGGAGGGGTGGCCGAGTGGCTGAAGGCGCTGGTCTCGAAAACCGGTAGGCGGGCAACTGTCTCGTGGGTTCGAATCCCACCCCCTCCGCCATTTTTTTGTTTGCGGGCAGATACTCATTCAACTCTGTGGGTGCGAGTACGCCTTTCAATTAAAATCTATACTGTGTGCCACGTTATATTCGTGGGTTCGATTAAGTTGTACTTTCTGTCGTTTGGGCCTCGTCACCTTGCTTTTCAGCGTGGACAGGAGGTGTTGGTTCGGGTTCTGCCTCGCGCTGGCCTGAGATGATCTCCCAAGCAGCATTGATTTGCTTTATGCGCGATTCACGATTTTTTCGATCCTCTTCGCCGGCGGCGTGGTCGGGATGCCAACTTAGACGCAACCCATCTACAACTTTCTTGATGGCCACAGGGCTCGCGTTGGAGGTGACGCTCATCCCGAGAACCTCGAACGCTTCTTTTCGTGTCTTTGGAATCGTATCCCCAAATTTAATGGTGGTGATGGTGGCTGGCGTTTGTGGTTCAGCGTTTTGAGAGGGTGGGGGCTCTTGACCATTCTGGCTGCCGTTTGGCGCGGCATTGTTCTTTTCTGTGTTGGCTGGGAGCTTAGCGTCGCGAATGGAAACAGAAGCGATGTCTCGTGAAATGGTTGAGGTGGATGAAGAATTTTTTCGCCGAATTATGACCCAGCCTGTCATCAACGAAATGCCAAGCACGGTTATTATGGCGAGAAAGATACCCATGGGATTGTTCAGCGAGCCGGCCAGTTCGCTCGGGTGTGAATTGTTGTGAGGCAGGGCTGTTTGCTCGGTTGGTTTCTTGACTTTTGTTCCGGCTACGACGAGCTTGATCGTCTCTTTTTCACCGGTAGCTGACTTTTGAGGCTGTTGGCTGGGGGGCTGTTGTGGCGCAGTTGTCGGCTTGGTGATGGGTGGGTTTGCCGAAGAGTTTATAATTGTCAGTGAGCCTGGACCAATGGGGGATATTGGTTTTTCAGGTACGGATGGCGTTGCCATTTGGGGAGGGGACGTTGCTGGGGGCGCAGTGGCGACTTTTTTCTCTGCTTTTTGTGGTGTTTCTTGTTTTGTTGGAGAGGGCGCAGAGCTGTCCGGGATGATTTTGTGCGGTACTTCGGGGTGCCGGGAGGGTGGAGGTATTTCAGCGCGAGCTTCTTTTGATCTTGAATTTGGGGTTTGAGTTTTTGTTGTTTTCAATTGCGGTTTAGAAGAAGCGACCGCAGCAGGCTTCGGTTTTTCTTTGACAAAGATTGCGTCTATTCCAAAGGTTGGTGCGTAACCAGCAGGAAACCTGAGAAGAGGACGGGGAGAATTGGCTCTTCGGCGCTCACAGAATCGAGCGCGCATGCGAAACCGCGGCCGGTCAAACCTGTCAGGGCGTGCGCATGGATCGTCTGGACCCAATGTCCATCTCCACGGCATTTGAATGACAAGCTGGTTGTCTTCGAGCCAAGCCCTGCGGTAATCGTTACTGGCGGCAACGAGAGAGGTCCATGGCAGGACCTTGTTACCACACTTCACATTGAAACGATGGATCGTCCATTTCCGACAGTGAGACGGGCGTGCGGGAGAGCAGGCTTCAAAGTTGCGTTGTTTGCGTCTGCCCACGATGTGGTAGCCATGATCATCAGAGGGCGTGAGCACGGGCTCGCCATCAATAACGGAACAAGTAAAGGGCATGACCAGAAGCTCATCGGATCGGGCCTGATTTGCAAAGACAGTGAGCAGTACGATGAGGAAGACTGAGCTCAAGCCCGTATGAAAGACGCGCATAGCGCTGCCCCTTTTCCCAAAGGTTTGTGAAATCAGGTAAATACGGTCTATTGAAGAAACAGTTCAACCGGGAGGTTGGCGGCTTTATGGCCAAGACTATTGGATTCATCTTTTCAGGCTTAATTTTATCGTTAAAGGCTTGGGTTCGTTTATTTGAAGGCTGGTTAATCAGCCTTATTCGATGGAAACCATAATTCTGATTGGATATTGCAACGTCCCGTTGAATGGCTTGTTGCAGGGGGGGGTGGTCAGTAAAATTGAGTTTGGTTCTTCCTTCAACTCTTTTGTCTTCAATCCAAGGAACTCTCTTTGAGTAACAGTGCGCTTTCAGAATTGATGTATCGGTTGAGAAATTTCACCACGCGGCGTTTTCTTGTGAAGCTGCGTCGTGCAACCCATCGCGTTCCGGTTAAGTTGCGCCCTGTCAAGGCCGGCCGCGTTTTGGTTGTGTCTCCGCACTATGATGACGAGACAATCGGTTGCGGCGGTACGCTGCTTTTGCATCGCGATGCGGGGAGTGTGGTTCGTGTTGTTTTTGCGACCAACTGCGAGGACGGTATCGCATCTGCGGAGGTTGCAAAAAAAGTAAGCCAGATGCGGTTGGCTGAAGCGAAAAGGGTCGCTTCAATAATGAGATTTGAATCAATAAAGCCTTATCCGTTTCGCAATGCCATTCAACATGAAGACCAATTGAGCGAGAAACTTGTCGGTGAAATAGAAGATTTCAAACCAACCCAGATATTCTGTACGTTTCCAATTGATGCACATGCGGATCACCAAGCTTGTGCGCTGGCCGTTGCTCGCGCCACGAAAAGAATTGGTTGGAAGGGTGAGATTTTTTGTTTCGAGGTTTGGTCAACGGCGTGGCCAAATGCAGCGGTGGATATCACTTCGGTGGCTCAGGAAAAAGAGGACCTCATACGCATGTATGCGTCCCAGATAGAGGACCGTGACTACGCGACAGCTACCTTGGGCCTTAATCGCTATAGAGGCTTGCAGCATCGGATCGACTACGCGGAGGCGTTTTATATCTGTTCCGCGCGCGAATTGCGGATCATGACGGATTTACTCGACACCTTGTAGCGGGGGCGGCGTTTTCGTTTGAGGTCAAGCCTTCTTTTTGTTTGAAGCTTTTTTTAAGCTTCGACGGTATATTTCCAACATCTTGTCGACCTTTATATCCCAATCGAATGTGGTTTCAATTTTTTTTGCAGCGGCCTTTCCCATCTGTTCTCGCAAATCTTTTGAGCTAG
>JAJRZC010000164.1 GCA_024275435.1 Alphaproteobacteria bacterium
CTCGTCGAACGCTGCTTCAACAAGCTCAAGAACGCCCGGCGCATTGCAACACGCTACGACAAGACCGCTGAGAGCTTCTTGGGGTTCATAGACATAACGTCAATCCGCCTCTGGGTCCATCTTTTGTCAACATGACCTAGGCATCAAATGGATTCAAAGCATTTTGTCGGTTGGGTGCCCACAGTCACCGGTCATCTGTCGTTCACTACCATCGCAACGGGAACTTTTCCCACCAGATGCTGGCGTCGCGAGAGCGGCAAGAAATTTGTTGCGGTCCAGCGGCGTGATCTTCTGGACGTCTTGGTCCCTTACGCAGATTCCATTGAGGTCATGCGCTTCTTCCGAGAAAAGCTCGCAAACCTCGTTGTCGGCATAAGTGGCAGGTTCTGGTACATCTTGGATGCGCAGGAGTCCGCTGACGGCGAGACGTTGTCAGGCAGCATCCATATGGTCCCGGCAGCGAAAAATAGACCCTTTGTCAAAACTCTGCGGTCTTGGCTTGCGACTTCAGGAAACCTAGATGTCTTTGATAAAATCACCCCAAAAATAAAAAATGCTTCCTGCTACTCTGTCGAGTTTTCACTGGAACGTGGCGGGAAGGCGTCGATTTTCCCTGATTTGGTCAATGGAGGTAGCCAGCTTCAGCATCTTTTGGCAAACCAAACATTCTTCTTCCTGAAGGATATTTCACATGTCCACCAGCATCACCATCCGTCGCACGACGCGATCACAGAAGTCGAGGATGTTTCCAGTGCCGAAGATAAGTCCGAATGGATAGAGCAAACTCAATTTTGTCTGTACCGCGCTATCATACGGTTCAAACGCTTCAAGAATGAAAAGGCCCTTTTCCGCGCAGCTGGAATTCTGGCTTATGCGCAGTCGTTTGATCGCACCTACGGAGAGGATAGCTCACTGGCTAAACGCTTCCACGTTGACGAATTGAAGGAGTCACTCGCAGTTGGACGAGAAGAAAGAAGACATTTTCATAACAGGTCTCTGTCGGTAAGCGAAACAGTCCGTGGATTCTTTTTTGCGGCATTTGGACTGGTCGCGGCCACTGGTATCTTCGCTCGGCTTGGAGGCGCCAAGGATTTCGAGGTCGATCAATCATTGATACTAGTCGCCCAATATGTCGCTTCCAACCCTTGGACTGCTGTCGGTATCACCGCATTGTTATCTTTCGCGTGGGCGTTTTTCACACACCGGCTAGACCCGTCCGAGTTCAGGATGCTTCGGCTCTTTCTGCGACTTGTTCAAGGTTTCCGGCTGCGGTGGGCTCTTGTATTCCATGTCCTAGTTACCTTGTTTCTAATCTTTCTTTCTTACCTATTCCTTCGATGAAATAGCTGGCGTCAAGAAAACTACAATCCAATTGCCGTCATATAATGGCTGATCGAATAAAAAGTAAGGCGTTTGCATCCTATTAGTACTGTTGGGAGTGGCGTTCGTGACTTGCCCCCTTCGAGCGGACCGATGAGCTTGAACCGAGTGGCTCAAGCACAGCCTTGGGAACATGTTGATTTCATCACTCGAGAATGGCTGCGGGTAGGTAACCCTAGGGTCGAAAAAAATCAGCATCAATTCAGGAGCTTGGGTGGCAAGAAAATGAATTTTTTCCAATCGTCACCACGTCACTTGGAGGTTGCGTGACGAACCCTGCCCATTTTTCCATAATCACCCGCCGCCGCTCCAGCAGGTCCGATCGGGCATAGCTGCGCTCTACTGTGCCGCTAATCCGGTGCCCGAGGACGGTCTCCGCCACCTCGAACGCGCAGGCGTCGGTATCCTGCACCCAAGTGCGGAACGACGTACGGAAGGCATCGCCAAAGGCGGCCAGAATGCGCGCGGCATTGCCCCGATCATTCAATTCCAGCTTGGCGCGATCCTCAAGGGAAAGGGCAAACGGATTTTTCCCGCCCTGTCCGGTCTGTTTTCCGGCCAGTTGATCAATCATTCCCATGTGGTCAGCCTTTCAAGAATTCATTGGCGGCCAGGTCCGCGAAATCCGCGTCCAGGTCCCACCGGCCAAAGGGGACGGTCAGGTGGACACTCAGGCCCATTTCCGTCAG
>JAJRZC010000165.1 GCA_024275435.1 Alphaproteobacteria bacterium
ACTGGCGGAAGCTACGCGGCTTTGACTATCTCGCAAAAGTCATCTCTGGCGTCACGTTCAAAGACGGAATTGAAACCACAAACCCAGACCAGATCGCCGCATGACCAACAATCCTCAAACACCAGATTTGACAATAACTCGGCAAATAGGCAGTAAACAGTGGCCAATAATGCAGGGCACCAATTGGATAGCTATTCTGGGGGAGGGTTTGCATTCAGCTGTGCCGCCTTCTATAGATCGCCCAACGTCTTTTCGAGGGCCGCAAGAAACAAGGCGCGAACGAGGGTGGACTTCTTATGTGCGTCCAGCTTGTCGTTTGTGAGTGCGCGCAACTTGTCGAAGGTGCCCGCCGGAAGGGTAAGCGTAATTCTTGCCCAAACATGCGATTGCTTGGGGTAGTGAAGGGTATATGCAATTACCTTGCGCTCAATGCCGGATCCTGCCTTTTGAAATTCACCGCCAACTATTTTGCGTGTTCGGTCGATAACCGTTAGTTTGAGATAGTCTAGCGCCACCCCTAGGTTTGCCGCTTTTAGGGCGGCTTTGTCCTCAACGGCGCTTGGCACGGAAACCCTGATTGAAATGATCTCAGTTGGCTTTGTGCCGCCAGTTTTCTTTTTGGTTTTTGGAGCTGGCGATTCTTGGAGTGGCCGCGCTTTGGGTTTTGTTACCGTCACGGGTGTTGCTGATGTGTGTTGGCTGGTTTCACGGCGCGATTCCTCCAGTTTTTTGGCAAGCAGGCGACCGTTCTCATCGGCTTCCGAGGGTGATGCTCCAAACTTTATTGGTGGCTTTCTCATTTGAACTCCTCCTGCATAATTTCTTCGGCAAGAACTTCGGCAATATCGAGCTGTTTGCTTAATGATTTCGCGATCAGTGCAGATTTGGCTTTTTGATATGCGCCTTGTGCCGCGCTCAGCGGTCCATAATAGGAAATATGGCTCCACACTTTCGAGTTTGGTAAAATGGTGGACAAGTGGGGGATTTGAATAAGCTTCACCAGAACATCGTAGTCTTTCTTTGAAAGCCTATCTGTGCCTTTATTCTGGCTGGCATCAATCACCGATTTGGGCGCATCACTTACAACAATTCTGACATTAGGAAAGGGGTCGTCTTTGGAAATGGTATCGCGCAATTTATTAATCCAGACAAAAGCGTCTTGAATGAGCGGGATTTCCATTTGTGTCGGGCGCGCCGGAATAAGGGCGAGGTCAGCCGCAAATATCAAATCTTCGGTATCGCTATGGGTTCCGGGCCGCGTATCAATGATCACCAAATCAACGCCTGACGTTTCGAGCTTGTTTAGCGTTTCATAAAGCTCTTCAATGGTGGCGGGAACAATCGAGAGGGTGGCGCTTGCGGGCCAGTCCGGTTTTTCAATACCTTCCCAATCGGCCTCTTTTACGCGGGCAGGCCATTCGGATAGCTGCGGGTTTCTGTCCCCATCCATGAGGTGGACCTTAACGCCTTTCGAGATGGCTCCACTTGCAATCGCCATGGCCAAGGTGGTTTTTCCAGAGCCACCTTTTGCCTGAACGATGGTAACGATTTTCATATTTGCTTCCTTTATGTTTGCCCAACAGAGGGCCGTTGATTTTTAATTCATGCCACTGTGTCTTTGTGGCGATGTGCGCTTAAGCCAAAATGGCAATATGTAATTATGTCGATCACATGGTGTGCCCTTAGGGTGAAATGGTACTAAGCCAATATGTTGCTGTGGCTTTAAGCCGATATGCCATTATGACATTGCGCATTTGTGCCGTTGTGATTTTGTGTCCTTATGTCAGTAAGCCTTTACGGTTCTGCGCTCCTATGCGTTCATGTTTTTATGCCAGAATGCGGCTGCGGAATTTTTCCACGGCTTTTCCCTTTGTCTCTGCGCGTTGTTTGTAATTGCCCCCCGGCATTGCTTGGCAAGCGCCGACTCACTGCACCTCTTCTCAGCCTGAGAGAGACCACAGAGCGGCTTCTCGAGGCTTCTGGCTCCCCACGGGCGCTTACGCCAATCCGAGGCCCTATGGGTCAATTTGAGGGTTGCGCAAAAGCGCCCCCCGAAGTCGAGCCATCCGTTTTGCAAACCGGTGGCAAGTTTAAGGTTATTTCTGATATTCGACCCTCCAGGTCTCATAAAGCTCTACACGCTACGCAGCTCGATGGCCCTCGGTGCAAGTGTTTGTAAGTCTTTGTTTATGAAGCATTTATACCCCTTAGAATGGCTTCTTACGGCAATTCGATACGGAATTTATAATATCCCTTATTATTCAATGCGTTATCGGCGGATCCATACAAATGGCCATTTTTGGCCTCTTTGGGTCGGTATTCTGGCCTCTTTTGGCCCACGGCTTTTGGCGTGGAAAAATGGAAAGTCAGAGCGCAAAACACCCCGGCTTTCCCCAAATTTGTGCCATCAGCTGTGTTGCTATACGGAAGTTTTTAAATCTCCCTTTCTTGCTCTTTTTCAACAGCCAAGCCGTTTGGCTGCTCACCGCCTCGGCCTTGAAGTATCTCCATTTGCTGAATGATTGCGTCCATACTGGGCACGTTCTGATTGGTTTCAGCGGCTTTTTTCAGTTGTTTTATGTTGAGCCGGTCATTCAGATGTTTCAGAGACACCTGAACTTCTTCATCACTTTCCGCTGATAGGGAAAGGATCATATAGCGCAAAGTTATAAGCAATTCGTTGGTTTGCTGCAGTTGTGACCGTAGCCAAGCCGTATCGTTTTCTGTCGCGGTTGAGTTTTCTTGGGTCGAATTCTGAAGTTTATAAATGGCAATCTCTAAATGGTTCTTTGTGATCTTGTCATCTCCCGCCTCGTTTTTGGCGATTTCATAAGCCAGATCGCCGAGATATAGGCGCGTTCGAGACGGATAGTCATTCTTTGATTTTGGTTTTGCTGCCGTCATCTTTCATAGTCTCCGAGTTGTTTTTGGGCTAATTTTTGCAGATCGGCGATCTCGGCTTTCAGGTCGGATTTTCCTTCATCCGGTATGTCCTGAGCTTTGGCTGCCGTTTCTTTGGTTTTCTCTTCTATTATAGGGTTTGAGGCATCTCCTTCCTTTTCCCGAAGGCGCGTTTTTTCGGCCTCCACATAGGCTTCCAGCGCATTGATTTTTTCGCCGGTCTGGGCTTCAAGTCGCTCTGCTAGCTTTTCGGGGTCGTCCGTGATGAGAGTGATTTCATCGCGGGCGCGGGAGGCCGCCACATAGAAGCTCTTTTGATTAGCGAGCTGTTCATTGGCCGTCATCGCAATGATGATTTTGTCCACGGTCGCGCCTTGGAAGTCATGGGTTGTCAGGGCATAGGCATGATCTAGACCAGCAGCAGCAAGAGAGCCGCGCTGGATTTCAAAGGCCTGTCCGCCTGAGCTTTTGAACCCGATCATTTCTTCGCTGATGGACATGATTTTGGCGCTTTGGCCATTTTCAATATTTTGCTTTTGGTCGCTAATCCGGAATTTTACGTCATCGCCAAGCGCAAACGCTTTTGATGATTTTTCATAAAGCTCGATAGCGCCGGTGGCTTTGCTATTTTGCGCGTGGGAGAAGGGCAGGGGGATGCCGGTTTCCCGGTCTTTTAAGATCACCTGCTTTTGATCGAGCTGCACCTCAACGACATCATACATTCTTCCTTTAACCAAGCCTGCACTGGCAACCGACTTAAAAGGAATGACAACGTTGCCCGGGGTAAATGAATTCGGGTCAGCGGCCTCCACACGGCTCAATCTTAAGGGCGTTAGGGTGGCAAGTTCATGCTCGGGTCCGGTGATTGCGCCCTCATCACGGAGACCCGATCTAACATGTGCGTTTATGGCTTCACGGGCGCGATTGGTGGGGGTGACCAGCCCGATGGACCTGCGCTCAACAGGTGTGGCGGTCAGATACTTTTGGGCCGCTTGCGCGGCAACGTCCTCGGCTTGCAGTATACCTTTGCCGATGCGCTTGAACGCGTCCTGAACTTCGCCAGCAATAGCGTGTTTAACAACGGCTAGCGTCTCGCCATCCCGTTGCCTTTGGATGTCATCCATAATGGCGGTGCGCATTCCGATTTTCTGCAGTAGATCAAAAGGCGTACCGGCGGAAACCGCATCAAGCTGTTGGACATCGCCCACCAGAACCACCCGCGCGATTTTCTGGTCGTTGGCTTGTTGCAACAGTGCCTTCATTTGCGATGTGGAAACCATCGAGGCTTCGTCCACAACCAGGATGGTTTTTCTCGGGTCTGCCTCTTTGTCCGCCGATTTTTGTCGCAATAGTCTGGCTTGCAAGGTTTCGGATGAGGGCAGGGCGGAGGCCAACTCCGCGACTGCTTTTTTACTGGGGGCCAAGCCCTCAATCCTATATCCGACCCTGAAAGCCTCTTTGGCCAAATGGCCCAACATAAAGGTTTTTCCGGTGCCGGCATATCCTTGAACGCCAACGAATTGTCCTTTGCCGGTTAGGCTGGTAAAAACGGCGTCTTTCTGACCCGCCGATAGCGTTGTAGAATTTAACCGTTTGGTCAAAGTGGTTTCCGGTTTTCGATCTTTCCAACCGTTGGGCTGAGTATACCCTTTCAACGAGACACCGGAGGTTCTCGCCCCCGTTCTGAAGGAGAGTGTCATTTCCCGCTCGGACGCCAGCGTTTTTTCATCGGTTAGCATTTCTGATTTTCCATCAAGGCCAACTATCGGAATAAGCTGGCCATGCCGTTTGGCTGTCGATATGGCATGGGTGATTGCCGACACACCGGCCTTTTGCGCAAATACCAATGCCGTTGTCAAAAGATCGGATTCAGAATAAGACGTGTTGCGCTCGGAAATATGTGCGATCGACTTTTCCAAAGCTACGTGTGCGTCAGCGATATAGGGGGCAGGGGGGCTGCCTGCGCGGGTGACGCCCGGGAGTTTGGTTGCCGCACGGTGCGCGGCATCCCTTTTTGTATCTGCAATTCTCTCCTTATCGATACCAAGCGTTTTGGCCTCGTCAAGCCAGCCTGCTTGTAACTCGTCTCTGTCGATATTTCCGTGTTTGACAGCGCGGGTGGCCAACGCGGCAAGCTGGGCGGTTCGCGGGCTATCTTTCATCCCTCGCCCCGCCATGGCCGCTTCCATTTCGGCGCGCCGTTTCGAGAATGCGATAACAAGCTCTTTGGGGATTTCTTTCAGCTCAATCAAGCGCTCTTTGCCAACGCGCTCCACCGTATAACCTGCGTCCATTGCGCCGCGTGCCAATTCGTTTCGATAGATTTCCGAGCCCAGCTTTTGAGTTCTGAATATGAGATCATTGTGAAGGGCTGTGGTGTTGCCTGTCGAGTTTTCCACCATATTTGCAATAACGGCGTGGGTATGAAGCTGCGGGTCCAGCGCGCGCGAAGTGTCATGCCTAAAAAGCCCAGCAATGATTTTACCGCCAGTTTCGACTTCTAGACTTCCATTTTTATAAAGACGCGTTTGAATGATCTTTTTCTCGACATATTCCATCGCTTTTTGAACGGCCTTGTCATGTGCCTTTATCAACCGTTCGTCTTGATAAACGAGTGCTGCGATGGATACCGATTTTGGCGCGGAAAATGTGAGATCAAGCCCGGGGCGATGTTTGCGCTCCCCATCGACGATTTTGCCCATAAGCTTCTCGGGTTCTGGCCCATCCTTGCCTGACTTAAAGGCAACGCCTTCGAGCATTTGCGTAAACAGCGCGTCATCTACGCGGCCTTCCAGCCCCAATGCCTCGGCCTTTTCGCCAAACCATTTTGCGGCCGCGTCACCCTCCTCGGACCCAGCTGCATAATAGCCTTCCGTTTTGTAATAGCCGGATGAAGCTGCGCCCGCACTCACGGTCGAGATCGACATCATGGCGCGGTCTCGCTTTTGGCAATTGCATTGTTTAGGTCCCAAATGTGTTTAGGGGCGGAAGGTGCTGGATTTTTGCTTGGTGGTTTTCTTCTTGGTGTTTTCCGTGGAGGAGAATTAAGCACGGGCGCGCTTTGGTGATCCACGATTGCCCGCTCTACTGAATCACGTCCTCCAGAGTCAGGTTTGGAAAGCACTTCCGCGACCAAAGTGTCGGAGCTTTCTTGACGTTCTTCCACGCCATTCTCGCGACTTGGATTAGCGAGCGGAACCTGTTTGCAATTTGATCCCATCATTGGTGCCGCGAGCGCTGGAGGGCCAATATCATCTGGCCGTTGCCCGAGTTTTCGCTTGTCGGTAAAATGAAACCAAAGCACAGGATCCATGCCCTCACCGGGGGCGAACATTGAGAGGCCGTTATTAACGATACGATCTCGCCATACCTCGAACTCGGCCTTTTGCGCCTCAGGTGATAACCCGACAAAGGAGGAGGGGGCCGGTTTACCCCCTTCTTTTATGATTTCTTGAGCCGTTGCCGCGGCCATACTCCCCTTGGCGAATTTTGCGCCATGATAGGGAACGAACTTGGCCGCCATCGGCACGCGAGATACGGGTTTGAGTTTGATCTGTGCGGCTGGAGCATCATAGGCAAATCGCACATAGCCCAAGAATTGCGGTAGGGACTGGATTTCAGAGGCGGTCACGATGGCCCGCTCGGTACGCTGCGACATGAAACTTACCCCGTCGCGGGTTTCGTGCGCCCCCACACTTATGTTCTCGCGGCGCTCATCCACATCCTCGGACCCCAGAGACTCTGAAAACATCTTTGCGGTTCTGGCATCTGGAGTGTTGAAAATAATTCGATTGTTGAGATTACCCACAATGGTTTGCGCAGATTTCTCCCCGTAAATATCTTCCAGTTGCGAATAGACCTGATAGCCCACCACAAAGGCCCCACCAAATTGCCTGATTTCGGCAAGGCTTTTATCCAGGAATGGCATTCGGTTCAGGGTTGGCACTTCGTCCATTAAAAACCAGATCTTGGGGTCATGGCTTTCGGGGCAGGTCATGAGCGCGTTGGCGCCAACCTCAAACAATGTGGAAATGATGTTGCGGGTGGCGGCGGCGTGCTCGGCATCACCAGTTAGAAAAACAAAACCCGTTTCTGAGGTCTTTACCCAATTGCGGATTGAAAAGGGCTCGCCGTCATCGCGCAAGAATTCCAGAAAGCGCAATTCCGCGATTAGGTTGGCGCGAATTGAGCCAGCGGTCTTTGCTATTTCTTGGTTGAGAAAATGCCGCCCAGGGGTAGCTTCTATCAATTTTGCAAGATCTTCGCCGGGGATTTTAAGAATGGCATCGCGCAGCTTGGCATTTGAGTAATCGCCACTGGCTAATAGTTGCTGGGCGGCATAGTCAAAAACAATGCGGGCCGCTTGGGTCCAGAACGGATCATTGCTGCCCGGTCGGTCGGGTATCATCACCTCAGCTATTTGGGTGAAAAACTCTGGCCGCTCGGCCTCAAAGAACGGGGACCATGCGTGTGATCTGGAATCAAAAGGGTTAATGATAATATCGGTCGCTGGATTATAGTAATCGCGCACCAGCGCGCCCATGCTATCATAGATGATCGCACGGCCGCTGTTCTCGCGGATGACGTTAAGTAATTCCTTCAGGCAGGTGGTTTTGCCCGTGCCAACGGTTCCACATATGACGGTTTGAGCCTCAACCGCGTTGGGGGGAAACCGGATGCCAGCAATGGTGTATTCAGGGCCTTTTTTGAACTCGGCCCCGAATTGCTTTTTGTAGGCTTTCCATTTCTGGTCTACCCATCTTTTGAGCTCTTTGGCGGTAA
Source organism: Alphaproteobacteria bacterium (assembly GCA_024275435.1). Lineage (GTDB taxonomy): Bacteria > Pseudomonadota > Alphaproteobacteria > Rhizobiales > Hyphomicrobiaceae > JAJRZC01. The sequence continues at coordinate 7,684 of JAJRZC010000165.1, forward strand.
CAAGTCGGGTGCCCCTAATATGATCGTCGCCATCAAGCTTGCTGCCGGAGATATAGAATACGATCACGGCTATAATGGCTGCCATGCCTGCGGGAATAAGGGACCAATAGGCAAACTCATATGCTTTCGCCAAATATTGATCTGAAATGTTTTGGATAACTTCGTTTTGGTAAATTGCCGCGGCAGTTTCTTCCACCCAGCCGTTTTGCGGGTGCTTATATCTGACGATTTTATCGGGCTGGCCTCGGTTTTCCACAAAAAATGTCGCCAGCCAATGCGCCCAGGTCAGATGGATATTTCCGACTTTGTAATAGGTTAGGCACAGCCCGACATATGCGATGAAAAAGAACAGAGCGGCAAAGGATATGCCCGCTTTGATGACCTGTGCGGCCATACGAAACCAATGCTGAGTGGTTTGCCCGCCGCGGATGAAGTTATCGGATGCTGATTTTGCCATAGGTCCATTCCTTATTTTTGGCAATATGTTGCATAAGAACGAAAATGTTGCAAATAATGATTGATGCGGCAAAAACTAGCGGGTAGGGTTGTCGGCACAATCAACAAAGGAATTTTCAAAATGCTTAGGGGGTGTCATCATTTGAGCCATATCAGGGATGCGGCGAGGTGGATCGCACCCAGAAAAGCAACGGCTGTTTTGTCGTATCTGGTAGCTATTGCCCTGTAATGTTTGAGTTTTTCAAAGAAATTCTCGATCAAATGC
>JAJRZC010000166.1 GCA_024275435.1 Alphaproteobacteria bacterium
CAAACAGATATAGATCACTACCCCAATTAGTCACAATCCATTTGGGAGCTCTAGAAGTTTTCCGACGCGCGCGTTCTACGACGGGCAATGTCAGATATGCAGCATGCTGAAATTCAAGCGAGTGGATGATATCTGGTTGAAGCCATCGAATGATGCAAGACAATGCTTTCGCCTTATAAAAATGGCTTGATGTTCTCCCCAACTTCGATACGATAACGTCTGCCCAGAAAAATGGTATGGTCCACCATACCAAACGGGCACGGTTCTGCCTGCTCTTCCTCTCGGTTAAAGACGATGCAAAAATCGCGCAGTTTTCTATATCAGGATGTGCATCCGCCGTGTATACAGGAAACAAATAAACAGCCCAATCCTGGTCTTGAATTTGGGATATCCAGCGCGCTGTATGAACACTGTCGCTCATAGCGACGAAGAGAATACGATGCATAGGCATGTCGAGGGGTAGGTCCTGTTACAGATTACCACTTTAGCATACTTTTGATTTTATCGTTAACACTTCGCCCCAAGATTATAACGGGCACGATTGGGTGATAACGAAAGGCCTGTATCAATACAACCAGACTTCGAGGATCACGAAAATGCCGAACTGCCATGCGAGTTAATCTGATAGCTACATCTTTCCGCAAAAAGGCCTTTTCATCATCATCAATGTTGAAGTGCTCTAGAAATCGTTCATAAATTCTGATCAGAACTTGAGGAGCACTCATTAATGCGCGGGGTTCATCTGCATTGTGCAAAACCTTGACAAGTTCTAAAGACACGTTTTCGCGCAATAACGAGTGAAGAAGCTCCTGGCTGATACTTAAAGAACTCCCCAAAGCCAAAACAGATTTGGTCTGAGTGATGTTCGCATCATGTTTGCGCAATTGAAGAAGAACCTCGCCAAGATTATGAAAAATACTTTGGTAAACCATCCTTGCCCACAAATCATAATCCTCGGCATGAGGCCACGAACTACGATATCCGCCCGCCCTTAAAAAGAAGTCACGGCGGGCCATTACCGTCGGATGGATAATGGGACAATGAAAATGCAACGACCAGAGTATCAGAGCATGCGTTTCAGGAAATCTAACGACAAAAAGCGGTTTTCCCTGTTGATCGATAATTTGAGCACTACTGCCCAACACCCCAGTTCCTAAATTAGATTCCAGATAACGAACTTGCTTTTCAAGGCGCTCTGGCAGGCTAATGTCGTCTGCGTCCATGCGTGCGATATATTTCCCTCGGGCATGATCTAGACCACTGTTCAGAGCGGCTACAATGCCTTCATTCTTGGATTTACGGAGCCATATAATTCGCCCATCTTTGCGACAATATTGCCTCAAAATCGCTGGAGTATTATCGGCAGAACCATCGTCAATGACGATAAATTCGAAATCCCGAAACGTTTGGCTTAATATGCTATCCACTGCCTCGCATAAAAACCGTTCCCCATTGTAAACCGGCATGATCACGCTCACCAACGGAGATACGCTCATTTATTTTTCCACCATCGGCTATTGAGACTTATAAAACTTCAAATCAACTTCCTGATGACAGCCGTAAGGCACGAAACCAGCATAAGCTCCTACCTCGATCCGATACCCCTGGTCAAACAAGTCTGCCAAATACTCGCTGGTGTAATTAATTTTTTCCCCCCCACGGTTCGGGACAAAGGTTTGCACAGTGTTTAATGGATTGCAGAAAGTTATCGAACGATCCGGGCACAACAAAAACGGTTTCTGCCCGGAAAACTCATCAGCAGAGACAGCCAACTGATACTCTAATTCATTCGGGTTTTTAAAGGATTGTTTTGCGATCACGGGGAAAATATCTTGAGAACGGTAAACCGAGCTAGAGATTTCCAGCGGATATCCAAAATCCGCTTCAGCTTTTGTCCAATCAAATTTCAGGATCCCAGGATAAATCCCGTCAACGTCGGGGATCGACTGCGGCCGATCTAGTGTATAACAATAAGTTATGTTGGTTCCCAAACGCAGCGAAAAGCCCAACGCCTCTGGGTGATCGATCAATTGTTGGGTGATGTCAAGCAATGAAAAAGCTTTTACGAAAAGATTGTCATCTACCAGAAAAAGAACGTAGCTATCCTCGATGTGCCCAGGTAACAGGTTCCCCAAAATATGGACCCGTAACCGCATAAAAATACTCTGCAACACCCGAAAAGGTATCCCCTCTAAAGAAATCAGGCGTGAAATCAGCCAGTTTAACAAACTGAAACACTGCGCTGCAAAGCTCCCCGCGGGGTACGGACTGATAATACGCAATACATCGTCCCGGAAATCATCTTGTTCGAGGAAAACCACCCCCGGATAAGCCTCTTTCAGAGATTCATATTGGCGCGCATGAAGGGACGACGTGGCGCGATAGTACACAAAAATGCGGGCTTTCTCGCAATCCTGGCAATGCAGAAATAGAGAGCGAAGAGTCGCATCCAATTGCATGGCACGATCACGGCTGAAGATGAGAATGCGGATTGGCATCACCGGCAAATTTCAGCAGAACATATAACTTGCGATTTAAACATTACCAGTACAACGAAATGATTCCAGGCAACCCAAGAATCATCGAATTAAACCACGGAGAATATTGTTCTGCGAATTCAGCAACTGCGAGATGAGGACCGACTTTGTATACCGCTGATGGTGGTTGATAGAACGTATCCTGCACCAAAAGTACTGCTCGCGAGGCGAATTGCTTGATGGCGCGCAATTCTCGCTGATTGTCTCGATCATCATGCGTGCTCCAACAAACTTTTATACAAGCTTTCATACCGATCAACGATCTTTTCCCAGGTAAAACGCTCACGCCAGGAACGGAAACCTGTAGTAGCCAACAATTTTCTTTTCCTTTTATCCTGCAGTAAATCTGAGATCAATCTGGCAAATTTGTCGGGATCGCCATCAACATAGCCCTTCTCTTTTTGAACCGTTGGCGCGATCAGGCCACCACCAGTCCAGGCTGCTATCTCAGCTGCATTGCCACACGCCAGGCTTATAAATGGCGTGCGTGCAGCAACTGCTTCATACAAAACCAAAGGTGAATATTCTACATTTGAACCAAAAATAAACAGGTCAGCAGCCTGCAAAGCAGCGACGACATCCTTGCGCGGCAGGTCCAGCAATATCACTCGTTTCCTCCCTCGCTCCTTGATATTAATCACCCAGCTGCGAACACGATCATCAGGCAAACAACCTGGAAAAGTACCTCCCAACACAGCGCGAACGCTCATTTTTATCACTCGGCCGGCCCGCAATCGCCTCGCCTCATCCAACAGTTGCCGCACAAATGCTTGCCGATGAGTACGGCCATCTGGGATGTTGCCAATAATTACCAAGACAGCACGCTCGCTATCAATTCGGCTGAAGGCTTCCAGGCAAAGTTGATGTCCCTTTGTCGCCGTATGGCTGCCGATGGTCAACAGCAGTGGCACATCTTCGGAGATACCGTAACGACCTCGGAAAGTTTGGTCATCTCTCTCAAACTCAATTTCAGAAGCGCCATTAGGAATGATGCTAAAATGCTCTATCCCGTTCTCACGGGCAAAATTGGTGTCACGGTAATCATCAGCATGGAAAACCAAATGATCATACCCCCGCATGACCTCAGGCATCTGAGCATAGTAGTCGCGATACGCCGGGTCATACAACCCTGAAAACCCGCAAGGGATCATCACTTTACGATAAGGGATGCGCTCCAAAACCGGGAACACCAAATCCATTGCCCATTGCTGTGCAGCGTAATTCATCATCACATCGAAATCGCCTTCTAACAGAAATTGCTGATACCGACTGATTTCGCCTTGAAAGCCGCGCACAGCATTCCCGGAAACATCAAATTCGACGACTCTAACACCGTTGATGAATTTGTCTGTGCGAGCAGGATGTGCCGTTGTGGCAACAGTGACCTGATGGCCCCGCTGGGCCAACCGTTCAGAGATCTGCCGAACGACTTCTTGCGCGCCGCCCACCGAAGGGGCATAGTATTCAACCGTATGGAGAATCCTCATTTGCACTCAGGTGTTAAGCGATCTAGTTGTTGCCAGTTGGGTTGGTTGCCATCAGGAAGTCGCAGCAGGGTTGCCTCACAGTTTGCCAAGTGGCATAATCCATTAGCCAAACAGAGGCCATATTCTTGCAAGGACACCTTTGACCCCTGCCCACCCACGAAAATCCAATGGATGAAACAAAATATAGGCAAATATTCTCACTGGATGAAGAGGGACTTGTCGGCATACTCTGGCCCACACCATACTGAGCTCAGCCTCCATAATTTCCGGAGGAATCGCTCTGCGAGTTCTGTTTGAGGCAGAGAGCAGTTTCAGCCAGCGTTGTGTCCGCTCCAGAAAATCGACATCATCGCCGTAACGATGGGTGCAGATATGCTGATGCAGCCAAATATCATCATCTGTGTAATCAACGCCCAGGTCTTCCAGCAAACGACGGTGTACCCTATCATGGACTTCCTGCTGTTTTCGCCCATACTTTGCACCGACTCTTTGTGAATGTGTCCGGTGCTGCACAAGAATCCGGCCAACGTTTGCCAGCTTCGTTCTGGTAACAGCCCGACTCCACAATTCATAGTCCTGAGCATAGCGGATGTCCTCGTCATAGTATAAATTTTCCCTTCTGATTAGAGACGCCCGCATCGTCACCGACGGATGGGCAAGCGCATTTTCGAAGAGCAAGCGTGCGTGTATGGCATCATGGGTTAGAGGGAGTTTCAACACATCATTGATGTCGCCGATGTATTCCACCCACGTCCCACAAACCCCGACCTCCGGGTGAGCATCCATAAAAGCGACTTGCTTTTCAAATCGCTCCGGGTTGCTGATATCATCCGCATCCATGCGGGCGATGTATTCCCCCCGCGCTGCGCGGATGCCTTTGTTCAGGGAAGCGGACAGTCCCAGATTCTCCCGGTTCTCGATGATGCGGATGCGGCGATCCTTTTGAGACAAATCCTGCAGGATGGAAAGGCTGTGGTCTTGCGAGCCGTCATCGATGATGATGAACTCAAAATCCGTGAAGGTTTGCCCCAGGATGCTCTCGACCGCCTCGCGCAGATAACGTTCCCCATTGTACACCGCCATGACCACGGAAACGCGCGGGGACATCACGCCACTTCCGCCCAGATCTCGCCCCAGCGCACTTCGAGGTGCTCAATGCTCAAGCCCGCGGCTTTCATCTCCGCGGCAAACGTCTCCAGCGTATATTCGATTTCGTGCGTTTTATCCAGCCGCCACTCCACGCCGAGTTCTTTCTTCAAGGGCACACGCCAGTCGCGTTCGAACAATGGCACGCGGATGAGTATGCGTTCGGGCTGTAGAGTATCCTGCACGCGGCGCAAAAAAGCAGGGCGGCCTGGCAAATGCTCCAACACGTTCGATAAAATCACCACGCTAAACGCTTCGTCAGGCAACGCTTCGAGGGCGTCGCCAACACGGAATTCCAGATTCGCCCGTTGGTAGCGCTGCCTCGCCGCGCGAATGCTGTCCTCATTGATATCCACCCCCACAACCCACCGGGCAACCCCGGCTACATCGTAGGCCACTGCCCCGTTGCCGCACCCGATATCCAGCACACGATCCGCCGGACGGATGCGGCTTGTGAAGAAATCATGATACCGCATATGGCGGTGCTTGGTGTGAATCCCTCCATCGTACTCGACCGCCCATTGCCCCTGCATACCGTAAAGCGCCGCGTCCAATGAGAACAAAAGCCTCAGAGCGCTCGCCGCGTCTCTTCCCCGGAGCCGCCGGGCGATCAGATAGAGGAGGTATTGTACAAAATGTTCCTCGGAGAAACGATCCAGCCGCAAGTTGACCAAACGCATAAAAAGTCGATTCAGTTTCGCTCTCATTAATCCTCACAAGACACACAAGATGCACATCGCCCCACGCCCGCTTTCATCACCAACAGACAGCGCGCGCGGCGAACTACCGCACACATGCTGAGCAAGCGCTCCAATTTTATCGCCCCCGGCCACCGCGCGCCGTCTCTCGCAACAGCGCGGCTTCCATCCCGGCGACCTTGTCCAGCGAACAGGTCGCCTGAACAAAACGCCGGGCGTTCCGCCCCAGCTTTGCTCGCAGGGCGGGGTCGCCCAGCAGGCGCTGCAATCCCGCCCTGATACCATCAGCATCAGGGGACACCAGCCACCCGGTCTCACCATGGACGATTTGCTCAC
>JAJRZC010000167.1 GCA_024275435.1 Alphaproteobacteria bacterium
ACATTCTTCATACCATGTTCCCAGATCTGAATACGATAGAATCCTGTCCAGGAATCCAGTGTGAGACGCGTCGCGATTACGGTGGCGACAGACCGATTGGAAACCAGTGATATGCCGATGAATAGTCCGAGAAGACCGACGAGAGAGAGTGTCAGGCGCGCCGGTATCGTGCGGGTAATACGCTCCCAGGCAATCATGATGATCTGCAAGCCTAAGCATAAAAGTGGTGCGGAGGATATGCCAAGAAAGGTTGCTCCTGTCACAAGAGCTGCTCGTGCGCGCCTTTGTGAAGCTTTGCGCTGCGCATACCAGAACAGGGCAAGCAGGCCAGCGCAAAATGTGCCGTAGTGAATTGGATGATCGAAAGTGCCGTAGGCGCGTGTAAGGCCGAGGCGTGATTGCACGGCGGTGGGATGATAGTATCCCGTGAGGGCATAAAGCATATCGTGGGTGTAGTTTTTACCCAGAAGCGTTTCTGGCAATGCAATGAGAGCTGCGAAAGCTATGGCGATCAACATGACCTTGAGCGTCGCCAGCAAGCTATCAATGCTGCGTACATAGGCGCGCGCAACGAGATAGGCTCCCATACTTTCCAAGGCTAGTGAGCCGCCATAAATGAGGCCACCGCCGCTGGGGTCATGGTAAGCGAACGCGTAAATAGTCCACATATTGAACAGCGCAAAAAATACGTCAAAATTACCAATACGTATATCCCGGCGGGTGAACAGGCGTACCAGAGCAAAGCCAATAAGTATAATGAGCGCAACCCGGTGCGGAGGCAAGCGCAGACCTCCGAGAAACAAAGAGAACTCCGTCGGGCACAGGAAGCAGATTATGAGTATGGTCACCGGTAAAGGTGCCTGTGTAAGTGCGCGAAGCATGATTGCCTTTATTTTCTCATAGTTGGCTGTTGCTTGCTGGTTCGTGAGTTAGCGACGTCTCTTTCTTTTCTTGTCCGTGCTTCTTAGATGGAGCACTCTGGTTATTTCAGCCCTGTCTAACTTTTCCTGTTGCGTATTTTTCTTGTCGTATTGTTTTTAGTAGGCATTCTTTCCCGTCAAGACGACCCACACGGTGCGTGCGAGGATCTTGAAGTCCAGTGCGAGCGACCAGTTCTTGATGTATTTCATATCAAGCGCCACTCGTTTTTCTATCTGCTCCAAGTTACGTGTTTCACCACGATAGCCATAGGCTTGCGCCAATCCAGTTATTCCTGGTTTCACCTGATGACGATTTGCGTATTGCTCGACGGCATTGGACATTTCTTCATCATGGGATATTTCATGAGGACGAGGGCCAACAAGGCTCATTTCGCCCTTCAACACATTTATGATCTGCGGAACTTCATCAAGAGAAAACCGACGGAGGAAACTACCGACCTTTGTCACGCGCGGATCATTCCTTTTGGCCTGTGTCGTATCTGGATTTTCGCCGGCGTGTACCATGGTACGGAATTTGTAGACCTCGAATTCTTTCATATTCAGACCGCGCCGAAGCTGCTTGAATAGGACCGGGCCGGGACTATCCCACTTAATTGCCAAAGCGATAAACGGTGCGATAATGGCAGCAAGCATAAATGCTATTGTCCCGAGCAGAACATCTTCACACCGTTTGAGAAAGGGACTCCAATCAGCGAGGGCCTTTGGCTTCACGTCCATAAGACCAACATCACCAATGCTGGAGACCTTGTGCCCGGAATGTACTTCCAAGAAATCAGTGGAAATGTGCGTGACGATGTGCACGCTGACGGGCAACCGCTCCAGTTGCTTGGTAATAATCGCCATTCTCTTTTCAGCTGCTTGGGGTAAGGCGATGATAATCTTATCAATCAAACCATCACGGCTGGCCTTTGTGAGTTCTTCAAGTCCCCCCGTTACTTTCAGGCCATCTGAATCAACCCGTTCTTTTCCAATGCGATCATCAAAAACTCCGACGAATTTAATGCCAAGGGCGGAGTTGGAGAGCTGGTCATGGACACGCCGCGCTATTTTTCCCGCACCAAACACTGCAACACTTTGATTGAAGCGTCCTTCTTGGGTCATTTTTTTTAAAATTTTTCCTGCAACCTTGCGATTGGCGATCATCAACAAGAACGTCACTGCTGCCCAAGTGAGATACCAGACCCAAAGCTGAGGATTATTGATTGCGTATGGGAGCCCCAGACCTAAAACAGCCAGGAATGCCACGGACAGAGCGGTAATCAGGAGCCATGGTTTTTCAGGAAGGTTATGAATACGTGCCGTGTCATACATACCCCAGGCATTTAGCAACATCACAACTATGATTGCTGCGGCCAGGCTCGATTGCACGGCAAGAATGGTGCTTGGGGTCACACCTCCAAATACGGAATAAATCATCACCGGTAGAAACGCGCCAATGACTATGGCAGCGACATCGACAAGTGCTACGATATCCAAGGCGACTTTTCGCGACAAGCGGGGCACGTTAAGCGAGCTTGAGTGTGCGATTGATGAGGCTATCATCTCACCAGGCGTATCCTGGCCGGCAATACGGCTAGCTATCATGAAGGACCCACTGTTGAAGTGTGGGGCAGTTGATCGTGCCCCTTGTTTCTATGAAGCTATTGGACACTATTTATCTAAATATCTGCCTAAAAACCTACTTTCCAAGTCAATGGAAAACCGAATTATCCTAATGTTTTCAATCTACTTACGGACTTAACGATGTTATGGTTAAGTTCTTTTTCCAAATCTTATCGTTTTGAAACACGTTTTTGTTTTTGGAGTTCGCATTCTTTACGCAGCCTCACTTTCGTGTGCCCCGAAATCCGCTTGCTTCCGCTTGGCGAAACCTGAGTTGTTTGGCATCATTTCACGATCGACGTGGTTGACCACAACGCCGACAATTTTGTCTTCATTCACGGCAAGACCTTTCAGCGCGCGCTTGGCAAGGGCCTTGGGCGTTGAGCGCCATCCCATTACAAACAGGATTTGATCGGCATAGTCGGCGAGAACGCGTCCGTCGATTACCGGTAACAAGGGTGGAGAGGCGATGATGATTATATCAAACTGTTTTTTCAGACGGTCTAGCTGGTAGGCCATTGCCGGCGACGACAAAAGTTCAGGGGTGGTGTTTGGCAAGGCGTAGGAACTGGTGGCTGGTAAAAAGTGGAGGTTTGTCAACTTGTCGCGCAACACTGCTTTTTCCGCACCGAAGGAGCGAGACAATGCATCCATGAGTCCGCACTGTCTTTGTGGAGCCAATTGATTGGAAAGCCGTGAACGGCGTACATCTCCATCAATCAGCAAAACTGACTGTCCCGTCATGGCGTAGTGGTGAGCAATATTGGATGCAATGACATTTGCCCCCTCTCCGGGCAAGCTGCCTGCGACCAAAATAATGCGTGGCCCATTGGTCCTTCTTTGAACATCAAGCTCACGACGTACGCTACGTATGGCTTCAGCAAACCCTCCACTTGGGTCTGCTATCATGAGACGCGCAAGGGTAAGAAGATCTTCTTGCTGTGTCCCTTCATCTGAAAGCTGAGGCAAGGAGGAGAGATGGGTTAGATCGAGAACTTGTTCGACATCCTCCGGCCGCCCAAGACCTGTGGTTGAGAACTCAAACGCCAAGGCTAGAATGACAGCCAAGCCAAGACCCCCCATAGCGGCAAGGGCGACAATTTTGGTGCGTTTGGGAGAAGCCGGCAGCAAGGGAACATCTGCACTTTCTACGACCCGGGCATCTGGTAATTGCAAATTTATTGATTCATTTGCCTGCATATAACGACTGAGCAGCACTTCCAGTAA
>JAJRZC010000168.1 GCA_024275435.1 Alphaproteobacteria bacterium
GAACCAGCAAAGCGATGCGACCTGCCCCAATCTGCAAGCACCTTTCCCGCTGGTCTATGACGCTCAAGAACGTCTTCAAGTATTTCAACCGCGGCACGAAGCCGGCCACCTGTGCGCATAAAATAAAGTCTCTTTTTCTTATGACTCCCCGTTGCCATGCCTCAAAAGACACTGCAGCCTCGAACTGTTAAATCAGCACAAGCCGAACTTGGGGATATTCCTTTGGTGCAGCAAACGACCAAAACCCTCAGATGCCGAGGACTTTTTCCTTAAAACCCCGACGCGGCCACGCGCCACATCAACAGAACCCACATGGCACCAACAAGTATCATGCTAACCAAAACAGCATAAAAACGAGGCAAAACGCTGTTCTGACCAATGTGAATAAAAGTATGAACAATGCGTGACAGAACAAAAGCAACGGCAAGACCAAGCATCCAGACGTCGACCAACCGTAGAGACAAGGCAAACAAAGCCACCACATAAAACAACATCGGCAACTCTAATAAGTTCCCATAGTTGTTACGCAATTTCTGCGCCTGCTCGCTCCAATCCGTAGGCGCCGCAAGAGCAACGTCATCAGGTCGCTGCCGCCGTTCCTTCATCGAACGAACCCGCTCAACAAACAAAAGTACAAGGACAAACAGCGTCAGAAGGACTTGAACAAATACTGGGATTAAAATGAGGGCCTGAGAGACGCGCATAAAAATTCTCCAAAAACAACGCGAGGAAAATAACGAGTATGTGTCTAACCACCGCCTGGATAGTTTGGACTTTCTCGCGTTATAGCGACACCATGCGTATGGCTTTCCTGCATGGCCGCTGGCGAAATCCGTACAAACCGTGCCCGTTCTTGAAACGTCGGAATTGTCGGCGCACCCACATACCCCATCCCAGCACGCAAACCACCCACCAACTGATGCAAGACCGCATCAACGGGACCCTTGTAAGGCACCTGCCCCTCGACACCCTCGGGTACAAGCTTCAACGTGTCTTTCACTTCCGCCTGAAAATACCGGTCGGCCGAACCACGTGCCATGGCACCAACAGACCCCATCCCGCGATAGGATTTATAAGTTCGGCCCTGATAGAGGTAGGTTTCCCCCGGCGCCTCATCTGTGCCAGCGAGTAAAGACCCGATCATCACCACACTCGCGCCAGCCGCAATGGCCTTCGCCACATCACCCGAATACTTAATACCGCCATCGGCTATCACCGGCACACCATGCTTGTTTGCCTCTCGGGCACATTCGGAAATCGCTGTAAGCTGCGGAACACCAACCCCGGCGACAATTCGTGTTGTACAAATTGATCCAGGGCCAATTCCAACCTTCACAGCATCCGCACCAGCATCGATAAGCGCTGCCGTTGCTTCTTTCGTCGCGACATTACCCGCAATGACCTGCACGCTATTTGACATTGTTTTGATACGGCGAACGGCTTCTAAAACATATTTCGAATGACCATGTGCCGTATCAACCACAATCAGGTCACACCCTGCCTCGATCAAAAGCTCGGAGCGTGCAAAACCGTCATCACCAACAGTCGTAGCCGCCGCAGCCCGAAGTCTTCCTTCTTCATCCTTGCAGGCATCGGGAAATTTTTGCGCCTTCTCAATATCCTTGACCGTAATAAGCCCGATGCAATGATACTCCTCATCAACAACAAGAAGTTTCTCAATACGATTGAGATGCAAAAGCCGCTTTGCTTCCGCTTGTGACACAGAACGCGTCACAGTAATGAGCTTATCCTTGGTCATCAATTCGCTGACAAGCTGGTCGGGGTTTGTTGCAAACCGCACATCCCGGTTCGTCAATATCCCCACAAGCCGGCCTTTGGAATCGTTTTTCCGTTTTGTCTCAACCACCGGCACACCGGAGATCTGATGCTCATCCATCAGCTTGTAGGCTTGCGCCAATGTAGCTTTTGGCCCGATCGTCACCGGATTAAGCACAATCCCCGACTCATATTTCTTGACCAGTTGAACCTGACGAGCCTGCTCCTCCGGCTCCAGGTTTCGGTGCATAACGCCAATACCGCCCGCCTGGGCAACCGCAATTGCAAGACGCGCTTCCGTCACGGTATCCATCGCCGACGACATTATCGGAATATTGAGCTTGGTTGATTTCGTTACATGAGTTGCAACATCCACATCACCGGGCATTACTTCCGAAGCTGCCGGCACAAGCAAAACATCATCAAAGGTGAGCGCCATTCCCATATCATTATTGAGTTGGCTCAAGGCCATATAAAATCTCCTAAACACTTCCTGCAAAAGAGCACGAATCAGCCAGGGCATTTCCATCGACGCCGCACAGCTTTTGGGGCTCGCCTATACCACCTCGACTCGATATCTGAAAGCCACCACCCCAAAAAGCAACGCCGCAACAGTGGGTAAAAGGCTTTCAGACACCCTCAAAGCCCGCCACAGCACAAATCAAGACGCGCCAATACCTGAAATATAATCCGGTCCCACCAGCAACGAATGTTTGAAACTGGCAGTTGTCAGATACCCGCTCACCGCTTCGGCAAGCACCGGGGCAAGCAAAAAACCATGGCGGTAGGCACCATTAACACTGATATAACGCCCACCAGGTGCAACAACCGCTCTGGGAATATTATCAGGATAAGCCGGGCGCACCCCAGCACGGATATCCTGAACCCGTGCTTCACCGAAAGCAGGTAACAGTGCAAACGTCGCACCCAGAAGCTCAAGAACAGAGCGCACACTAGCAAGACTTTCATCAGCACTCTCAATCACGGTCGCCCCAACTACAAAGCAACCATTGCCCCACGGAACCACATAAATTGGATGTCTTGGATGAAGCAACCGCACAGGTCGGCTCAACTGCACATCCTGAGTTTTTATAACGACGCGTTCACCGCGGACCCCACGCAACAGTGACATTGTTTCTTCCAGCCCCGGCAATGGATCATCGCACGCCGCCATGCCACGACAATCTAGAATGACGCTGTCATCATAATCTCGAACCCCGTCCCGAAAGGAAAAAGTCTCTCCCAGTCGAACCTCGACACCGAGGCGTTTCACTTCTTCAAGTAAAAAGTTCAAAGCATCAGAAACCACCACATGTGCCTCACCTCCAAAAAATAATCCGGATGTAAAACGCCCCGAGAGGTCCGGCTCCAGAACTGATATGCGCGCTTCATCGACAAGCTCAAACCCATGCGTCATCTTGCTATAGCGCAACAGCTCACCTTGATCGCGCCCTGAGGCAACAACCAAAGTCCCTCGCTCGAGAATGTTCGGATAAAGCGCCCGCCACGCCTTTATTCCCTCACGGCCAAAATCACGCACCAGCTCCGGCGCCGCTTCAGCCTCACAATCCGGTGCCAGCATGCCCCCCGCAAGGACGGAAGCATTTTCAACCTCTGCCTCAGCGTTTTGATCAATAAGGCAAACTTGAAAACCCGCACGTGCACACGAAAGCGCCTGCCAAAGACCCAACACACCAGCGCCAACAACTATTATCTTCTTCTTTCGTTGACTCATTCCATACGCCAATTCGTTCACGAAGCTCAGTTCAAAAACAGACAGACATTATCGTGATTTCAATCTCTTCAAAAAAAGCTTAGTCCCCCAGCGCGACACCCTCGCGTCTTGGGTCGGCACCACCTTCAAGTTTGTCATCTCGCGACACGATAATATGTAGACCTGAAGTCATTGTATCAACGCGCACTTCATGCCCAAGCTTTTCAAGCAGCAGCGCATCCCACGCCATCTCATGACCTTTTTCAATCTCAATTCCATGGTTGCGGCTACCGAAGTTCATCAATGCCGCGGCAGCTTGCGCATCCATCTCCCAATCGATCAACGCAATAACACTTTTCAATACGTACAGTATAATTCGGCTCCCGCCCGGAGATCCAAGAGCCGCAAAAAACTTTCCATTGTCAGCTACGATGATTGTTGGCGCCATCGAACTGCGTGGTCGTTTCCCGCCTTCCACACGGTTGGCAATAACCAAACCCGTTTCATCTGTTGGCCGGAATGAAAAATCTGTAAGCTCATTGTTGAGAAGAAATCCCGCCGCCCAAAGGCCGGACCCAAAAGCACCCTCGATGCTCGAAGTCATGGCAACCGCATTTCCAAAACCATCAACAACAGAAATATGCGAGGTGCCCGCCCGCTCAAAAGTAACATCAGCTCCCAACGCATCACCCTTGACTTCCTTTGGCGTACCTGGCTTCGCACGGCCCATCGCTCGAAGCCGGTCAATCAGTTGGCGACGGGAAGAAACATAATCTTCATTGAGCAAACCGGCAGGAACACGAACAAAATCCGGATCCGCCAAATATCGGTTTCGATCTGCAAACGCGAGCTTCTCGGCCTCCCCAATCAGGTGCAACGCTTGGCTGTTCACCCGCCCATCAACATTTGAGCCAAGATCAAACCCATCGAGCAACATCAAGGATTGTCCAACCGTATGCGCTCCTGAAGAAGGCGGCCCCATGCCACAAACGCGCATTTTCCGGTACGGAACACAAACAGCTTCGCGCTCCACAGCACGGTAGGCGCGAAGATCTTCCAATGTCAGATCACCAACGAAATTTGGCGCCTTAGCAACCGCCTCGACAATCTCACGCGCGACAGGCCCTTCGTAAAACCCGGCAGCACCCCGCTTCGAAATCAATCGTAACGTCTTGGCAAATTCTACATTACGCAAAACATAACCAACAGGTCTGGGTTTTCCATCCTCAGAAAAGAAGTAGCGGCGCGCCGGTAATGAGAAACGCCCAGCCCCTTGTCTGGTCAATAACGCATTCAAACGTGCAGAAACACGAAAACCTTTCTCAGCAAGATCAATGGCCTGAACAAACAGGTCTTGCCACGTCAAACGCCCATATTGAGCATGCACATCCGCCATCATGTGCAGAATTCCTGGAACGCCGACGCTTAAGCCAGAATTCACAGCAGTAGAAAATGGCAATGGATTTCCATTTTGTAAAAAGCGATCGGGCTTGGCACTTAATGGTGCACGTTCGCGCCCATCAAATGAGGTAATCTTTCCCGAAGAACCATCAAGGCGAACCAGAAAAGCAC
>JAJRZC010000169.1 GCA_024275435.1 Alphaproteobacteria bacterium
AGGCTTTGGTTGCCCTGGACATCGCCCGGGAGATTACCGGCAAGAAACGCAACCGCATCTTTGCCTACGACCGCTATCTTGCCATCCTGAGTGAAGGGACGGAGCCGCTGTGAGCAAGAAGAACCTGAAGAGGATTGGCTATGAGTACTGATGGCTGGCAAATGCTTACATTAGGAGAAATATCAAAAAGTATCTCGTATGGCTATACAGCGAGTGCTCAATCAGAACCAGTTGGCCCTAAATTTTTACGAATCACGGACATTGTCAACGGATTGAATTGGGACACAGTCCCATATTGCAAGATAGATCCTAATACATATAGAAAATACAAGTTGGAAGTTGGTGATATTGTTGTTGCAAGAACAGGTGCGACAACCGGAGTGGCTGAGGTAATAAAGGAGGACAAGCAAGCAGTTTTTGCTTCCTATCTGATACGATTTGCAATCGATGAAGCTATTGCTGACCCATTTTTTATTGGATATGTTCTGAAATCTGTTTTCTGGAAAGAATATATAAAATCGATTGTTGGGGGATCTGCCCAACCTGGAGCAAATGCGAAAATCTTATCTCAATTTGAAATTTTGCTCCCTCCCCTCCCCACCCAGCGCCGCATCGCGGAGGTACTCTCCACGCTGGACGACAAAATCGAACTCAACCGGCAGATGAATGCCACGCTGGAAACCATCGCCCGGGCCATCTTCAAGGAGTGGTTCGTGGAATTCAACTTCCCTGGTGCCACCGGCGAGATGGTCGAGAGCGAGTTGGGCCCGATTCCGAAGGGGTGGCGGGTGGATGAAATTGGAAATGTTGTCACTGTGGTTGGTGGTGGCACGCCCAGCACCAAGAATCCGGCATATTGGGAAGACGGCGTTTATCATTTCGCCACGCCAAAAGATTTGTCCAAACTGTCCAGTCCCATCTTGCTCTCAACAGAAAGGAAAGTAACCGAAGCCGGGCTTAAGAAAATAAGTTCTGGATTATTGCCTCCAGGTACATTACTGATGTCTTCACGCGCACCAGTTGGCTATCTCGCTATAAGTCAAATTCCGGTATGCGTCAATCAGGGGTTCATTGCAATGAGTCCAAAACCCACTGAAGAAGTGTCTAACTATTATCTCTTGAACTGGGCATCTTACAACATCAACAACGTTAAATCGCGGGCAATTGGAACGACCTTCCCTGAAATCAGTAAGCGAAATTTCCGCCCTATCCCCATCATTATCCCAGAATCGAAAGTTGTAACGAGGTTCGATAAAGTGGTTTCCCCTTTGTACGCGAAAATGGCGACAAATTTAATGGAATCCCAGACCCTTGCCGCATTGCGCGACACCCTCCTGCCCAAATTGATGAGCGGGGAGATTGAGGTATGAGCGAAACGAATAAAGTCGAATATACCGACCACCCAACTTTCAACGAATGGCTGGATTCTAGCGATGAAAACACTGTCAACATTGGCGGATTTACGTTTCCACCTAGCAAGACGCTTTACTGTATGAGTTATGAGCAGTACGTGGAATTGCTTCAATCTTATCTGGCCGACGATGAACTATTTTCGAACGAGGTTTTCACAAGTTTTCCAACCCCTGTCGCCCATTACCTCTGGCAGGCAGAAAATAACTATGATAACCCCCATCATCGGCTCGATTTACTAAAATCGGCCTGGGAAGCACTGATTTTTTTTCTGTATGGTTTGGTTGTTGGAGAAGCAAGACATCGGCGAATCCCCTTAAAAGACGTTGGCATCAAACTAAACGACTATTATTCTGATCGCGTTGCCAAGAGACTGGATATCCTTGAAAACATCCTGGACTACTGCCAAAAGAATGGCATTCCACTCAATTGCGGCCAGATCGTCACAGTGGATGCCATAGGGAAATTGAGGCATCTCAATCGTAAACGGAATGAATTTGCCCATTCCTTTGCGGCTACACCAGAAGAACAGAAGGCGCTCTACTCGGAATTATTACCGGATATGATCTCGGCTTTGCGATGGGTAAGCGAACTTAAGCGAGTCACTATTTTTCGGTACCATAGCAACAGCGAGGGTGGAGCATTGTTTCCGCGATGTGATATTTTCGCGGGTCATAGCCTGGATGGTAGCAAGAGAACATTGCAATTACCCAGAAAAGATTACATTGTAGTGATGGATTATTTTAATGACCAGAGTGTATTTGCTCTTATTGAGACTGAGGACGCTGTGATGTTTTGCTTATCCCCCTTTGTCCATTACAAAAGATACCCACAAGATACCCACCCAAGGATAGCGCTTTACAAGAAAAAACTTACTGGCGGAAAATATGAGTTCGGTATTATCGGGCAATCTCGTAACATCGAAATCGAAAAGGCCATTTTCGAATCGCGAGAAACCGAACTGCGTACACTCATTCTGGGACCTGAGGCATGAAAAACAGCATCTACGAATCCGAAATCGAAGAACTCGCCCTGGACATTCTGCGCGATTCTAACGGCTACGAAATCCTGTATGGACCGGATATCTCCGACGATCCGAACGCTGAGCGCGCCCTGACCGAAGTCATCCTGACCTCCCGCCTGCGCACTGCCATTGACCGCATCAACGCCCACATCCCCGCCGATGCCCGAGAAGAAGCCCTTCGCATCGCCCTGCGCACACCCGCGCTCACCCTGCTGGAGAACAATGTGACTTTTCACCAATTGCTCACCGACGGCATTGACGTCAAATACAGCCTCGGCGGGGGGCAATCGCGCACGGACAAGGTCTGGCTGGTGGATTGGGAAAACCCGCAAAACAACGAATTCCTGGCTGTCAATCAGTTTACTGTCATAGAGGGGCACAACAACAAACGCCCGGATATCGTTCTCTTCGTCAACGGCCTGCCGCTGGTGGTTATTGAGTTGAAAAACCCCGCCGATGAAGAAGCCGACCTCAAGGCCGCCTACCGCCAGTTGCAAACCTACAAGCAGTTGATCCCCTCGCTTTTCAACACCAACGCCTTCATGGTCATCAGTGATGGCTGGTTTGCCAAGGCGGGTACGCTTACCAGCCAATACACGCGCTTCATGGAATGGAAAACTGCAGACGGTCAAACCATCATCGATTCAGAGCAAGAACCGGAACTGGAAGCGCTCATCCGCGGTCTGCTTAACAAGTCCACCCTGCTGGATGTCATCCGTCATTTCATTGTCTTTGAGAAAGCCAAGGAAGGCGCGCAGAAGAAACTGGCTGCCTACCACCAGTATTACGCCGTCAACCGGGCGCTGGAATCCACCATTCGGGCGGCAACCCCGCCCGAGGCAACTCGCCTGGCAGAAGCCCCCGAAGCCTACGGTCTCCCCAGCGCAGCCGACCAGCCGCCGGGAGACCGGCGCGGCGGCGTGGTCTGGCACACGCAGGGCAGCGGCAAGAGCCTTTCCATGGTTTTCTATACCGGTAAACTGGTGCTGACCGAAGAGATGAACAACCCCACGGTTGTGGTCATCACCGACCGCAATGACCTTGACCAGCAATTATTTGAAACTTTCAGCAACTGCCAGCAATTGCTACGCCAGACGCCGGTGCAGGCGCTCAGCCGCGCAGACCTGAAGAAACGGCTCTCGGTGGCTTCCGGCGGCATTGTCTTCACCACCATCCAAAAATTCTTCCCGGACGAGAAGGGCGCGGCCTATCCACGGTTGAGTGACCGCCACAACATCGTGGTCATCGCCGATGAGGCTCATCGCAGCCAATATGATTTCATTGACGGCTTTGCCCGTCACATGCGCGATGCCCTGCCCAACGCTACCTTCATTGGCTTTACCGGCACACCCATCGAACTGGGAGACCGCGACACCGTCGCCGTCTTTGGCAATTACATTGACATTTACGATATCCAGCAGGCCGTCGAGGACGGAGCAACCGTGCCGATTTATTACGAAAGCCGGCTGGCCAAAATCAAACTTTCGGAAGAACAAAAAGCCATCCTGGACCAGCGCGTGGAAGAAGTCACCGAAACGGATGAACTCACCGAACGACAAAAACGCTTTGCAAGATGGGCCAGCAAGGAGGCCGTGGTTGGCAGTGAACCCCGTTTGAAGCAGGTCGCCGCCGACATCGTCCGGCACTTTGAGCAACGTTTGAGCGCTGCCGACGGCAAGGGGATGATTGTCTGCATGAGCCG
>JAJRZC010000170.1 GCA_024275435.1 Alphaproteobacteria bacterium
CCAGCGAGTCTACCCGGAAGGCAAAGTCAACGCCGGGCAGGATCTGGAACAACGAGATTTCAACAGTGCCGCGTTCCAGCACAACCGGTGCCATGGATATGACAAGTGAGAAAGCAATCACAGCCGCCACCACACTGACACTATCGCGAAGATTTTCGCGTCCGTGCAGGCATAGAATAACCCCAGAGGCCAGCAGGGGAACTGCAAAGGCAAGGACCGGAGTGATTGAGTTGACGGCTTCCAAACCCTATCCTTTCATGATCGTGATTTCGTCCACTTCAAGGGTGGGTTTGTTGCGCAGGAGGGCGACCAGAATTCCAAGGGCGATGGCCACTTCGGATGCGGTGATGGCAATGACAAAAATAGCAACGATCTGACCGCGGAACTCGCCTTGGAAACTGGAGAAGGCGACAAGGTTGATGCTCACCGAGTTGAGCATCAATTCCAGCGACATCAGAACGATAAGCAGGTTCCGTCTGAGCAGGACACCCGCTGCACCGATGATGAACAAGGCGGCGCCTACGGCGAGGTACATGTACAAAGGAACCATCATTTGACTTCGCTCCTGGTTAGAACAATGGCACCAACCAGTGCGACCAATAAGATTACGGAAATGACCTCGAAGGGCAGAAGATAATCTGTAAACATTGTTTTGGAGAGTTGTTCCAACCCACCACCTTTGAGGATGGGTGCCTGGTTTGTGGACACAAAACTCAAGCGATCGGAGCTGATCAACAGCAACAACATCTGGGCTCCCAGAAGAGCGAGCGTAACCAGACCGGGAATCAATGCGCCTTGCAGAAACCTGACACGTGCCGCCTCACGCACGTCGAGCATCATGATCACGAACAGGACAAGAACCATCACGGCGCCGACGTACACGAATATCTGGAGTGCAGCCAGGAACGGCGAACCGAGTAGGACAAAGAGCGCGGCAACCTGAACCAAGCAGACCATAAGAGCCAGAGCGCTGTGAACCGGATTTCTTGCGATAACAACCATCAATGCGGCGATGATCGTTACAGTGGCAAAAAATAGAAAGATACCAAGCTCCAAGAAATTAACTCCTCTTTGAAATTACTCAGGTCGTACGCAGGGCGCTTACCGGGCTAAAGCACTCCCAGATGGTGAAACAGGTAATCAGGTGTGATGGGTTCGAAGCCGCACTTTCGCTTTGTTGCGACGGCCCCATACGCGCCGCCACCAGTCATGCTCGCCTTTGGTCTCGCGAACATGCACGCCTTCACGATCAATGAGTTTAGCTCCTACGACTGTGCCGCCCTTTTCAACTTTTCCCGGTATGGTGCGCAGCAGGTCCCGACCCACCAATAGATCTGAAGTGTCGTAACTGGCCATTTCGTAGACTTGGCCGAGCGCAATGGCATCTGCCGGGCATGCATCCTCGCAAAGCCCGCAAAACAAACACCGCGAGAGGTCGATGTCGAATACTGAGGGGCGGCGGTTACCCTTATGGTCCTCAAAGGGGACGACCTTGATGCAGTGGCACGGGCAGATCTTGGCGCACAGTTCACATGCTACGCAATTTAAGTCGCCCTCATCGTTGGTCTTGAGGAAATGATGACCACGGTGACGGGAGTAAGGCTGCCACTTCTGCTTGTCGGGGTATTGCATTGTGATGGTTCTGGAAAACATGTAGCCCAGTGTCAGGGCCAAGCCGTTCAACATATCGAGAAAGAAAATCCAGCCGATCCAGCCTCTCATTTTGGAAATCATGTGTGCCATCTCCTTCTGCTCTTGCTCATGCGAAGAACATCCCGCTGATCAGGATATTGGCCAAAGACAAGGGCAAGAGAACCTTCCAACCGATGCTCATCAATTGGTCGTAGCGATATCTTGGGAAGGTGAAACGGAACCACATGAACACCCAGATGAGGAAACACACCTTGAGCAGGAATATGAGCGAACCAGGTAGAGGTATGAGCGAAGCGTGCCAGCCACCAAAGAACAGGATCACCATGAGCACCGACATTAGGACCATGATTATGTATTCGCTGATCATGAAGAATGCGAACCGCATGCCACTGTATTCGGTGTGAAAACCTGCGCCCAGATCGCCTTCCGCCTCTGGTAAATCGAAGGGGATTCTTTGCGCCTCGGCGAGGGCGGCTACGAAGAAAACGAAAAAGCCAACGGGCTGGTAAACTATATTCCACCAACCCGATTGCGCATTGACGATATCCACCAGGCTCATGGAGCCCGCGAGCATGATCACACCGATGACCGCGAATCCCATGGGAATCTCGTAACTGATCAATTGAGCGCAGGTGCGCAAGCTGCCAAGCAATGCATACTTGGAGTTCGATGCCCAACCGGCGAGGATTAGTCCAACAACCTCAATTCCCGCAACGCCAAGGATAAACAGGAGCGCGACGTTCATGTCTGTGAGGTAGAGCGTGACGGGGGTTCCAAAGATCGTGACAGTGTCACCAAAGGGGATCGCAACAAACACCACAAACGGTGGAACCAATGCAATGATTGGAGCCATTGTGAAGAGAAGTCGATCTGCTTTTTCCGGGATGTGGTCTTCCTTGACCATTAACTTGAGTGCGTCGGCCAGAGGCTGCAGCAAGCCGTGCCAGCCTACCCGCATTGGGCCCAAACGCTGTTGAATGTGCGCAGCGATCTTGCGCTCCATCCAAGTTAAAGGAAGTGGCAAGGCGAGTAGAACCCCGATGACAACAGCCATCTTAATAACCATTACACTAATGGCGAAAAGGGTTTCCATGACCTATTCCTTGCAGCGATAACCGCAAGGGATAACACGCCATCGA
This sequence comes from Alphaproteobacteria bacterium, assembly GCA_024275435.1. Taxonomy (GTDB): domain Bacteria; phylum Pseudomonadota; class Alphaproteobacteria; order Rhizobiales; family Hyphomicrobiaceae; genus JAJRZC01. The sequence continues at coordinate 2,793 of JAJRZC010000170.1, forward strand.
CTTGAGTTTCCAGCCCTCCGTTTGTCGCGCGACAGAGTTCGACAACAACGCATCGCACAATTTTTTCGGGAACTTTCGCTCGTCTTTGCAACGCATGCACAATGAATTTTGCGTGTTTTCTCGCGGTTGTTGTGCGACAGAACGTTGCGCGACGAAAACGTATCGGTTGGGCATTCTCAGTTCGACACCGTTGAATCTATTCGAGAACAAATTGTTATTTCGAGCACGCGAGTCTTTATCTGTTGGTCAACTTGAATTTATTTTCGATGGCGTGGTTTTGATCAATGATGGTTCTGTTGCGACGCACTTTAGAGTGTTTTTGGTGGTTAAAAATAATTTTTGGAATGCTTTCTGGTTGGGCGAATGCAAACTTAGTTGTCTACCGAAAGCCAAGGTGAGTTTCGATAAAATGATTTTTTCATGGAGCTGCAGGAAGTCTTGTCCCCAGAATTCCGACTTTGAATTCCACCTCGGACAGATACTTTGACCTGTTGATTAGGAACTAGCGGGACAAGGGCTGTTATTGGCAACAGCTTCCGCCAACTTGGATGGGCGGACACGGTACGGTTCCATAGGAGCAGAAAACACAGCAGTCGCCATGCTTGGGTTTCAATTGCGCGCCGCACTTCTTGCAATCATAAATCCATTGGCAGGAATCCGTCGGCATGGTTTCCTTCTCAGAGTGTCCGCACTGCGGGCAAGTGATGAGCGATTGAAGCTCTACATTGTCATTCATCGTCGATTTACCCAGTAGGTCCAAAGCATTTGTGAAACGGGCTGCTCCCATAGTGGCGCGGTGATTGCCAACAAAAGAGACAATGTTGCGAATACCAGAAACACAAAAATCAAACGCGAACCTCGCTTTGTGAAAAACCAGAACCACCCCCACGCTATGATGATGGTAGCGATCACAAGGATCGCCAATCGATACTCCACAAAGGGTCCGAGGATTGTTAGCCACGCGCCACCAAGACCCAGGATCGATAACGCGATAGGCAGGACACAGCAGGATGCCGATAGCAGAGCCAATACAGCTGCGGCCCCGATCGCTGGTAACGTCCATCTGGCTGTTGCGTTATCTGGTCTTGAAAGATCTTTTGCATTCATTATTGATAGAGTGCATCCTGTAGTGGCTACAGGATCAAGAGAATTCGTAATATGTTCACTATCGGTGAAGCTGCAAAGCTTACGGGAATAAACATTGAGACAATCCGCTATTACGAGCGTGAAGGCATTGTGCCGCGCCCGGTGCGCACTGCGTCAGGCCGGCGCCAATTTGATAACCAAGAAATTGCGACGTTGCGATTTGTAAAACGATGCCGTGACTTGGGCTTTCCTATTGTTGACATCAGGGCATTGTTAGCGTTGTCGCAGGGCGAAAATTCCGTCTGTGAACAAGTCAAAGAAATCAGCCAAACACATCTTGGGAGTGTACGGGCGAAAATCAAAGACTTGCGGCGGCTGGAGCATGCGCTGAAAGACTTGATTGAGAGCTGCGACAATAATCTTGATGAGTGTCCAGCCTTACGTCGGTTGTTTGACGACTGAGACCCCAGGTCTGCAGGGGATCAAGTGCCATCGACCGCATCAATGACATCACAATATAAGAAACATGATTTGACACTAAGTGATGGAAGAACTGTCTCACTCGTTGAAGGTACATTGTGCTGATTTTCATATGCCGTTGTCACAGTTGACGCGCGATGGCTTCGTTTTCGTCTAACCTTGCCTTAAGTTTGTGTCAGCTTGTGCGTCTGCTTATTCGGGGTGTCTTGGTGCAGGTGGGCGATGGAGTTGGCATAGTAGCGCAGCAAGGTTATATCGTCAGAGTTGATATGATAGGTACCGTCTTTCTCTTTTAGAAAACCGCGCAGAATTAACATTCTCAATCCGACTTCGATTGCATATTCCTGATCGTGGCGCGGGATGTGCGTATAGGCACCGTTGTGTTTGAGTTGGATCATAAGATCGTGAACACGCCCCATGATTTCAAACTTTGTCAGTGGGTGATCGGCCTCGATTACCACAGTGGCGACCATGGATACTGGCAGGGCTGGGACCGCTTGGCCGACGGCTTCCATTAATATGGCACCGAGTTTCTCGATTTCTTCTTTTCGTACTTCCGTGCGCATGCTGCGAAAATCGATGCCGTGGATCGCTACATAGTTGCGCAAGGAGATGGGTTTTCCAAAACTGACACAGGCGTAACCATAGCGATGCCACTTTCCACGGAGTGACAGCCATAGGGCATTGAGGAGAAACTTAATCAGAGCGGAGGGTTTGAAGCGAAAGTCTGAGCTGCCTTTACCGCTGGCCGATATAGCTCCTGTCAGCATCCGGTCTTCCAGCACCCGGTCATAGTTGACGCCCACGGGAATGAACACCACATCGCGCGCGCCAGATGGGTCAAAATCAGAGATCATATAACTCAAAAGCCCTAGTCTGGGAGGGCGCAAGGCGCCGTCTCGACTTAGTCCGCCTTCGGGGAATACAGCCTGCACCACGCCGGACTTGGTGGCGGTGTGCACATAGCGGGAGAGAATACGCCGATAAAGGGTGTTACCACTTGAATCCCTGCGGATGAAGTAGGCGCCCATGGATCGAAACAATGTGCTTAGGGGCCAGGCATTAGCCCATTCTCCCACTGCGTAACTTAAGGCCGAAGAAGAGGCCGCGATATATGTGACAAGAACATAATCAAGATTTGAGCGGTGATTGATGACAAAAACCACGGATGAATCGGGATCCAGATTACGCAAGGCTTCATCGTTGGTGTAACCCAGGCGTACTCGAAACAGCATTTGCGACAATCGTTTGGCGGCCCGCGTGCCGATTTTGAAATAGGTGTAGGCATTAAAGGAAGGGACGATCTCGCGTGCGTAACGCCGGGCCCGCTGCATAGCGACCTGATGGGGTACGTCTGCTTCCTTGGCGTAGGCTTCTATGGATTGCTGTACTTCGGGGTCAAATAATAAGCTATCGATCAGCACTCGCCGACGGGTCAGCTTGAAAGGCTGGATGTGGAGTTTTAGGTGGGTGTTAAGCTTTTCGATGGCACGGTTGGCACGGCGTTGCAGGGCCCATCGCACACTTGGAATGAGCAAACGATCCAGCAGAGAAATGACCGCCAGGATACTTACCACCACCACAAGCCAAAAAGGGACCGAGACGCTTTCCCACATCAATCCTATCTCCATATCTGCGTTATACTCTAGGTCATATTCGGGTCAGATCGAAGTGGTGGTTATGGAGAAGTTTGGCTAGGATAGTTGTAAGTGGTCTTTATAGCACGGTATTGAGGGCACAGTTTCGTGGATACGCCTTGAAATATTGAAGTTCAGACACGCGGGATCCTTAGCCGCTCGGGAGCAGCTTGACTAAAATGAGCTGCAGTTCGTGTGCGTAAGCCAAACCAAAAGGAATATTGTGCTTCAACGCTCTAAAAAGTCAGCGGTGCATCGTTCACCGCCCACATCAGACACAGATTTTGGAGAAGACTGGTCCGGCTATCGGCCGGGTGGTCGCTCGGCCACTGATACGTTTGTTCGAGGCACGGCTGGACTGCTACTGGCCCGGCCATGGTTCGATAGTGGTGTCGAGTATTTCCTGAAACGCTATTTCTTTCCCTTGTCCCGGTTATGGGCAGCGGCGGGGGTGGCGAAGGGATCGCCTGAGCGCTTTTTTGAAGCCATTCCAATGTCTGCTCTTTTTGGAAGTCGTCGTCGTGTCCTCAAAACTTTGGCACGCTTCGAGAAGGTGCGTGTCAAGTCAAAGGCCATGGATGACGCCTGGGAGCGCGTCTTTTTCGGAAACGAAGAGGCTGGTGTTGATGTGCGAACGGCCAGTGAGAGCTCGCGCTTGGAGCTTCGCCACCAGTTGGGGTCGATGCGACGTGATTTTCTTTTTCTGACCTGGAACGACGTTCCGCGTGTGAAATATGAGATGCCCAGTGTTGAGGCCGTTGAGGCAATCTATGGCGGCGCTTTTGAAAGCATCGAACCTTTTGTGGAGCCTCCCGAGACGATGCCGGAAATCTCTGTCTCACGACCACTGCCCGTGCATGGGGGAAGTGATCGTTGGTTGCGTTTTGCATCCCCATCAGAACGACTTGGCGACACTGTTTACGCCCGTGTGCATGAACCTGAAGGTGTTTTTAATCCACCAACCATCATTTTTGGTCATGGTGTTTGTGTGGACTTCGACCACTGGCAGGGGCTTATTGACGAGGCCCAGGCTTTGCGAGGGCGCGGCATCCGAGTGATCCGGCCTGAAGCGCCCTGGCATGGCCGCCGCGTCTTGCCGGGCCAATATGGTGGCGAAAAACTGGTTTCCACATTCCCGGAAGGGCCATTGGATATGTTTATGGGTGCCGCGCGTGAATGGTCTGTGCTTGCACACTGGGCACGGGCCACTTCAAGCGGATCGCTGGCTTTTGGCGGCAGCAGCCTGGGGGCCTTAACGGCACAGTTTGTTACCGATTGTGCTTCGCATTGGCCGGAACGCCTGCGCCCGGACGCGTTGTTTCTCGTCACCCACTGCGGCGGACTTTCTGATGCGATGCATGATGGTCAACTGGTGAATGTCTGGGGTGATGAAAAGCTTTTCACGATGAATGGCTGGAGCCGGGAACGGATAAAATCATATCTGGATCTTCTTAACCCCAAAGATTCTCTATGTGTCTCTCCTGATAACATCGTTTCAGTTCTGGGTAGCCAGGATGCGGTCACGCCTTTTCAGAGCGGTCGCGACCTTGTCAGCCGATGGGGTGTACCGGAAGAAAATCTGTTTATATGGAACCGGGGGCACTTCACGGTTCCGATGACCATGTTTCGAGACGATGCGCCGCTGGAACGCCTTTTGCGTATCATGCACCAGTAGCGTGGTCGGGTTTGGGTATCGAGATGGAAATACTGACACCGCCTACTTTTCTATTTCTGATGGAAAGCGTTGCGCCATAGGCTTCAAGCACTTTCTTGGCTATGGACAGGCCTAGACCGGCACCGGTTTTTTGCTCGTCCAGCCGCCGTCCGCGTTTTTGAATTTCGGATATGAGGTCTTCAGGGACACCGGGGCCGTCGTCACTGATACACAGGATCACACTGGCCCCCTCATCTTTGCCTTTTATGGTGACCTCGCTTTTTGCCCATTTCCGTGCGTTGTCGAGTAGGTTTCCAAAAACTTCGAAAAAGTCTTGCGTGTCCATTGCTACGGTCAATCCACTTGGCACATCCATTTTCCAGCTTATGTCCTGACCGCGGGGCATATAGATCATGGCTTTTTTGATCTTTTCGAATCCAGTTTGTGCGTCAGTGTGCCCGGATGTTCCTCCACTGGGCCCGCGCAAACGCACCATAGCCAAGTGATTTTCGATGCGTGCGTGCATCTGTTCCACCTGCGCCGCGATTTCGGTTGCAGATTCTTTCTGCTGACGTTCGGCCAGGGTTCTGCTTTCTGCCTGCAACACGGCCAGAGGTGTTTTCAGGCCATGGGCAAGATCGGCGGCGTTATCGCGTGCACGCGCAACGGCTTTATCATTTGCACTCAAGAGTGCATTGACCTCGCTGACCAGCAATTGGACTTCATCGGGATAGTTGCCTTCTAAGCGTGCTGCCAATCCGGTTCTCACATCATGAATGCGCTGTCGAATTTGCTTTAAGGGGCGAAGACCGAAAAATATTTGCAGCCAAGAGGCTAAAATCAAGATTGCTGCAAGCAGTCCCAATGCAGTCACCAAGTCACGGGTGAAATCTGCACGTGCAGTCTCTAGCTCATTTCTATCTATCGCAGAGACAAGACGAAAAGCATGATCGCCCTCAGATGTTTCCAGAAATACGGTTCGTGCGCGTACAATAAGCCGCTTGGCGTCGGGACCTTTGATTTCAATTTGGATGGGTTTTGTTTGTTTCGGGTCGAACCGCGGCAGCTTGAGTTGCTGATCCCATAGTGACCTTGAGCGCAAAATCACGTTATCTTCTGTTTCGATTTGCCAATAGAGACCCGATAATGGGCGTCGAAACCGGGGGTCTGCCGGTTGATTTGTCAAAGTGGTCGATCCATCCGCATCGACTTCCAATGAAGCGGCAAGCTGCTTGACGTAGACCGAGAGTTCCTTATCGACCCGGCGCATGAGGTGACGCTCAAACAAAAGCGTCAGAAAAAAACCAGACAAGGTGAGAGCACCAATGATGGATATGGCTGCTGCGGCCGATAGTCTGATACGAAGCGAAGACCGGTTCATGTTTTTGTGTCCGTCTCTTCAACGTGGACGACGTATCCGTATCCGCGTCGTGTCTTGATGAGATCCACACCGATCTTGCGCCGCAAGCGGCCGATCAAGACTTCAAGTGTGTTGCTCTCCCTATCGCAGTCGCCGCCGTAGACATGCTCAACCAATTCGTGTTGTCCGATGACGCGCCCACGATGATGAAGCAGGTAGGCAATGGCGCGGTATTCCAGTGGTGATAATTGAAGCGGCACGCCTTTGACGCTAACGCGCATATTGCGGGGGTCGAATAAAACTTCCCGCACTTCAATGAGGGAAGAAGCGTGCCCGACGGTGCGCCGCAAAACTGCCCTCAGCCGCGCCAGCAACTCTTCAATTTGAAACGGCTTGGGTAGGTAGTCATCGGCGCCTGCATCTATGCCTTCAACACGCTCGCTCCAACTGCCTCTTGCGGTTAAGATGAGAACTGGTGTCGTCACTCCAGCCGAGCGCCAGCGTTTTAGAATTGAAATGCCATCCAGTTTCGGTAATCCGAGGTCGAGTATCACAGCAGAATAGTCTTCCGTATCTCCGCGGAACCATGCCTCTTCACCATCATCAACGATATCTGGTAGATAACCGGAATTGTTGAGAGCTCTCGCAATGTCAGCGGCGACTTTTTGCTCATCTTCGACAACAAGAATTCGCATTTTTAAAACTCAACTCTCTTAGACTTTTCAATGCCGTTTTTTTTAATTTGGGATGCCATGTTCAAACCCAGTTTGACTATTCAGGTTGGCTTTGAGATTTTGGTTCTGGCGTTGGTGGCGGTGGGGTCAATTTGGAAGGGGCGTTGGTTGATCGTTGACCGGGCTGCGAAAGCCCCGATGGTAAGGGAACACCGACATCGCCCGTGCTTTTTCCCAGATGCAGGACCTCCAGGGTTCGAGCATCGAGAAAAACGTCGCGCACACGTCCGCGCGGAGTCATGACGCGAAGTGCATAAATCCATCCGCGTGGTCGCTTGTGCAAGTCGACATCCAGGACTTCGGCATTTGTGCGCCGCCGCACCTTGGCCATAACTTCGCGAAGTGGGCGGATCTCTCCGTCAGCAACGGCTTGGCGTGCCCGTTCATGAATGCGGCCTCCTCGACGTTTCAACCGTCTCAGCGCGCGACGACGCATGCGCCGCCGGCGTCTTCTTAGGGGCTGGGCTGAAGCCGGATCAATTTGGGTGGTTATCGCGGCCGCAAGGAACAAGAGGAAAGTCCTGCGACTTGTCTCTTTCTTTCGTGGCCTGATGTTTGAGGATTCCACCATAATTTCATTATCGAGCACAGTACCTGACATTTTGCTGACATCTGCCGACAGGTTGTGGTCAGCGGACCTCCTATAAAACCAAAACTGGATCAGGGACATAGATCTTAATGGAGGTTAACACATGCGAATAGCAGCTTTTCTATTTTCATTTTTAATGGTTTTGGGACTTGCCACTTCAGCAAATGCCGGCCCTCGCCATCATCGCGGTGCTCATGTTGCCGCTCATGTGGCTGGACATGCGGTCCGGCATGCGCATCGCGCTGCACATGCTCACCGCGCGGCTCATGCACGTCATTGCTATCGGCACCGCCATTGGGCCGGTGGGGTTCGCCATCGTCATTGCGGCGCGCGCCATGGGTATCATGGGCATCGCCATCACTAATTTCCTCATATATTTAGAGAGGACATACCCCCGTAAAACTTTCCGCAACCCAACAGATCTGGATAGACTAAAGTTGGGTTGCGGTTTTTTTATTCTTGCCCCCTGCTAAGGTTGTGGGTTGAAGCAAGATACCTTTTCCTGAAGTTAGGAACGCACATAGTCTCCGACTGTTTTACGGTAGAAGTGCCAACTGGCATGACCGACCAGGGGGAGGATAATAAACAGGGCCAAGAGTCCTGACAGCATTGAAATGACCAATAAAATGGCGATGCAGGCAGCCCAGAATAACGAAGCTACCGGACTTTTCATCACCACGCGAACGCTTGTGACCATTGCCGTTATGAAATCTACGTCGCGGTGATAAAGCATCGGGAAAGAAATTGCAGTGAATGAAAAAACTGCAAAGGCAATAATTGCCCCGACGATGTTACCAATTAACAAGAACAGCCATCCGGATGGGGTTGTGAATATCTGTTCCAAAAGGTTTCCATTGCTTAATCCGCCAAGACCCAGGAAGCCAAAGAACAGTAAGGCGGCAATATCCATCCAAAGAACAAAAGTGAATGCAAGTACAAGCGCCATCCAACCGATATCGCGACCGCTTGCCCCTCTTACAGAACCAAGCACACCACTCCATGTTAGGGGTATGCCATCTTCCAGCTTGCGAGAGACATCATAAAGGCCCGTTGCGATAAATGGACCGAGCAAGGCAAAACCCATCGCGAGAGGGTAGATCAAATATGGAAGATTGAATTGCAATAAGAGCAGAAAAAGAAGCCAGCCTCCGAGGGCATAAACACCGCCGAAGAATAGTCCGAATTTTGGTGCACTGCGGAAATCTTTGAGTCCGAGGGCTATCATTTCCATAACCCCCGAAACGTCAATGGACCGAATTTCGATGTCCATCATCTTTGATTGTTCGTGAGCAACCTCTTGCGCAGTCATGATATTTCTCACTTGTCCATGATCTATGTTAAGTTTGTCGAAAAAATATAACCCAGAATTGTATTTTTGACGACTCAGTTTTCATAACTCATGGAGATCCAGACTTTCCGAGAAACATCCCCAGTTGGCGGAACAAGACTTCGAACTGCTTGCTGGCACCCTGGCACAGTTCGCAATGCTCAATATGAGCGGTAAGCGCGGCCTTTTCTTCGCTGGTCAATTCCCGCTCGCGCGCATCGCTGACCAGCCACGTCGTATCCTTACAGGTTATTGGAACTTGATGGCTCATGCGTTTCTATCCCACTTAAGATCGAGACAATGTCGTAGTTGCATCCGCGCGCGATAGAGAATTACACGCAGGTTTCCTGAAGAGACGCCGATTTGAGCACAGGTCTCATCGGGAGAAAGCTCCAACCATTCGCGCATGAGGAAAGCCCGCGAGGCTGTGGGCGAGAGATTGGTCAAACAGGCTTCAAGAATTTTAAAAAACTGAACCTGTTCAACATGGGAATGGGGATCGCTCCAAGCATCCTTTGGCGCGGACCAGCAGCCATTCTCTTCAAACAGGGAATCAAAAACGGTAACGTCAAGTTCTTCTTCAAGCTTTGCCATGTTTGAAACCGGGAGCAAACGCTTTTTCGCCCGGATTATATCCAGCACCTTGAATCTGAGAATGGAAATGAGCCAGGTTTTGAGGGAAGAGCGATGCTCAAAACCCGTATGGCTTTCCAATGCTGCCAGTATAGCTTCTTGTGTCGCGTCCTCGGCCTCAGACTTGTTACGCAATTGAAGCAAGGCGAGATGAAAGAGCGCATCTCTAAGGGTTGCGATCTCATCGACTATATTACTCGTATCGCTGTGGTTCATTCTTGCCCGAAATATTTCATTTTTGCTGTAACACTTTGAAGGATATCAGCGACTAATGTAAGTCACGACTTTTACCGCCCTAGCTGTAGACGTTTCAGTGACTAGGTTTCGTTCGGACTTTTTTTGAGCGATGAAATATGAACGCAGGTGCACAATCTAACTAAATCGTTGGGGTTAACCTGCCTAAAGTACTGGGAGAAAAGCATGATCAAGAGATTATTTGCCGTTGTTTTAGCGATTGGCTTGGGGGTTACGGCTGCGTGGGCAGATTCCCAGAGAATCCCTTTTCCTAAAGACTATCGGTCGAAGATGGTGAATTACCTCTCCTTGGACCGTACCCAGAATGAAGACCAGATCATTCGACTGTTTACCACTGAGGAAGCCTTGGCCGCCGCCAAGGCCGGTGGCGAACTGCCCGATGGCACGGTGATTGTTGCTGAGATCTATAAGGCGAAAAAGGATAAGGACGGCGAAGTCATTGAAAGCGCGCTTGGTCGTCGCATCCGCGATAAATTTGCGGCCGTTGCGGTGATGCAGAAGGGGAAAGGCTGGGGCGCTGAGTTTGATGATGCTCACCGCAATGGTGATTGGGACTTTGCAGTCTTTAAACCTACAGGTGAACGTCTTGTGAAAAAAGATCTCAATAAATGCCGTGCCTGCCACGCACCGCTGGCTGATACGCAACATCTATTTTCGCTTGAACATATGAAACGTTGAGTTGTCTTTGTTAGCGAACCCCAGTGGGCCAGTGAGACATAAACTCTTTTCAAAATCATCAATCACTTGCCGGGCCTCTTGCGTTTTTTGAAGAATGAAATGGAAGAGGCCCACTTAATTTTGAGTTCTAGGATTTTTACGTGGGCGCGCAGAATGCATTGAAAACAGGAAGGTCCAGCAGGACGGTTGCGACGCCGAAAATGGCTATGGCAAAACCTGTTGCAATCTTGGCGAAGGGTCCGGCGTTGATGTGAGCGAGAAACTTGATTCCCAGAGCGGGTAGTAAAACCGCTGGAACAGTACCCAAGCCAAAACCGAGCATCCAAAGAAACCCGCTCATCCCTATTCCAGTCAGAGCGGCTGTAAACAAGGCTGCATAAATCATGGGGCAAGGCGCCAGTCCCCAAACCATACCGGTTGCATAGGGAGCCAAGTAGGGCACACGGCGTAGCGGAGCCAACATTCTATCGGCGGAGTTCACGACTGCCGTTACGCCGGCGTTGGGGAAAGCGAAGGCAGGAAAAAAGCCGGCTGTTGAAAGACCAATCCAGACAAGCATCACGGCGCCAATCCATGGCATTGGAACGAGAGAGGGTTGAATCGATAACATCGTGACTGTGAATTCAGCTGATGCAGCAACCAAAGCTCCCAGCAAAGCATAGACGGTTATACGGCCGGATATCATGGCAAGAAGTGTCAAAAGATTTTGTAGTGGCGTTCTTGGGGCAAACATAAGGGCCCCGCCGGTTGCAAGACCACCGCACATGGCAGCGCAGTGCAACGCACCGGCCAAGCCGAGGAGCATGCCTCCGAAAAGTGGTGATAGGATTGCTTCCATCGCTAGTCTCGGGTTGTGCTTTTCTTGGTGTCGCCTCCATCTGGTGGGTCGTCTTGGAGCGCGCGCCAAGCAGCACCATCAAGGTCGGAATACTGATCGGTTTTCAAGGTCCATAAAAACGCGACAAGACCAAGCCCTCCCAGGAACAAGGCACATGGTATAAGCCAGGCAAGAGAACTAATGTCAAAGCTCCGATTTAAGAGTGTGCAACCTCAGTGCATTAGCTGTAACAGATATGGACGACAAAGACATTGCTATTGCGGCAATAAGGGGCGTGACAAGTCCAGCCATGGCGAGGGGCACTAAGAATATGTTGTAGCCAATAGCCAGTGTGAAATTCTGCATCACAAGGGAATGAGCCTTTTTAGCTGTCTCAACTGCGAAGAATACAGGGAACAACTTGCTCCCCTGAAACACATAATCCGCTGCTGCCTGGCTAATATGGGTGGCACTGGCGGGAGAGAGCGACACATTCGCAGCCTTGAGTGAGGGGGCATCATTGAGGCCATCTCCGACCATTGCTACGTTGTGTCCCGATGCTTTCAGCTTTTGCAGATGCTCCACCTTTTGCGCCGGCGTTACATTCGCCCTCCAGGTTTCAATACCACTTTGCTGGGCCAGCGCGTTAACTATGGCTTTGTTATCACCTGATAGCAGCTCGACTTCATAGCCCGAGGAACGAAGCGCTCGAATAACCCGATCGGCGTCTTCCTTGATTGAGTCTTGAAAATGAAACAAAACTGCGTCGCTGCCTGCTACCTTGAAAAAGACATCACTGCCCTCTTTGGAGTCCTGTAATTCAGAAATGCCACACCAGGAAGCAGACCCGAGACGGATTTCCTTTTGTCCCTGACCTGCAACAAGTCCAAAACCGGCTGTTTCCTTGATGTTGGGCATTGGTGATATGGACAGACCGCGTTCATTTGCAGCTTTGATAATGGCCTGTGAATAAGGATGCGTGCTGCCGATGGCAAGTGACGCAGCCTGAGCCAATATGGAGTCGTCAATGTCTCGACCATTCAGCAGGGAAACGGTTCCTTGGGTAAGTGTTCCCGTTTTGTCGAAAACAAACGTATCGACCGGTGCCAGGCGCTCCAGGGCATCGGCGCTCTTTAAAATAATTCCATGTTTCAGCAACCGCCCCGCGGCAGCCACCTGAACGGCTGGTACCGCTAGCGCCAAAGCACATGGACAGGTGATGATTAAAACGGAAATTGCTATGGGCAATGCGACCTGCCAGCCGACTCCTGCGATCATCCAACCTAGAAATGTTATGGCTGCCAAAGTATGTACCATTGGCGCATAGGACTTTGCGGCACGATCGGCAATCTGAACATAGCGGCCACGTTGCTGTTCGGCGGTGGCCATCAAGTCGGCAATTTCGCACAGAAGAGATTGCTCTTCCTTCGCTGTCACTTCAATAACGAGTGGCGACAAGAGATTGATGGCTCCAGAGAATACCGGATCGCCCTTTGCCACGGCATGGGGGAGTGTTTCGCCGGTGATAATGGAGCGATCAATGTTGCTTTCGCCCTTTAAGACCCGGCCATCAACAGCCAGTCGCTCTCCTGCTGCAACGAGCACATGCATACCGGGAACGACTGTGCCAACTGGAATGCGTTGGCTTTCGCCTTTTTCATTGACAATACGAACCGAGGTTTGGCGCAATTTCAATAAATTCTCGGCGGAACTCAACGCCTTCTGGCGCATCATCTGATCCAAGAGCCGCCCAAGAAGCAGGAAGGTCAGCAGCATTATAGCTGCATCGAAATAAACTCCATCCCTGCCTTGGAAGGTTTGATAAAAGCTCAAGGCTGTCGCCAGTATAACTCCCAGTGAGATGGGCACATCCATGTTCACGTGCCAGTTTAAAATGGCGGTTTTGGCAGAGGAAAAGAACGGCATTCCGGCATAGGTTATTGCAGGCAAAGCAATGATAGCCGACAGCCAATGGAATAAGGTGCGGGTGGCTTCGTCCATCTCAGCATGTTCTCCTGACCATACGGAGACTGAAAGAAGCATGATGTTGAATGATGCAAAAGCGGCAATTCCCAACCGTTGAGCCAGGTCAGCGGTCAATTTTTTTTGCGAAGTATCCGAGAAATCGGCCAGCAGAGAAGCTTCGTAGCCGGTATTTTTCAAGGCATTGATGAGATCTTCGGGTTCAATGGTGCTTTTTGCGCGCACCACTACGCGTCTTTGGGTAAAGTTTGCGCGGGCGTTTTGGACGTCTTTTAGGTTTGCCAGGGCCTGTTCAACAGAACGTATGCATGCGCCGCAATACATATTATCTACAGCCAGGGTGAGCGTCAAAGTCGAAGACTCTGGACTCTCAGAAGCCTGGCGGCTGTCTGAGGGAGATTTTTCGATGGTCAGGGTTTCAGCCATAACCGCTTTCTACTGCGCCAAATGATTTCGGCATCGGGGGTTGGGTGGGCCGCCTGGAGGTCAACAATGTAGGCGCCTTCCAACTTCTCATAGGGCAACTGGGTCGTATAAGAGCCTTCGCCAATTGATTTAAACGTGAGAGGCTTATCCTGCGACATGGTTACAGGACGCCCGATTTTGCCCACTAGTTTTAGACCAAGAACAGGTTTCTTGTATTGATCTATGAGAACGACAGTTAAAGTTCGATTATCCTTTGAAGTTGTCAAGGTCTCCTGCCAGCCAAGTTTTTGCTGACGGTCATACATGTCTATCCGTTCACCATATTTCAAGCCCTTACGATAAGGTTGCTTGGAAACAACTCCTGAGTGCGTGTATACGGCGACAGTGATGAAGGCGGCCTGTACTGCGAAAATGACGCCGAAGAAAGCGACCATCATCATGAGAACATGACGCCCTGTCACTGAGGTAGGCTTTTGCGTGTTCGCCATCATTTTGGAGGTATCCTGAAGGTTGATAAACGGCGTGTGATGCGACCGGTTTCCACATCACGAACTAGGAATTTGAAGGGGTGCCCGTTCTCATTCATGGTTGGGACAACATCTTTTGGGACGACGACAAAAGCGCGGAACTCGTTCATTACGTCGGTGGGTACCTCAACAATATTATTGGAGCGGTTTGCTCCAGCAAGTTTCAAGGTGGCGCCAGTTAAACCCTCCACGGTCACTTCAAATCGACGTGGTTCATGAAGCTTGTTGAGAATCTTTAGGGTGAAGCCGTTGCGAATATCACCATTTGAGAGACGAACGTAATAGGGATTTCTATCAGCCTGAACATTGGCCTCAAGCATGCTTCTATTGTTCAGCGCATATAGCATGATGCCGCCCACAAGCGCTATCAGAGCCAAATAGACCAATGTTCTGGGACGCAAGAGTTTCGGCATCGCCGTCTTACCCTTGGCGGCCGCTTCCTGATTGGCGATGGTATCGTAAGCAATAAGATTTGCCGGCCGGCCGACCTTGGACATGATATCGTTGCAGGCATCAATACACAGCGCACAAGCAATGCATTCGAGCTGCGCACCGTCGCGGATATCGATCCCCATGGGGCAAACTACGACACATGCCTTGCAGTTCACACAGTCGCCGCGGCCCTCCCAGCTCTCGTTTTTTTTATGAGCGCCACGTGGTTCTCCGCGGTAATCACGGTAGCTCACCAGATATGTATCGTGATCGACCATTGCGCCTTGAATACGCGGCCATGGACACATGTAAATGCAGACCTGCTCTCGGGCAATTCCCCCCAGAAGATAAGTGGTGCCAGTTAACAGGGCGACAAAAGAATAGGCTTCATAAGAAGCTGTGCCGGTGATTAGCTGGTAGGAAATGGTCGGTGCGTCTGCGAAATAGAAAACAAAGGCACCGCCAGTTGCAAGGGCGATCAGCAGCCATGTCAGATGTGTTGCGCTTTTTTTATAAATCTTATCGAAGGACCAGGGTGCCTTGTCGAGCCTGAGGCGGGCATTGCGATCCCCCTGCCAAAAACGTTCGACGGCGATCATGAGATCCGTCCAAACGGTCTGGGGGCAGAAATAACCACACCACACACGCCCCCACAAAGATGTCAGGAGAAAAAGGACCAAGGTTGCAAGGACCAAAAGACCCGTAATGAAGTAGAATTCCTGAGGCCAGATTTCCAGACCGAACATGAAAAAGCGCATGTTGGTCATATCGAGAAGTACGGCCTGGTTGGGCAGGTCTGGTCCGCGCTCCCACCTCACCCATGGTATCAGGTAATAAATACCCAGGGTGATGGCCATCAACCACCACTTTACCGTGCGGAAAAAACCGCGCCCACGCTTGGGATGGATAATCTGCCGGCTCACATAACTGCCTCGGTCTTCCTTCCGGTTGACCGCTTTAACGTCATGCGTTTCTACGACGAAATCTGAAGGCTTGTGGGTGGTGACATTCATATGTTTTTGAGCCTTGTTGTCTTCGTCTTATTGGCCTCCCCCCAGACCATGGACGTAGACAGCCAACGCCTTTATGGTGAGTGGGTCAAGGCGACCTTCCCACGCAGGCATTTTTCCGCCACGACCGGTGTGGATCGACTTTACCACATCTTCTTTTTTCGATCCGTAAAGCCACACGGCATCTTTGAGGTTTGGCGCGCCCAGCCCCTGGTTTCCGCTGCCGTCTTCACCATGACAGGCAACGCATTGCTCCTTAAATGTAGCACTACCTCGTGAAGCAGCTGCCGCATCGTTTTCTTTCCCAGACAGAGACAGAACATACTCGGCTACATCACTGATTTGTTTCTCATCGAGCATTTCATCAATGCCAAATTTGGGCATGTCGGATTCGTGGGTATCCTCGTGGCTGGAGCGGATACCGTATTGGATTGAGCTCTGAATTTCTTCGATACTGCCACCCCACAGCCAATCGTCATCGTTCAGGTTTGGATAACCTTTCGAGCCCTGCGCACCGCGGCCATGACATGGCCCACAGTTTTCGCCGAAGATGGCCGCACCACTGGCTGTGACGAATCTCAGGAGCTCTGGATTGGCCGAGACCTTTTCAAGTTCGGTTTTTTCCAGCAAAGACCACATATTGCTTTGCGCAGCTTTTGCATCTTTTAGCTGTTGAGTTACAGTTGCGCGTTGGGAATATCCCAACAGACCCGTTGTGTAGCTGTTCAGCAAAGGCCAAGCTGGATATAATGTCAGGAAGCCAATGGACCAAATTATGGTGGCATAGAGAGTGTAAAGCCACCATTTCGGAAGAGGCGTATTCAACTCTCGGATACCGTCCCAGACATGACCTGTGGTCTCGGTGCCGGTCGCGCCATCAATTTCTTTTTTCATGAGATTCGACCCTTGGTTCGATCCTGATTTTCATCAAGATCCAGTGCCAGATGCTGTGCTTTGTCCAATTTCCGTTTTGTAGAGGGCAAGAGCACGTAAACGACTATGCCCAAAAACAGAAACAAGAATAGGAACAGAGAACTGACCTGGCTGATTGTGGCCACTGTGTCATACGTCATAACGCGCTCTTATCTCCGTTACCTCAGGTTGGGACCGGTTTGATCGAAGGTTGCGAAGTCGACAAGTGTACCGAGCATTTGAAGGTAGGCAATGACGGCATCCAGTTCCGTGACAGCTTTCGCGTTGTTGTCGAAGTTGGCAACATTGGCTTTTGGATAGCGAGCCATAAGTGCGTCCACCTCATCGTGATCAGGGTCAACTTGAGCTTCCACATCCTGACGCGCATTCTTGATCATTTCATCGGTATAAGGCGTGCCCAATGCGCGTAGTGTTTTCATATTTTCGGCGATGTTTTTGTAATCGAGCTTGTTGGCGGCCAGCCATGGATAGCCGGGCATGATGCTTTCCGGCACAACGGATCGCGGATTGATCATGTGCTCCACATGCCACTGATCGGAATACTTACCACCGACCCGCGCCAAGTCGGGACCTGTACGTTTTGAGCCCCATTGAAACGGATGATCGTACATACTTTCAGCCGCGAGACTGTAGTGGCCGTAACGCTCCACCTCGTCTTTGAGGGTTCTGATCATCTGAGAGTGACAGAGATAACAACCCTCACGAACATAAATATCTCGTCCAGCAAGCTCGAGAGGCGAATAAGGCCGCATGCCCTTAACCTTCTCAATTGTACTGTCAATCCAAAAGAGCGGTGCGATTTGCACGATACCACCTATGGACACGACGATAAGCGCAGTGAGGAGTAGCAGAATGGAGTTCTTTTCCAGAATGTGGTGATGTTTCATCTGTCGTAAATCCTCATTCTGCCGGCTGCAAGCGGAGTTCCGGGGCGGCTGCAACGCTTGGCTGCTCAGCCAAGTCAACAGATTCATCGCCGCGGATTGTGCGCCATACATTGTAGACCATGATGAACGAACCTAGGACGAAGAGTGTGCCTCCTATGGCGCGTATGATGTAGTAGGGATGCATGGCCTCGACGGTTTCCACGAATGAGTATGACAAGAAGCCAAGATCATCGTAGGCGCGCCACATCAAGCCTTGCATAATGCCCGATACCCACATGGACGTAATGTAGAGAAGGATACCAATGGTAGCCGTCCAGAAATGCCATTCAACAAGGCGGATGGAGTAAAGACCTTTACGTTTCCAAAGCCATGGCACCATACAATAGATGGCTCCAAAGGATACCATTGCCACCCAACCAAGAGCACCAGAGTGCACATGCCCGATGGTCCAGTCGGTATAGTGAGACAGAGAATTGACAGCTTTGATGGCCATGACAGGGCCTTCGAAAGTCGACATTCCGTAAAATGCCACCGATACCACAAGCAGTCTCACAACCGGATCGGTTCTCAACTTGTCCCATGCACCCGAGAGTGTCATCAGACCGTTGATCATTCCGCCCCATGAGGGCATCCAAAGCATGATGGAGAAGGCCACGCCAAGATTTTGTGTCCATTCAGGTAGCGCTGTGTAGTGAAGATGGTGCGGTCCTGCCCAGATATAAAGGAAAATCAGCGACCAGAAATGAACGATGGAGAGGCGGTAGGAATAGACCGGACGCTCAACCCGCTTGGGGATGAAATAGTACATAATGCCGAGGAAACCGGCTGTCAGGAAGAAGCCGACGGCGTTATGCCCATACCACCATTGCGTCATGGCATCCTGGACGCCACTGTAGATAATGTAACTCTTTGGTCCCCAGATGGATACCGGCAGCGCCAAATTATTGACGATGTGCAACATTGCTACGGTGACGATAAAGCCCAGGTAGAACCAGTTGGCAACATAGATATGAGGTTCTTTTCGGCGCCAGAGCGTTCCAACAAACACCAACAGATAAACGACCCAGACAATAGTCAACCAGAGATCGGCGTACCAAGTTGGCTCAGCGTATTCCTTGCCATCAGTGATACCAAGGATATATCCGGTACCAGCTATGGCGATAAACAGGTTGTAGCCCACAACGACAAACCAGGGCGACCAGATGCCCGCTAACCGCGCGTGACCGGTGCGCTGAACGACGTAGAACGATGTTGCGATGAGGACGTTGCCACCAAAGGCAAAGATAACTGCGGAGGTGTGCAGCGGGCGTAGTCGGCCAAAACTGGTCCATGGCAAATCTAAATTGAGGGCAGGGTAGGCGAGCTGCCAAGCGATGATGTCGCCTACAATGAATCCCGCGATTCCCCAAAACAGGGCGGCGATGGTTGCAAATTTGATGGGACCGTCGTTGTAGGTCGACTTGTCGGCATGCGTTTCCCCGCGCACCATAGATCCAATGAAAAACAATGATATGGCGGCGGCGGCTGCCAAGAGCCAACCATGAAAGGCCATACCGCCATGCGTTGAGCCGAGAGCCCAGGCTATACCGACAGCGCCACAGGCTATTGCAGCCAGCCCAGCCAACATAGTGCTCATCGTAGCTAATCCGGTTCTGGTATCCGGCATCCTTACCCTCCCCTAGCTCAACGCGATCAACTTTTCGCGAGCTTTCCAAGCGATGTCGCAGGAAGACCATACACCCACCTTGATGTAGATCAATATGCGGCAATCTGGAGCGATGGTGTGACGCACCGATTGGGACAAATTTTGAACTTTAGATCAAGCCCTAGCGTGGTGGGGATGTTTATTTGACCGGGGTTGGGCAATAGGCATGTTTTGTAAAATATTTTACTTTTGGGCCGCTATACGGAGAAATGACTTAGGAAGAACTCTTTTCAGGACACTTGTCGCCGGCCCCGCCATTTTCAAGGCGCTACAATAAAGATAGCCCGCTTTTGTTTTTGGCAAGCCGAAGTCGATAACATCTATGTTTTCACTACTCCAGCTTTGTTTATATTCATCTTCAGGTGCCAAGAAATCATAGTGCTCAATGCCGTTTTCAATGCAGGCGCCTAGCATGCGTTCAATGAGAAGATGACCAGGCGCGAATTTTCTGTATTTGTTGTCATAAACGCCGATATGAGCGGTATAGGTGTCGCCACTCATGAAGCCAATTTCAGCAGCTATGAGCTTTTCGTCCAGAGTGATGGTACCGATTTGAAACCCAACGTTGGCGTTTTTGTCTGATGCTAACGCATGAAAAAACGGCTCAAATCCCTTATTCAAAAAAGCGCGGGAAATTGTCCCTTGCTCTTCCAGAGATTTTCGCTTTAAGGCCAGGGCCTGTCGCGTTTGAATGCTTGCTTGAGGGCCCGGCCCGCGTATTTCGAATTTCACCCCCCCCTGCTCACCAAGTCTCTTCCAAAGGCGTCTGTGTTTCTTTCTTCGGGTTGCAGTCAAACTGGCGCTGAACTCTTTTGCCGATTGGAAACCTTGCAGGTTGGTTTGGGGAGCCTTGCGGTGTTTCAAAACATAGGCGTTGTTTTGCTCAAGAGCGCATGCAACTGCGCTGTGAC
>JAJRZC010000011.1 GCA_024275435.1 Alphaproteobacteria bacterium
TGCAGAGTCCAGGATGTCAGTCTGCAAGATGTCACCACCGACATCGTATATCTTCACGCGCGGATCCCGAAGAGCGAGTTCAAGGTTTTCAGCTGTGCCTCGGGTAAAATTATCATAAATGACGATTTCCCCGATGTCCTCTTGCGTGAGAAGGTCTGTGGTGTGAGAGCCGATCAGTCCTGCCCCGCCAATAAGGACGAGCTTCTTACCTTTTATATCCATTCCCATTCCTATCCGTATTTATTCTTTAGTGCCGGCCTTGGTGTTTGAGTGAATCACGCGTGCTGGAACGCCTGCCACCAAACACCCATCCTCAACATCCTTTACGACAACCGCCCCCAGCCCAATTCGGGCATTGTTTCCAATTCGTAACCCATTGCGAACAATAGCTCCCGGGGATATTTCCACCTTGTCCCCGATTTTTACGCTGCCGCAAATCACGCTTGAGGCCATGATCAAACAATCCTGGCCAATCTCGACATTGTGAGCGATGTAGGCTCCATCGTCGATTTTTGTCCCCGTTCCGATATACGTGTTTTGTAACGCACCACGGTCGATGCACACACGCGCCCCAATTTCTACTTGGTCTCCTAGAACAACGCATCCCAATTGCGGAAAACGATGTAGGCGTCCTTGTTCATCGCGCTCAAATCCAAAACCTGTTGCACCTATAACGGCACCGGCCTCGATGAGGCAGCGGGCCCCGATCCTTGTATAAGGGTAAATCGAGACGCCGTTATCGATCCTTGTGTTGGCTCCGATTTTACAGTGGTGTGCGATGGTGGCTAAAGTGCCAACAACGACTCCTTTGTCTAGTTGAGCTGAAGCTGAAACCTTTTGCCCATCCTTCGCGTATGAATTATTCGGCTTCGTGTCGAGTAAGACACTCGCGCATAAAGCAAAACCAAGTCTTGGATTATCGAGTCCGATCAGCGTCTTGTCTGGCAAGGTTCCTTCAAGTAAGCGTACCACATCTGGCAGGCACAGAAT
This sequence comes from Alphaproteobacteria bacterium, assembly GCA_024275435.1. GTDB lineage: Bacteria > Pseudomonadota > Alphaproteobacteria > Rhizobiales > Hyphomicrobiaceae > JAJRZC01. The sequence continues at coordinate 991 of JAJRZC010000011.1, forward strand.
TATGCGCGCGCCGCTGTTGGCGATAAGTTTCCTAGCCTTTTCACCTTCTTTGGAACAAAAGGCCAGGACGTTTTTCGTTTCTCTTTCGGCGAGATTAGCAAGTCCCGATACAGGTACGTCCAGTGAGCCCGAAAGTAGCTGGACTCTGGAATCGAGTCGCTCGACAAGCTGTTGGCCTGTGACACCAGATACAATGGATGCGGAGGTCATCGCGTTTGAATATGCCGCCCGTGTGTCTTAGGCTATAGCTACCGCACGCCGGGTGAAGTGCTTCATCCGTGCGGTCCGGGCCTGAATAGCATGTTCAAAAAGTGAACGTCAACACTCCAAGGAAATTTGTGGAGGATGAATATGCTATGTGTTCATCTGGGGATGGGTCTTGGAGTTGGGCAAAACACCAAAGAGAGAAACTCACGATATATCATGTGTTTCCATAAGGATATTGCGCGTAGCTATGGGGCGCAAAAGGGGCAGGAATTGACCATTGGGAAGATAGCAGCGGGTATTGCAAACCCACCCTCTTTGGCAGGAGGCGTATTGGTGTTCAAAATGACGAATATAAGAAAAGAATGCCAGGCGGCAATAGTGAGAGTCATCCACCATGCAATCGCTTAATCATCTCAAAGAGCTTGAGGCAGAAAGCATCCATATTCTGCGCGAGGTTGCGGGGGCTTTCGAGCGCCCTGTGATGCTGTATTCGATAGGCAAAGACTCGTCTGTGTTGCTGCATCTGTCTATGAAGGCGTTCTATCCATCAAAACCTCCTTTTCCTCTGTTGCATATTGATACGACATGGAAGTTTGCTGAAATGATCTCGTTTCGCGATCAGATCGCTGAGCGCTATGGTGTTGAACTCATGGTGCATATCAACAAGCAGGGTGTTGAGCAGGGGATGAACCCGTTTGTCCATGGCAGCTCAAATTATACCGATGTTATGAAAACTCAATCACTGCGCCAGGCGCTTGATGCCTACAAGTTTGACGCGGCCATCGGTGGGGCGCGACGTGATGAAGAAAAGTCCCGCTCGAAAGAACGGATATTCTCGCTTCGCACGGCCAACCACCGGTGGGACCCGAAAAACCAGCGTCCAGAATTATGGCGGGTTTTTAACAGCCACCTTGGTCCAGGTGAAAGTATGCGTGTGTTTCCTTTGTCCAACTGGACGGAAACTGAAATCTGGACCTACATTGGCAACGAGGAAATTCCCATTGTGCCGCTTTACTTTGCGAAAGAACGACCGGTCATAGAGCGTGATGGGATGCTGATTATGGTCGATGATGAGCGCCTGGAATTACCGAGGGGTGAAACGCCTGAAATGCGCGAAGTTCGGTTTCGCACGCTGGGCTGTTATCCGCTTACGGGTGCTATGGTCTCAAGTGCAAAAACAGTCAATGAAATTATCGAAGAGTTGGCGCTGCTGCGAACATCCGAAAGGCAGGGACGCACGATTGACAAAGATCAAGCTGCCGCGATGGAACGGAAAAAACAAGAAGGCTACTTCTAAGCATGGCCTGTGACAGCGTGAAAACTCCAAAAGCAACCGTTCCGGGAAATGAACCTGAACGTCTAAGAGACAAAACAGCTGGGAAACCTGTGTTGAGGTTTTTGACCTGTGGCAGCGTCGATGATGGAAAATCCACATTGATTGCGCGTCTCTTACTCGACAGCCAATTGGTGATGGAAGATCACTTGCAAGCATTAGAGTTAGAGAGCAAGCATGCGGGCAAGGGCGCTCAGGATGTTGATCTGGCGCTGTTGATGGATGGCCTTCAGGCAGAACGCGAGCAGGGGATCACCATTGATGTCGCCTACCGGTATTTTGCCACCAAGAACAGAAAGTTTATTGTCGCTGATACTCCTGGGCACGAGCAGTATACACGCAACATGGCAACGGGAGCATCCCAATGTGATCTGGCGGTTGTTCTTGTTGATGCGCGCAAAGGCATCTTGGTTCAGACGCGTCGCCACAGTCACATCATAGATTTATTAGGCATAAAACATGTGGTCCTGGCCATCAATAAAATGGACCTGGTGGATTACGCCGAGGATGTATTTGCCAAGATCTTGTCCGACTTTGAGCGTTTTGCTGCTCATCTTAACTTTGAGAGCTTGACGGCCATGCCCCTGGTGGCTGCAAAAGGCGATAACATTACGACCCGATCAGGAAACATGCCTTGGTTCAACGGTGAGCCGTTGTTGAGTTTCCTTGAGAAGGTCGATATTGCAACGGCCAGTGACACTCATGGTTTTCGGTTTCCTGTGCAGTGGGTGAACAGACCAAATCTCGATTTCAGGGGATACTGCGGTAGCGTAAGCGAGGGCAGTGTAAGTGTCGGCGATGAGATTGTTGTTTTGCCTTCGGCGCGCACGACGCGTGTGAATTCTATAGTTACCTATGATGGGGCGTTAGAACGCGCGGGCAGGGGCGCGGCGATCACGCTTGTTCTTGAAGATGAGCTGGACATCAGCCGCGGTGATATCATTGCTGGGGGCAAGGACCGCCCCTCGGTGGCGGATCAGGTTTGTGCGCAATTGATTTGGATGGGCGAAGAGCCCCTTATTCCCGGTCGCCGCTATGTCATAAACTGTGCCAACCAGACAACCGGGGCGAGTGTCACCAAAATAAAACATCGTATCAACGTCAACACGCAGGATCATTCCGCCGCCAAACGTCTGCATCAAAATGATATTGGGGTTGTTAATCTCGCCTTTGATCGCCCGTTGGCTTTCGAGCCCTACGCTCGTAGCCGTACGATGGGCAGTTTCATTCTCATAGACAGGATGAGCAATGCGACCATCGCTGCGGGGATGATTCAATTTGGTCTGCGTCGTGCTGATAATATCCATTGGCAGGCCATAGAGATCGACAAACAGGCGCGCTCGGCCCTGAAGAACCAAAAACCCTTATGTCTCTGGTTTACGGGTCTTTCTGGTTCAGGCAAGTCGACGATCGCCAACCTGCTTGAAAAAAAGCTGCACGCACAAGGGCTTCATACATATATTATGGATGGCGACAACGTACGTCATGGGCTTAACCGAGATTTGGGTTTTACCGAAGCTGATCGCGTGGAAAACATCCGTCGCGTCGCTGAAGTCTCCAAAATGATGGTTGATGCGGGCCTCATCGTGCTGGTCTCATTTATATCTCCATTTGTTTCTGAACGTCAGATGGCTCGCGACCTGTTTGACGATGACGAATTTTTTGAGGTGTTTGTTGATACGCCGCTTGAGATCTGTGAACAGCGTGATGTGAAAGGGCTCTATGCCAAGGCGCGTGCTGGCAAACTGCGTAATTTCACGGGCATTGATTCGCCCTACGAGTCGCCTGAAGACCCTGAATTTCATTTGAAAGCTGGAACGGTTTCTGCTGAGGCTCTCGTGGATGAGATCGTGCTCGCATTGGAACGCAAGATTCTTTCTCGATGACACCCCGTTGAATAGAATACTTATTTTCTGCCGAGGTTTGCCTTGACCTGCCTGGACCAGAGCAGAAAATTAAAAATCCGCCACATGAGAGCGCTGTTGAAGGGACGCCCGGCTCGAAGGTCGTCGACCATATCCCGTGTTGCGTGTTTTGATAAGAAGGGGAAGTCGCCAGCTTGGGTAAATACGTCTGCCACAAATGCGGAGCTGGCCTGTAACCATTCTTTCTCGGTAGAGCGAAATCCGATCTTGTCACGCCGTGTGAGGATCTGCTGAGGTACAATTCCTTGAAGCGCTTCGCGCAAGACGTGTTTGCGCTGTCCTGAAGAGGAAACAAGAAACTCTGGCGGCAGGTTCATGACAAAATCTGCAAAATCGTGGGTTAGAAAAGGAACTCTGCTCTCAATGGAAAACGCCATTGAGTTGCGATCCTCATAACGCAGAAGATGAGGCAAGGAAGATTGCGCAACTGTCCGCCATAGATGCTCTCGCAAACCTCTTGGTGCCGCTTCGATTTGTGCAGCGGCTGAACTTATCTCAACTCCGTTAGACTTAAACCAACTTTTGTCGAGAGCTTCGGGTACCAGCTCTTTGCCAATGAGCTTGCGGGCGGCTTGGCGCCCAATGTCAGGCAAGAGATACCGCCCCGTGTTTTGCAGCAAGGATGTCTTGCTAAGCTGATTTTCCGTTGCTGCGTTTTGCAATAGTTGCAATGCCTTGATGATACGGCCTTGGCGAAGCAGCTCGGCAATGCGAGAGCCGAGGAAATAATCATATCCAGCAAGCAACTCATCGGCGCCTTGACCATCGAGCATCACCGTAACACCTTGGGATTTCGCTTTTTGGAAAACACAATATTGGGCGTATATGCTGGTGCTGCCAAAGGGGGCGCCTTGAACATGGACGAGATTTTCGATGTCTTTTTCAAGATCCTGCGGGCGAGGTCTGATTTTAAAGCTGTTGGCTCCCACATGGTTGGTGACAATGTCGACCCACCGTTCCTCGGAGTAGCGCGGGTCATCGGAAATGTAGCTGAAGGTGTTTAGTTCCAGTTCAGGTTCCAGATGCCGCATGGCGCAAACTATGGCTGATGAATCAATGCCACCA
>JAJRZC010000171.1 GCA_024275435.1 Alphaproteobacteria bacterium
GGGACGTGGAAGAACGGAGCAAGGAGGGTTTGACGCGAGGTCATGCTCCTCTTGGGACTGGGTCATTGAGCGTTCTTTCTCAGTCGTGCCGGATGCTTGCCAGCGTGTTGAGTGTTGAAGAAGCGAGAGCCTGTGTCCAGGTGGGCGTTGATGTAGTCGATTGCAAGGATCCCAATTCCGGTGCGCTGGGTGCGCTTGATGCTCAAATTGTTCGGGAAATTGTTTCTGTCGTTGGTGGCAGGGTTCCGGTGAGTGCCACGGTTGGCGATCTACCCTGCCAGGTAGAACCTGTTGTTGACGGCGTGTTGCGGACTGCGGAACTGGGCGTTGATATCGTCAAGGTTGGTTTATTTTCTGAATCTGCAGGGGAAGATGAATATGATGACGGCGTTGTTTCAGTTATTGAGGCCTTAGGGCGGTTAAATCTCAATGGAGCGCGGCTGGTGGCGGTGTTGCTGGCTGATAAAAACTTTGATCTTTCTCTTGTCGCCCCACTATCAAAGGCTGGATTTCGTGGCGTTATGGTTGATACGGCCGATAAGTCGGCTGGATCGCTTTTGGATGTGGTGAGCGAGCCCGAGCTCTTTCAGTTTGTCGCATGTGCCCGAAAACACGGTGTTTTTTCAGGTCTAGCTGGGCGTTTGCGGCACAATCATATCGATAGAGTTCTGAGCTATGGTCCTGATATTGTCGGGTTTCGTGGGGCCTTGTGTGACGATGGGATACGTGGGGCGGGGCTAGATCATGAGGCCCTTGCGGCGGTACGTCGCGCCATTCCTCAAACGGGTGCAACGGCAAATAATTTGCTAAAAGACCTTGAAGTGGGTGGAAACGCCTAGAATGAATGCGTTGCCTTCTCGGCGCGCCTTTGAGGATCCTCATTTCCGATGTCAAATACCGGCCACGCGACTGTTTCTAAACGATCTTTGTCTGAAAAATCTGAAAAACCTTTGCAGGCTCAGACGAAAATATTCGTGAACGATTTTATTGTCGATTGCCATATTGGCGTTTTTGAAGAAGAGCAGGGCGTCACCCAGAAAGTCGGCTTTTCAATTGAGGCGGCGGTGGCGGAGCATGTTGGCAGTGATCGCGATGATATCGCTGATGTGCCATCTTATGATGATTTGACGGATGCCGTTCAAGATACGCTAGCTGGTGGCCATATCAACTTGGTCGAGACCATGGCAGAGCGGATTGCTGAGCGCATTCTCAAGGATCGTCGAATTGTCTGGGTTCGGGTTCGGGTTGAGAAGCTGGAACGAGAACCACGTGCCGTCGGGATCGAGATTGTCAGACCCAAAGGATGCGGGCTTTCTGTCTGAGCTTTGTGGATTAAGCGGGGGTAGGACTATGTCATGGCGGTGGTTATCAAGCTGGGCGGCAGTCTTTTTCGTAATGTTTCGAAACTGAAAAATGTCTGTGGGGCGCTATCGACTTTTTCCCAGCCTATCGTGCTGGTGCCTGGGGGTGGGGTATTTGGAGATTGTGTACGAGAAGCTCAAACTCAATTCGCGTTTGACGATGAGACCGCTCACCTGATGGCTATCCTTGCGATGGAACAGAATGGGTATTTGCTCTCAAGTCTGAATGCCCGGTTTGAGCCGACTTCTCATTTGGACCAATTCCCGGCTGTGTGGTCTTTTGAGCGCATCCCTGTTTGGATGCCCTTCCTTGAATGTGAACATGACAATGAGCTGGCGCGTAACTGGAGTGTGAGCTCTGATTCCATTGCGGCTCGACTTGCGGAGCGAATGGAGGGGGGCAGCGTTGTGCTTTTGAAGTCGTGCGTTGTCGATCCATCCTGGAACTTAGAGCAGTTGGCTGAACGGGGTGTTGTGGATCAGACATTTGGGCATATGGTCAAACGAGGTGGCTTGAGATATCGGGTTTTGGGTACAGAAGAGTTGAGTTTGCTTTCTCAAGTGGTGTTTGATTTTGAAGAAGGCTCGACGTGACCGATTGAGCGTGGTAGGGCCCCTTGTCATGGGTAAAATTGATATTGAAACACCACGGTTTGGCTGGGCGATCACTGGTTCCGGTCATTTCTTCAAAGAGAGTTTGGAGCTGATGCAAAAGCTGCCGAACCTGGATGTGTTTGTTTCAAAGGCGGCAGCTGAAGTTCTCAAGATGTATCGTCAGGAGATGAAATTACCAGAGGGCACGCGTATCTTCAAAGATACAACCGCCAGTGCGGCGCCGGTTGGGAATTTCTATTATGGTGTTTACCATACCTTGATCCTGGCACCGGCGACTTCCAATACGGTCGCCAAGTGCGTCTATGGCATTTCTGATAATCTTGCGACCAACGTTTTTGCGCAGGCAGGCAAGTGCCGTGTTCCAACGATTGTTTTTGCCTGCGATACGGCGCCTGAACTGGACACGGAAGCACCAAAAGGAATGGTTAAAGTCTATCCTCGTGCCATTGACCTTGAAAATACAGAGAAGATGAAGGCGTTTTCCGATACGCTGGTGGTCGAAAGTCTTGGTGATCTTACCGCGGCGGTGGAAGAACGGTTAGCATGGGTGAAAAGCTTGTCTTCCTGACGGGGCATCTCGCTGAAGCGCGGGTCAAGCAGACCATCGCGGAGGCGGGGCTTGATGAGGCGCGTGCGCAAGTCATCAATCTTGGTATCAAGGTGGCGGCCTTGATGAGTGAAGCCATTGTCAAGAACAGGCTGAAGCTTCCCTGTGGGGTTACTCGCGTGGTTGTGCCTGGTCGTTCTCGGATGAATTTGGCGCACTTGAGCGAGCACTTCGGTGTTGCGTTCGAACATGGGCCTGATGAGGTTATTGACCTTGGACCTTTTTTGGGAGCGGGTGCAAAGGTGCCGGATTTCTCGAAACATGATGTTTGCATTTTTGCCGAGATTGTCGAGGCGCCACAACTGGAAATTTCTCAGATAATTGAGCGCGCGCATACTTATGGCGTGGCTGGAGCCGATGTCATTGATATTGGTTGTCAGCCCGACAATGCGTTTCCCCATTTAGCAAAAACCGTTCAAGCTCTGAAAGCCGAAGGTTTCAAGGTCAGTGTTGATTCTGGAGATTTGGACGAATTGCGTTTGGGCGCGCGGGCGGGGGCTGACTATGTGCTTTCTTTAGATGAGAGTTCGCTTGATGTTATTTCCGGGACGAAGGCGGTACCTGTATTGGTGCCCAAACCGCATGGTGATTTGGCGTCTTTGCTGCGCGCAATTGATAAGGCTTGCGCACTTGGGATACCACATCTCGCCGACCCGATATTAGACCCGATACATTTTGGATTCACGTCATCATTATTGCGTTATGCGCAACTGCGCCAAGAGCGGCCTGATGTTGAAATTTTAATGGGAACGGGGAACCTGACGGAGCTTACGGATGCCGACAGTCAAGGTGTGACGGCAACCTTGATGGGTGTTTGTTCCGAGCTTCATATTCAAAATGTGCTGATTGTTCAGGTTTCGCCCCATACGCGACGGACGGTGTATGAACATGATGCGGCGCGCCGTTTGATGTATCGCGCGCGTGAAGACAACAGCTTGCCGAAAATGTATGGCGGCGGGCTTTTGTCTTTGCATGACCTACGGCCTTTTGCGCATTCTCTTGAAGAAATTGAAAAGATGGCCTCGTCTGTGCGGGACGCAAATTACCGAATTGCGGTTAGTGAGGAGGGCACGCATATTTACAATCGTGATAGGCATTTGCGCTCAACTGATCCGTTTTCTCTGTTTCCCAAGCTTGGTGTGGAGAAAGATGGCGCTCACGCATTTTATCTCGGGTATGAGTTGGCAAAGGCAGAGATTGCCTGGCAACTGGGGAAGCGGTATGCGCAGGATGGGCCCTTGAAATGGGGTGTGGCAGCACAGGAAAAAGCAGAAGATCTCACGCAGCACGCACCCGAGGGGGCAACAAAAACCAAGGCCAAGACCAAGGCCGATATGAAGATCAAGGCTGAGACGAAGACGACTTCTTTGAGCTCACCGGATGCAAACTCAAAACCTGATAGGGGTGATGAAAGCAAGGGTTGATTAAGCCGTGAGGCTTTGTGCTGGGAGCGTGCTGCCATTTAAGGAATACCAATGCCGCTGATTTTGGAAACAATTCTTACAACCACCAATACCTCTGGTGATGTGCACATTGCCCCTTTGGGGCTGACTCAGCGTGGCGAGAATTGGATCATTGCCCCGTTTGCGCCTTCGCGCACCCTAGAGAACTTGAAGACTGTACCGTACGTTGTGGCAAACCACGTCGATGATGTGCGCGTTTATGCGGGTTGTTTGACGGGACGGCGGGATTGGCCCCATGGGCGTGCGGAAAAGGTCAGCGGGGCTGTGTTGGAGAATTGTGTTTCACACATGGAACTTGAAGTGGTCTCGGTTGAAGACGATCCTCAGCGCCCTAGATTTATTTGCAAAACGGTGCGTGAGGTTTCGCATAAACCGTGGGCGGGGTTTAATCGGGCCCAGGCGGCCGTGTTGGAGTGTGCGGTGCTGGTGTCGCGATTAAATATGTTGCCGCGCGAAAAGGTTGA
>JAJRZC010000172.1 GCA_024275435.1 Alphaproteobacteria bacterium
ACCTGGTGACATCGGTTACAACACGATGCGGATGTGGCAGGGTGTTTCAGCCGTATCTACTTTGGAAGGAATAGTCAGCCCAGCATACACAATCTGTACTCCTAAAAAGGGGCATTCATCGAGTTTTTTCGGATATCTCTTCAAGTATCCGCCCATGATTAACCTCTTCCATCGTTTTTCACAAGGACTTGTTTCTGATACTTTGAATTTAAAGTTTCGTCATTTCTCACAAGTAAAAGCGAATGTCCCCTCGGAGGCCGAACAAACCCGCATCGCCGCCGTCCTTTCAGCCTGCGACCGGGAAATTGAGCTTCTGAAAAAGAAACAGGAGAAACTGAAGGCACAGAAGAAGGGGTTGATGCAGAAGCTGTTGACAGGGGAATTAAGGGTGAAAATATAGATGTAATTATTTGCTGAAAGGAGAATGACATGTTATTTCCGATTCCATCAGTTGAAGGAATACAAGTGGCGCTCTCACTATCAGAAACGCCGGTTTACATTAAAACAGGAGGCTTCAAGGCGGTTTACCGTATGGAGACGCCATCTGGGCCTGAAGCGATAAAAGCCGTTTATATCCCTCCGCCTTCAGACAGTGAGGATGATGTTGCTACGAGAGAGCAGCTAATTGCTCGAGCGAAACGTGAAATAGAGGCTCTCGGTAAATGCACCAGTCCTGCATTAGTAAAGTTGGGATCCCTCAGACCTAAATTACATTCGGTGGAGGGGCATGACTACCTCATTTACGGAGAGGAGTTTCTTCCTGGAAAGTCGTTAGACAGCTGGATTGAACGAGAGTACCGCCCGTCACTTCTTGAACTCAGGGTTTTATTCGGTTCATTGATCGGCTTGATTCGTGAACTATCTCGGACTGGATATCTACACCGCGACATAAAACCGGCAAACGTTATGGAAACCGGCATGATAGATAGACCGTTTGTCGTTCTTGACTTGGGTATTGCTTTTAAACTGCAAGGAACCGAACTCACAAAGGGCGGAGGACCTCCGGGAACACTTCATTATATGGCGCCGGAACTCTTGAAGCCAAACTACAAGGACGTCATGGATTTTCGGTGCGATCTCTATGCAGCAGGGCTTACGGTCTATGTGGTGTCAAGCGGCGTTCACCCCTTTGTGCAACAGCCGGGAGATGATTACGCCACGATTTATCGAATCATGACTCAGCGGCCCAGACCGTTAGCTGAACTCCGTCCTGACTTGCCCGCCAGATTTTGCGCAATCATTGATAGATGTATTCGAAAGAAGCCAGCATTGCGCTACGCCAGATTGGATTTGGTAGAAAATGACATGAAAGAGGTGAAACAATGAAAATACTCGCTCAACAGGGTTTTGGTCCAAAAGATAAGCTTTCGCGCGGTTTAACCAATGGGGTGATATCGGGCGTCATATTGAGCCCACGCTATCTCAAGATGGAAAAGGTGAAGGATCAAATCGAGCAACTCTCGCCTCTGGGCGGCCAGGTTCTTCTGGACCCAGAATTATACGCGGCTCGGTATATTTCGCACCCAAACTCGAATCTGGGGAATCTCGAAACGTGGGACTACTTCCAGATGCCTCGACGCTCTGCGCTTATTTCAGGGGGGGAAGCCATCAAGGACATGATTCGCAAGGCCGTGCAAACACAAGCTGAACTCGGGCTAAAAGAATGGATAGCGCCGAATATCTACATAGACGCAGCAGATTCAATCGAAGCGGCAATCGCCTTGAACATCATTAGCCAAACGAAGCGTGTTGCTGAATCAGTTGGTGATAACCCTGTATTTGCGACATTGGCTCTGAGCAGAGAGGCCGTAATGGATCGTGCCGAGTTCCAGGATATTTTTGATGCATTGACTGCCATAAATTCGCCACCAGACGGGTTTTACATTCTGATGGGAAGTACGAATGGCCGCGAGTCGGAAGACCAGATACGTTCGGATATATACCATCCACAGGTAATCGCCGGCTGGATGTACATGAACCACGTACTCTCAATCAATGGTATGCGAGTAGTGAACGGCTATTGCCATATGCTTAGTCCCTTTCTTGGGCTTTGTGGGGCTGAAAGCGCCGCAAGTGGTTGGCACTCGGGGCTACGCCATTTCTCAATGGAGCGCTATGTGAGAAACGCAAGCGGAGGCAGGTACCCTGCAGTCAGATATGTAAGCTGTCCACTGATGGCACGCGTTAGACAGAGCCACTATATTGATTTTAAGTCCGTTGTTCCCGCAGTCACAAATGGTTTGCTATTGGACACGGAGTTTGAGACAGCCGAACCCTCACGTACAATTGAAGCGCTACAGTCATGGGAGGCAATCTCATCGTTGTGCGAGAGCTACTGCACCGGAAATATGGATGTAGATATAGAGGCGATCTCCGCCCACATTGAACGCGCAATTAAACTTTGGATGCAATTACAGGAGGCTGGCTTTTCCCAGGAAATAGAAGCAAACTTGGAACGACTGGACGCAATGCGTGAAGCCATTATGATTTTTAAAGAATGGGTAGAGATTTCCTAGAAGCCTGTGCGACGGATTCTATTGCATGAAAGTAGTACCGATCAGACATTGCAGACATAGGACGTGGGGTATGGTACACGGTTATTTTCCCGCTTTCGCTAGAAAAACTCCAAAGACCCACACGAATTTTTTTAAACGTGTCGAGGAACGGCAACGCTCGCGCGCACACCTTTTCTGGAAGCACTACGAATGTCTGATTTGCAAAGAAACGATAGCGACCGGCCTGCGCCATAGCCTTGCGCCAGTCCGTCAGCTTGCACTCGAATGCACGGGTGCATGGGTGAGCTACACGGACGAAAGACTCGATATCAGGGAACCTCTCATTGTCAACTTTTTCCCATGCCACCACATGCAAATCAGCAATCCCGTAACCATTCACTGGGATCTCTCTGGCGAACGCCAGGGAAGTTTTTCGGCATCGCGTATGAATAGACGTTGCCTGTTTAACGTAGGCTCGCATAAAGGCGATCGTAAATCGATCCTCTGCCGTAGCAACTCCTTTCCGCCCTGGGAGGTTATGGCATGGTTCGCTGAATTTCAGCTTTGGCACAAGGACAGTGACGTGGCTCATGATTATTTTCGGAATTTATTAATTATAAAAAAGCCTATCCAGACGACAGTTCCATCTCCTTAGGTCTTTACACCCTAACGGGATGGCTGATGAGTCATTATATCATAATTAATAAGAACACAAAAATCAACAAACAAAATAAATCTTCAAAAGAATGCAAAATACAACGCAAAGACAGCCATGGGAATGATCCGTTTCCGCCCGAGGGGTAGAAAACATGCCGTACAATCCCGATAGGCATCACCGCCGTTCCATTCGATTGAAGGGATACGATTATTCCCGCGCAGGCGCGTATTTTGTCACGATATGCACGCACAATCGTGAATGCCTGTTCGGTGAAATTGTACCCGTCGGGGCGGCCGGCCGGTCACCCCGAAAATCAACGGATTGGTCGCCCCGACAATCGCCCGCCCGCCCCGATGAAAACGTCATCCCCCCCAAAATGATATTGAACGAATATGGCGCCATTGTTTGGGATGAATGGATAAAAACGGCGGAAATACGTGATGAAATCGAATTGGATGAATTCGTGGTCATGCCAAATCATTTTCACGGGATTGTGTTTATTATTGGTGGGGGCGACCGTAGGGGCGACCGGCCGGTCGCCCCTACATCCGTGCACACGTTGGTCACCCCAATACAGGGGCCAAAACCCAAATCCATTGGTTCGTTGATTGCCGGTTTCAAATCCGCCGCAACGAAACGCGTCAATGAAATGCGCAACACCCCCGGCGCGAAATTATGGCAACGCAATTATTATGAACGCATCATTCGGAACGAAGACGAATTGCATCGCATACGGGAATACATCAGAAACAATCCAATGAAATGGGCCGTTGACCGCGAAAATCCCGACGTACGGTTGGTGCGTGAAGCGCCCGTTGCATACGGAGATGAACCATGGATGATATGACAGGTCGGGGCATGGCGGGTCCTTACAAAATTAACGGTGATGAGGGCACGTCGCGCCGTGCCCCAACAGGCCTCGACCCAATACGTCGCGACCCTACACCGAAAATAAACGAGGACAACATCTCGACCTTGCCGGCATTGCATCTTCTCCAGAACCTGGGCTGGAAATATTTGACGCCGGGTGAAGCGTTGGAACTGCGTGGCGGCAAGACTTCAAGCGTTTTACTGAATAATGTACTTGTTGATTGGCTGCGAAAGAACAACCGGGTCAGCTACAAAGGCAAGGAGCTGCCGTTTACCGAGGGGAATATCTTAACCGCTATTCAGGCATTGAAAGAAATTCCCTTTGATGGGCTGGTGCGCACAAACGAGAAGATTTATGATCTGCTCTGCCTGGGAAAAAGCCTCCAACAATCGGTCGATGGAGACATTAAAAGCTTTACCCTGCATTATATCGACTGGGATCATCCGGAAAACAACATCTACCACGTAACGGAAGAATTCGCCGTGGAACGCGTGGGGAGCTACCAGACCCGCAGACCTGATATAGTGCTGTTTATCAACGGCATTCCTCTCTGCGTTATCGAGTGCAAGTCGCCGCATATAAAGGAACCTATGGCGGAAGCCATATCCCAGCACATAAGGAACCAGAAAGAGGATGAAATCCCGTCGCTCTTTGTGTACTCGCAGCTTCTTCTGGCGATATCAAAAAATGACGGAAAGTACGCGACAACCGGTACTCCAGCCAAGTTCTGGTCGGTCTGGCGAGAGGAAATGGAAGGATTCGATCAGAAGGTCCAGGAACTCGTTAATATTCCTCTGAGTGAGTAACAGATTGACAAACTGTTCCTTGAGAATAAATTCTTCGTGAGAGAAAAAACGGCGGGATACGGAATACTGAACAGAAAGGTGACATCCCAGGACCGTATCCTCTATGCCTTGTGCCGGCCTGAACGACTCCTTGAGTTGACTTACAGGTTTATCCTTTTTGACGCGGGTGTCAAGAAAATCGCCCGTTACCAGCAATATTTCTGCGTGCATAAGATCATGGACCGCATCAAGCATCGGGACAGGGAGGGGCGCAGAAAAGGCGGCGTCGTCTGGCACACACAGGGAAGCGGTAAATCCCTTACGATGGTCATGCTGGCGAAAAGCATCGCATTGGCCACAGAGATTCCCGACTACAAGATCGTGCTGGTGACAGACCGGGTGGATCTAGATGACCAGATATACAAGACTTTCCGTCATTCCGGCAAGGAGGTGGAGCAGGCGAAAACAGGTAAACAATTATCTACAATGCTACAGGAAAAGAAGCAGCGTATTATCGCCACCTTGATCAATAAATTCGAAGCCGCGGTGGGCAAGTACGCCACACGCAATGAAGGCAACGACATCTTCGTCCTGGTGGATGAAGGTCATCGCGGTCAGTATAAAACGCTTCATGCCAACATGCGAAGGGCGCTTCCCAACGCATGTTACATCGGATTCACCGGTACGCCGGTCATGAAGAAAGACAAGAATACGGTCGAAAAGTTCGGCGGTTTAATTGATACGTACACCATTGACCGCGCGGTTGAAGATGAAGCCGTGGTTCCGCTCCTGTACGAAGGAAGACACGTTGAACAGGTCGTTGACTCAAAGGGTATAGATGCATGGTTCGATAGAATTACGGCCGACCTCAGCAAAGACCAGGCAGCCGATCTTAAGAAAAAGTTTTCTACAATGGATCAATTGAACAAGGCCGCCCAAAAGGTAATGGCCGTCGCGTGGGATATCAGTGAACATTTCCGGGATAACTGGAAGGGTACCGGTTTAAAAGCCCAGTTGGTTGCCCAGGATAAAGCAACGGCTCTGCTTTACAAGCAATATCTCGACGAATTCGGCATGGTTTCGAGCGAGGTTCTGATTTCTGGTCCGGACGAACGAGAAGGAGAAGAAGACTTATATATGGAGAATAAGCTGGCAGTACAGAGGTTCTGGAAAGTGACCATGCAGAAATATGGCAGTGAAAAGCAGTATAACAAGCAGGTGATATATGCATTTAAAAATGCGGAGCATCCTGAGATCATTATTGTGGTTGACAAGTTGCTTACGGGATTCGATGCTCCCCGTAATACTATTCTCTATCTGACCAGAAAGCTCAAGGATCATACCCTCTTACAAGCTATTGCCCGTGTCAATCGTCTTTGCGATGGAAAAGAATTCGGATACATCATTGATTACCGTGGGGTGCTTGAAAATCTTGATCACGCTCTTGATCTCTACAGTGCTTTACCTGAATACGACACACAGGATGTCGAAAATATCCTGACCGATATGCGGAAGATTGTTCTGACGTTGCCACAAAAGCATTCGGTTCTTTGGGATACCTTCAAGGAGGTAAAAAACAGGCAGGATGAAGAGGAATTCGAATTGCTGTTAGCGGATGAAGCTTTGCGAACGAAGTTCTACGAGCGATTGTCGGCGTTTTCGAGGACACTGGCTGTTGCGTTGGCAAGCGAATCATTCTATGATACGACACCTCAGGAGAAAATATCACGGTATCGGCAAGACCTGAAGTTTTTCTCCAAACTCAGGGTGGCGGTCCGGCGGCGATATGCGGAGGTAGTGGATTTCGGCGAGTATGAACCAAAGATTCAGAAGTTGTTGGATACGCATGTTGGAACCGGCAAGATCGAACAGATCACCCCGCTGGTAAATATTTTCGATAAAGATGCTTTTGCTGAAGAACTGGAAAAGCTACCTGGCGCGGCTTCCAGGGCTGATACAATTGCGCATCGCACAGCCCGAACCATCCACGAGAAAATGCAGGAGGACCCTGCCTTTTACAAGCATTTCTCGGAGCTTCTCGAAGAAGCCATCCGGGCGTTTCGTGAAGAACGAATCAAGGCCAACGAGTACTTGAATAAAGTCACTAAAATCATGCATTCGGTGTTGAATCGCACTGGTGATGACATACCGTCCAAGCTGGAAAATTACGATGTAGCGAAAGCATATTTCGGTTCATTGAAGACCGTTCTGTCCCAGTTTAGCAGGAAATCGCAGGAAATGGATGATATTCTGGCTGATGCTGCTTTGGCCATCGATGCTATTATTGAACGAAACCGCGTTGTGAACTGGGTTAATGATCGTGATGTACAGAATCACATGCAGAACGAGATTGAGGACTTCCTGATTGATCGGATGAACGAGGCTGGTATAGAAATTACGTTCGAAGAAATTGACGAGATCATGGAACAATGCCTGGGTATTGCCCGGGCGCGAAGGCCGTAGTGATGAAGGTCAAACTTACACATGGAAAACGGCGGTTTGTTGTTGATGTAGAATTCCTGGAACGTAAGCGTCTTTCTATTACCGTGCATCCAGACCTTCGCATAACGGCAAGAGCGCCGGTAAATGCTGATCGAAACGTAATAAAGAACCGCCTAGAAAAACGAGTCGCCTGGATTGTGAAGCAGTTGGATTACTTCGAGAGATTTCAACCGCTGCCGCCGGAGCGGGCATTTATCAGCGGCGAGACGCATTACTACCTGGGGCGTCAATACCGGTTGAAGATACGGCCGGGAAGTGTTCAAAGAGTGAGATTGATTGGCCGGTTTTTCGAAATGGAACTTCATGATACAGGGGACAGAGCGAAGGCAAGGGAAATAATGATGCGCTGGTATGCAGACCATGCCAGGGAATTGCTTGTCAGGCGTCTCAACCAGTATCTGCTCGTTTTTGTAAAGATGGGAATCTCCGCTCCCGCGATACGATTGCGTCGCATGAAAAAACGATGGGGGAGTTGCTCCGCAAACGGCGTTATCATATTGAACACTGAGTTGGTAAAAGCCCCGATTCACTGCGTGGATTACGTACTTGTTCATGAGCTATGCCACTTGAAATATCCGAATCACGACAAGAAATTTTTCCAGTTGCTACGACGTATTTTACCTGATTGGGAAAAGCGAAAAGAACGCCTCGAAAAAGTGGTGATTTGATAAAGGTTTTAGCATAGGTGTTCTGTTCAAGATGAAATCAAGATACAGAGTGCGCATAGAACTACACATAGCTCGTTTGGTATTATCTGATTAACCGTTGAAACGGTTTCGATAATAAGCCACTGAGAACATGATCCCAGGGATAAGTCCTTGAGCTTTTTTATTGTCACCGCTTGGGAGGGTTAAAACCCCCACCTTTTGAGGCGACCCCCGAGACTTGGACACACAGAAACCCAAAGTTATATTTCAAATAGGAGGTGTGTTCAT
>JAJRZC010000012.1 GCA_024275435.1 Alphaproteobacteria bacterium
CCGCCGGGCGTGGACGGCGGCGCGGTAACTGCCGGTGAAGGTCAGCGTGTGACTTGGCTGCCAGTCGGCAAGGCCAAGTTCGGAGAGAAGGAGTTGTTCGGCTCTGCTGTATTTGGTTTTTGACTCATGAAGCAATTGATGTCCTTCATTAACAATTCTTGCCACAGAATTTTCAATGCTCAATCTTGCAATACGCAAGTGCCGTAAATCAGGGAGGATTAGTCCAGTTTGTCCGCCCCCTCTCTTGGCACGCATAATTTGCCCTTGTCCGTATTTAGATGTTAAGAAAGCATAGATGTATTCAGAAACAATATTCCTGGATCTGATTATGCCTAACTTGCAACTTGCCGAGAGTTTATCAGGAACATCAAAAGCAAGTGCCACAAAACCTGTATTAGCACCCACAATAGTTATCAAAATGTCATTTTTGTGAACGTGAGAGCGTGGTATCGCATAATATATGTCTTCGGGAATAAAAACTTTAGTGCGCTCGTCTAATACCATGTCGCTAGAAACGTCTTGTCCCCTTAAATAGCGTATGCCAGGAGTACTAACAAAATGTTCTGCTATTGTCATGTGATTGCCATCGCCTACATCCGCCAGCCGTGACAAATACTGTACCTGCACGGCATTTAACTTTTGCTCTTGCATCACATAAACCGGTCTGTAAAACTCGGCATCAAGTCGGCGCGTGCTTTCCAATTCAGATAAGGGTATATAACTAATGACTGCCATTTTCTACCCTTCCACCCAAAAGTCAAAGCCCTGCTCTTTGGCAAATTGAATAAAGGCTTCAGCGATTTCGTCCAGGTCGTGGTCTACAATCAGGTGGCCGTGTTCGTCCAGCAAGGGCTGGCCGTTTTCGTCTTTTTTGTAAACCGGTTCGCCGCTGTTGTCCTTGCCGCCGCGCTTCGAAACGGCGAAGAAGATGGGGTAATCCAAGTCCTTCGCAGCCTGGTCTTCCAGCCACAACTCGCGGTAGCGTGCCAGCATTTTGGGTTCTTCTTCGCTGACCAGGTACGCCAAACGTCCTTGCAGCGATAGCGCGGCCAGTTTGCGCTTCGTCGCTTTGATGGCGCGCTTCAACGCGGCTTTGCCTTTGGCGCGTCCGGGCATGGCGTCCAGCCGCGCTTGCAGGCCATCCAGATATTCTTGCAGTTCTTCTTCGCTCTGGGGTTCTTCTTCCAGCGCAAGGATTTCATCTTCAAACTCGGCATCCAGGAAAGCGGTCAACAATGATGGCGCATCGTCTTCTTCGACGCCTTGTTCCGCCCATGCTTTCAGTTCTTCCAAATGCCTTTCCCAGGCGGCGGCGTGGCGGTTGCGGATTTCCCGGATTTCCGCCAGTTCTTCTTCGGTGTACTTTTGCAGGAAAACGATGCTGGTCTTCGTGCCGGTGTGCGGCTTGAAGGTGTTGCCGTGCAGCCCGACTACAGCCAGGATGCGGGCTTTGTCGAACAAAAACTTGCGGATATACAGGTCGTTGGTGTTGTTCAGGCGGCCTTGCGGCAGGACGATTGCCATCCGTCCGCCGGGGCGCAGGAAATTCAAATTGCGCTCGATGAACAAAATATCGCGTCCGATTTTAGAGACCGTGCGCCCGTTGCGTTCCGCCAAACGGTACTGGCGCAAAATCTCGCGCTCGTTGATGTTTCCGGCAAACGGCGGATTGGTCAGCAAGACATCAAAATCGAAATACTGGAATTTCTCCTGGTTTTCCTGGTCGCGCTGCGAGTTATCGGGGAAACGGGCAAGCAAAGGGCGGAAGGCCGCCTTGCCTTCGTCGCTCCACTTTGGCGGGTTCAGGCTGTTGAGTTCGTATACGTTGGAACGTCCATCTCCTGCAATCAGGTTCAAGGCTTTGGCAATCTTCACCGCTTTGGGGCTGGAATCAATGGCATACACCATCTCGCCTGCATACTCCGAAATATGGCGCGGCAAGCCGTTCGTTGTAAACTCATCGCCCGCCACCCAGAAGATCGTATGCACGGTAAAACCCGATGAGCCGCAGGCTGTATCTATCACCCGCTCGTGGATTTTGGGATTGAGCATTTTCACGGCCATATCAATCACCCAGCGGGGCGTGAAATACTGTCCCTTCTTGCCTTTGGCGACATCGGTCATCAGGTATTCAAAGGCATCGTCAATCACCTGCAAATTGGAGTTGAAGAGTTTGACATCCTGCAAGAAGGAGACGCAAGTCATCAAATGCTCCGGGCGCAGTCGGATGTGCTCCGTAGGCATGAAAATCCCGCGCCACTTGTTCTTTGCCTGCTGGAATAGATCGTCTATCTTTTGATACAGGTCGCTGGGTGATTCGCCATAGATACGAAAGTGAATTTTGCGCTTGCGCGAACGGTCATTGGCCGCGGCCCATTCATCGTACAGTTTGGCGTAAATCAGTTTGAAGACTTCATCGAAGGTATCGTCAATGCCTTCAGCATTTGCCAGCACCAGGTCTTCCAAGTCCAGAATGATTTTCTTCAGCGAAAGACGCTCGCGCACCAGTTTGTTTTCGGCGGCGAGTTTATCAATCGTCCATTGCTCGGTGATGACATCCTGCAAGGTCTGGTCAACGGTGGGGATGGATGAGATTTGAGGGAAAGCGTGCGGACCTCCAGGGACTTCTTCACGGTGCAGGATGACCAGCTCTTCCCCGTTCGACCAGGCCCCAATGGGCGACCCTTCCGCATTGCAGTAAGATTTGAGTTGTTGAATGCCGTCTTTGCGTTTGGGCTTTTTGACTTCAAACATGATGTACGGATGATCTCCATCCGCGTGCATGATGACAATGTCGGCGCTTTTCTCGCTCACCCCCGACCCAAACCAGACCGCGTATTCAATGCGAAAGCGTTCCTTGGGGTAATGGTACTCGTCCATCAATTTCTTAATCCATAACTGACGGACGATTTCTTCGGGCTTGGCTGGCCGGTCCCTGTCACTGGCAAGGCATTTAAGGTAAGGCTTGCCGTTTTTCTCAAAGATTTGTTCTTCCAGCCATTATACATCTTCGGCTTTGAAGAGAGTCAGACGATGGCGGGTTTTGGGGTCTTTAAAGATGCCGTCGATGGAATACTGTGGCATAGTAATCCTTCCCTGAAGATGAGATGAATAAAAAATCAATTACGCTGAATTGTACTATCTCCTGAATAAAAATGGGCGCAGACCTCCGAGGTCTGCCATCAATCACACAACTCCGCCAGCGCCAGCCACTCCCCCGTTTTATCTTCCCGCGTTATCCCATCCAAAATACGCCCTCGCGCCACCAGCCGTCTGACAGCCCGTTCCGTGACCTCCTCCCCCCAGCGGAACAACTTGTCCACATCGCGCCTTTGCGCCGC
>JAJRZC010000173.1 GCA_024275435.1 Alphaproteobacteria bacterium
ATTCGATCTTCGGCTCACAATCTTCTGCTTTCGCATTACCCTTGCTGTCAGTCTCACGCGCTTTTGAACTTTCTTCCAAAGTCGCTTCAGACTTCGCTACCGCTGCTCCAGGTTTTTCATTCTGTTTTGAATCTTTCACATTAGAGGCTGAAACTTCCACCGCAGATGCCTCCACTTCAGAGGACTTTGGCGATGGCTCGGCAAAACCTGTGGCCGCATTTGCTTCACCCTGAAGGCTCTTTTCTTCAGGCGGCTTCTCGTCCCCGGCTTTCGCATCTCCTTCAGATTTAGCCTCCTGCGAGAGATCTTGCTCAACCGGTTTATCCGAAGTCGCACTATCCTGGCTCGATTTGACAACTCGTCGCTCAGCCCAAAAGCCCAAAGCTTTTAAAACAAAGCTTAGCTCTTCCGGTGAACAACCCAGAATCGACATCATCTCTGGGGTAACTTTGAAAGCACCCTGTCCGGTTGCCCCCTTGGGAGGCTCTTCATCCGATCCTTCTTTTTTCCGCCAAGCAAGTAGCGGCCGAATCTGATCAGCCAAACGCTCAAGAATATCAAGCCGAACCACACGCGGCCCGCAAACTTGATATCCATATGAACGATAGAAAACTTCCGGTGTATCCGGGTCAGCAGCAAACGACGTCAATCCCGGCCGGGGCGCTTCCGGCAGAGCATCAAGGCTCATCCCATGCTCTCCGGCATGCTTCACCGCCCATAGCGTTGCAGCCAACTCAGCAGAAGCCGGTTTCAACAAAATGGGAATGTAAATATTGAAAGCACCAAACCGCACACCGTACTTGCGCAATTGCCCGCGCGACGGCTGATCCAGGGCCTTGATGTCTTTTGCAACCGTTTCACGTTTCAAGATTCCAAAATTTTCCACCAACTGGAATGCAATTCCCTTCGCCAATCCAGAGACATCATCGCATTTCGACAAATCAATAAGCGGCTTCAATCTTTCTGCAATCAGGCTCTTCAGCCAAACCTCAAGCCTTTCGCGAATTTTATCCCGGTCAGCCGCAGCAACATGATCCTCATCAGCAAGCACAATAACAACAGGATTCAAATGATCATCAGATGATTCTATCTTCGCAATGACCATATCGCGCCAAAGTATTTCCCCCGAACGCGACAGCTTGAATGCATCAGCCTTGGCCGCAACAACACGTCGAACCCTCATAGCCAATTCACCAGACAACACCTGTGACGCTGCCAACCTGGCTGCCTTGCCATGGACGCCGTCCGCACTTGTATCGGGAGCAAACTTGAAACCCGACAGCCGTCCGACAAAATGACCCTCAACATTCACAGAGCCATCTTCACTGATTTCAGCACTTAACTCGTCTTTATCGCGCATTCCCTTCATGAGAGCACTCGTTCGTCGATCAACAAACCGTTGTGTAAGACGTTCGTGCAAGGCATCCGAAAGCTGCTCCTCGATTTCGCGTGTTTTCCCCTGCCAATGTTCAGGGTCACGTAGCCAGTCACTGCGGTTCGAAACAAAAGTCCATGTCCGAATATGCGCAATACGATTTGAAAGCGTATCGATATCACCATCGGTTTTAGCAGCAAAAGCCACCTGCTTGGAAAACCAGTCTTCATTAATACGCTCTTCTGAGCCCATTAAAAACTTGTAAATCATCGCAACAAGTTCCGCATGGGAATGAAGGGAAATTTTCCTATAATCAGGAACCTGGCAAACATCCCACAACCGTGCCACCGCAGCGGGACCGCCGGCCAATTTCGAGATATCCTCTTCTTTCGACAAGAGATCAAGAACTTCAAAATCATCAGCCGTGCGTGCCCGCACCAGCCGCGGCTCTTCAGGGGTATCATTCAAAGAGCCCTTCAACCGATCAATACTGCCAAAATCAAGATTTCGGTTGCGCCACTGAAGCACCCGGACCGGATCAAAACTGTGAGATTCCAGCCGCTCAATCAGCGAAGAATCGAAAGGCTCCACAGAACCTGTAACACCAAAAGTCCCATCATTCATGTGCCGGCCTGCACGGCCTGCAATCTGTGCCAGTTCGGAAGGAATAAGGTCGCGGTTTTTCTGACCGTCAAACTTTCGTTTGGCCGCGAACGCAACGTGATTGACATCAAGGTTTAATCCCATCCCGATGGCATCCGTCGCCACAAGGTAATCCACCTCACCAGATTGATAGAGCGCCACCTGGGCATTGCGTGTGCGCGGCGACAACGCCCCAAGCACAACAGCGGCACCACCATTTTGCCGACGAACCAATTCCGCCAGCGAATAAACTTCATTGGCTGAAAAGGCGACGATGGCCGAACGCGCAGGCAACCTCGTTATTTTCTTCGAGCCCGCATAGGTCAGTTTCGACAACCGAGGTCGTGAGATAAAATTTGCCTCAGGTATTAAATCCTGGATGATGTCGCGCATAGTCTGCGCTCCAAGAAGAAGCGTCTCGGAACTTCCCCGCGCGTTCATCAAGCGCTCGGTAAAAACATGCCCGCGTTCTGGGTCAGCCGCTAGTTGAACTTCATCAATAGCAAGAAACGAAACATCAAGATCACGCGGCATGGCTTCCACAGTCGAAACCCAGTAAGCAGCGTTCTTGGGCTTGATTTTCTCCTCACCTGTGACAAGCGCGACTTTATTGTAGCCGATCCGTTTGCCGATCTTGTCATAGACCTCACGTGCCAGCAGTCGTAACGGTAAACCGATCAACCCACTCTCATGACCAAGCATGCGCTCAATCGCCAGATGAGTCTTTCCCGTATTCGTAGGCCCAAGCACCGCAGTCACTTGGCGAATGCGAGCTCCAGCGTCGCCACCCATATTTTCTGATCTCCGAAGGACCGCCCTTAAAAAAGGGCCAAACAACAATACCGATAAATTTCGGCACCAGCCATAGCGTTTCTTTTTGAACGCCTCCCTACACCGGTAAGATGGCCCAGGATAGACGCCCTTTAACCTCGGCGTCTCGATATCGCAAGATCTAGGGAACTTCAAACTATCAAGTTATCAAGCAACACCACCCCAAACAATAGCCAACGCCGCGAGCCCCCCTTTAAGGTGAACCGCGGCGTCGGCACAATATATCAAATAGAAGCACCAGAGATAGGATGCTCACACTGATTTTCTATGACGAGGAAAACTTCCCGACTTAAAGAATGGCTTATTGGATCTGCGCAACCCGCCGACTGCCAGCTGGCAGTATATCGAATTTCTTCGCAATAAGATCCACCGGCCCAGCTATTGTAGGAATTGTGATCCTATGAGGAATGAACATTCCCGTCCGCGCAACAGACCGCATGGCAATCTCGATAGCCGTGCTGCCAGCCATAGCCGCAACTGCTTTATTGCGTTTAAATCCAGCAATCGGCCGGTATTTCACGCTGCAAACATGCAGATGAACGGGACGCCCTCCAGTTTTCCAAAGGGGCAGAGTTTCACGCCGTTTGTGTGAAAGCACCAAATCAAACCGCTGTTTACCATCAAATACGGGAATTTTTGCCGCACAAGGATTGCCCTTCACACCAGCGGCCATCACCATCACGGAAGTTAAAGGGTCAAACACATGCTTCAGATGCTTTGGTGTAACGGGAATTTCTCCTGCCCCTACAGGAATCTGAGGCACCATTGAAACGCTCTTGACCCCATACTTGCCAAAACTCATCCCAATCATGCCGTTCTTGGCGCCGCTTTTGAAATTAAACACGTATCCCTCAGGCTTTAGGGAACCTGCGGATATTCGCCCAGAAGAGCGGGTGATCCCACGCCAATGAAAGGCTCCCAGCAACGCTGAGAGCTCCGCATCTCCATCGAGCACATAACGCCCTCCGGAAACCTTGGACTTCAGACGAAAATGACCGATTTCAAAACCGTTGAATGAAATGCCGTAGTCGGCACGAACCTCAGCAGGCCACTTCGGCCCACTAACCTCAGCGGCGTGAGCCAGCCCGGTGAAGAAACCGACAAAAACAGCGGCAGAGGGAAAAAGCGAAGATTTCGCAATACGTAACGCAACTTGGAACAACATAAGAACAACCTTCCCAAAAACGCGGGCCCCTAACGACGCAAAACTCACAAAAAATCAGGGTAAGCGAACAAAAACACGACGAACTGTCTCCCAAACAATGACCGAGCATGGTTAAGAAACCGCTGACGCACGTAATATTTCGGGAAAAATGTTAGCAAAAAACCTTTTTCACAATTGATTCGACCCGCTCTCAGCTATCTTGCAAATCCCACCACAGCCCATATCCAGACTCTGAAAGGCCCACTAAAATAAAATATTCAGAAATTTCATCTACCTCGAATCCAGTAATCACCTGTTCTTTGACAAGGCCTGGACAAACTTATACTCACCGAAGTTTATTGCCATAAGTGTGAGTGTTTATAGAGCCAAGTTTAATCACCAGAAGGAAAGCTATATGTGTGGATTCGCCGGGGCCTTAGACCTCACAGGCCTACGCGACATTGACCGTTCAATTGTCGAAAGAATGGCTGATGCCATTCGCCACCGCGGCCCCGACGAAGACGGCATATTTATCGACAAGGCCATTGCCGTCGCCCATCGTCGCCTTTCCATCGTCGGCGTCTCCGATGGCCAGCAACCAATCTATAACGAGGACCGCTCAGTTGTCGTCATCTTTAATGGCGAACTATTCGACTTTCCCGAACAAAGAGACCGCCTTCTAGCAAAAGGTCACAAATTCCGAACCAGTGCCGACACCGAGATCATTGTCCACCTCTATGAAGAACACGGTGAAGATTTATTCGAACATCTGAACGGCCAATTTGCCTTCGCTCTGTTCGATATTCACGCCCGCAAACTGATACTTGGTCGCGATCGCACAGGCATCTGTCCGCTTCATTGGTCGCGCCAAGGCGACAAACTATATTTCGGCTCCGAAATCAAAGCCCTGCTTGCCTCAGGCCAAGTACCTCCCGCAATAGACCCGCGCGGCCTCGATCATATTTTCACATTCTTTGCAATGTCGCAGCGCCGAACCATGTTCAAGAATGTGCAATCGATTTTGCCCGGACACTATCTTCGCATCTCACTTACCCCAGACGGAAAGCCCGCAGACATTCATGAGCGACGCTATTGGGATCTTGATTTCCCCGACCAGGGCGAAGAGGATAATCCCAGCAACGAAGCTGCACTTGTCGATGAGTACGAAGCCACCTTCCGCCGCGCCGTTGAAATAAGGCTACGCGCCGATGTCCCCGTTGTCGGCTACCTCTCAGGTGGCATTGATTCCGCCGCCGTCATGGCCCAAGCCGCGCAAGTGACCGGCCGCTCCATTCCAAGCTTTACAATCAAGGTCCCGCGCGCCGACCTCGACGAAAGCAGCAACGCCATGGTTGCTGCCCGTCATATCGGAACCAATCCAACCGTCGTAGAGGCCGGCCCGGAACTTATATCCAAAGTCTACCCCGATCTCGTATCCGCAGCCGATTGTCCAGTCATCGACACAGCTTGCGCAGCGTTGCATGCCCTTTCCGAAACAGTCCATAAATCCGGATACAAAGTTGCGCTAACCGGTGAAGGGTCAGATGAAGCTCTGGCCGGTTATGTCTGGTTCAAGATGCAAAAGATGGTCAATGCGCTTGGCCTGGGCATCGTCAAGCCCGGCACATCCTTGACCGGCCTTGCATGTAAATTAATATCCCCATCGACAACAATTTCAGAACTGGCCAAAAAAGACGCCCTGATGGGCGGCACTCAGGCTCAGTCTGGTCTT
Source organism: Alphaproteobacteria bacterium (assembly GCA_024275435.1). Taxonomy (GTDB): domain Bacteria; phylum Pseudomonadota; class Alphaproteobacteria; order Rhizobiales; family Hyphomicrobiaceae; genus JAJRZC01. The sequence goes on from JAJRZC010000173.1 coordinate 5,725, forward strand.
TGGCATATGGTCTCAACGTCTCGAAACCATTTTTACTCGCGTCAATTCTTCGACCAGTTGGATGGCCACAACGCCTTTGAAGACTTGAACTTCGACACGGATCGCATCCGCCGTTGGCACCCGCTCAATCAATCCCTGTATGTCGGCTACAAGGTCTTTCTCGCAGGCCTTCTTCTCAACCATAAGGGCGACAGAGTCGCCATGGCCAACAGTGTTGAAACCCGGTACCCCTTCCTCGATGAGAATCTGACCAAGCTCACATCGCGGCTGCATCCGCGCTGGAAACTTCGTGGTTTTCGCAATGACAAGTACCTCTTAAGACAGGCTGCAAAACGCTGGTTACCGGCAGAAATAGCACTTCGCCCAAAAGCCATGTTCCGCGCCCCGTTCGCCGACAGCTTCCTTGATAACGCACCAGCCTATGTCAGCCAGCTAATGAGCGAAGAATCCCTGAAGAAAACCGGCTATTTCGACGTGAAATCTGTGCGCGAATTTTACACGGCCTCCCTCGATGGGCGCGTGAAGCCGTGGCAATTCTTTTCAAGCATGGGTATGGCCGGCGTTCTCTCCACTCAGCTTTGGCACCATCAAAACTTAGGCGGAGGATTATGCGAACTGCCATATCGGGATTTCTCAGCCAAAACACAGCCTGCCCCCTACCTTCCTGAAAAAGTGACAATCCCACCGGCAGCTTGAAAAGCCACCATCAAAACCAGGTAAAAGATCAAGAAATCAGGGCGCAAGAGTGTAAATAAAACAAAAGCGGGCCCTTCAACAGGCAAAGCAAACCACTCTTCTTCATGTTCGCCTTGACGCCATAGGTCTCGCTCGGGTATATGACCGGCTTGCCTCCCGTGCGCACCGGCCTGCGGGTAGCTTTTTCACGATCATTCAATGTGCCCTTCCAGGGCTGGGACAATTCTCACGGCGCCTGTTTCGTCGAAGTTATCGGCAACAAGAGCGGCCAAGGAGCAAATAGACATGACAAGGCGTTGCGAGCTCACCGGCAAGCTCCCGCTGTCTGGCCAGAACCGAAGCCACGCAGAAAACAAGTCGAAGCGCAAATTCCGTCCAAACCTTTGCAAGGTTTCCCTGATGAGCGAAATTTTGGGCCGTACCTTCAGGATGCGCGTCAGCGCCCATGCTTTACGAACCGTTGAGCACCGTGGCGGTCTTGATGCCTTCTTGCTGAAGCAGAGTGATCACACGCTCTCAGATAACTGCTTGAAAATCAAAAGAGACGTCCAGGCTGCTCGCTCCGAGCAAGAAAGCACAAAAGACGCAGCATAATCTCAGTGCAATCTTTCCGACGACGAAATCGAACGCCCTCACCTGGCTAACAATTTCTATTAAAAAACGCGCTTGGCGAATAACAGCCCAGGCGCGTTTTTTTGTTGCATAGATTTTGCCAAAGCCCAGCCTCACGCAAATTCCTCAGTGATCCTCAACCCCCGCCCGCAACGTTGACTCATCTAGCTTAAATTGCAGCAGGATGGTTCTTTGCAGAAGCTTGTTAAAATTATCATCGGAAATCAGCGTCAGGATCGTCTCACCCTCAGGCCCACGATGCACCGCCAGTCCCTCCATGTTATCCACTTCATGGTCGAGCCCCACTTCCATCAACACGTCCCCGTCAACCTCTGCTCCCGCGCGCAGATCCTTGGCCAATATGCGCCTCAATCGAATACGCATTCCCTCCGACCAACGAAACCGGCGCTCTAAAAGTATCAAGTCGCCATTCGCCAGCCCGGCCACAGATGTAATATCCATGTCGCCTCTATCGCGAATAAAAAACGGCGTTGCACGTCCAGACTTCAAGATCCACCCCGGACGCCTGGACCCTTTCTTCGTTTTTTGTTTCGATCCACGGCGACGCTCGGCAATGGCAATAACCGCACCCTTAAACCGCCCACCACGTAACACACCAACACTTTCAATCCCCTTGTTGCGCCAAAGTGAACGCGCTTCACGGGGCAATTTAAGGTATTTTGTCGGGCCGAAGATCTTATTTCCACGAACCTGAAACTTACCGATACGATGAATGCGCTCAAACGAAATAAGCAGCGAACCTTTTTCAAGACTTCCACTGAGCAACGCAGCGCCCTCGGCATCACGCTCACGTTTTCTTCTCAAAACCCGCCCCGACAAAGCTTGAAACTCTCCACGGCTGACCTTGGAAACACCAACAGGCTTTAAGCCTTTGTATTCCAGGTTTCCTCGTAACCAATGACCATCATCGGAAACCGCTAGAAAGCGTCGCCCATCCCGTTCAACCACAATGTCGGACCAGCCTCCAAAGCCATCCCAAGAAGAGCGCAGCACAAGCCCACCGAGGAAATGTAGTTTTCCATAGCGTTGAGATCCAAATCCGGAACGATGAAACCCGTCAATCGGGCGAGCCGTTACCGAAACGGTTTTAGTGCTCGCTTGGGCTGGCTCAGTTTTTTTCTTGGCCAAAAGATCTTGCGGCATCAAAAAAACAGCGCTCAAAAGCATAAGACCCAAGAACAAAATCTTCAGCGGGCCGTTATCAAACAAGGAAATTCGCTTCAATTTATTGTCCCAAAAGAAAGCACCATATTTCACAAGCAAACTTTATAAAAGCGCCCACCAGAAGGCAGGTCAAGAAAGTGCAGCCATACACGCCCTCTTAACCGGAAGATTTTTTATCAAACAACTCGACAAGTTTATCCGTCATCGCGCCCGCCAGATCAGCAGGATCCGATATCGTAACAGCACTATGATAGTAGCGCGTAACATCATGCCCGATGCCAATGGCTATAAGTTCAACGGGACTGTTCGTCTCGATTTCATGGATCACGTGACGCAGGTGGTTTTCCAGATAATTGACAGTGTTCACCGACGACGTAGAATCATCAACCGGCGCTCCATCGGAAATCACCATTAAAATTCGCCGTTGCTCAGGACGCTTGATCAATCGTTTGTGAGCCCAGGAAAGCGCCTCCCCATCAATATTTTCCTTCAAAATTCCTTCGCGCATCATCAGCGCAAGCGAACGCCTTGAACGCCGCCAGGGGGCATCTGCCGGTTTATAAATAATATGTCGCAAATCATTCAGACGCCCAGGATTTTGCGGCTTATCCACCTTGAGCCAGGCCTCTCGCGATTTCCCACCCTTCCAGGCCCGCGTTGTAAAGCCGAGTATCTCAACCTTCACACCGCATCGCTCCAGCGTGCGCGCTAATATATCAGCACTACAAGCCGCAACCATAATCGGTCGCCCTCGCATTGATCCTGAGTTGTCAATAAGAAGAGTCACAACAGTATCTCGAAAATCAGATTCCGATTCCCGCTTGAACGACAGCGGCTGCATTGGATCCGATATCACCCGCGTCAGCCGTGCCGCATCAAGCACCCCTTCTTCAAGGTCAAATTGCCACGAGCGATTTTGTTGCGCGAGTAATTTACGCTGAAGCCGGTTGGCCAGACGCGCAACCACACTCGACAAATTCTTCAACTCATTGTCGAGCACGCCGCGCAATCTCTCAAGCTCTTCAGGGCGTGACAAGTCCTCCGCTTGCACCTCCTCATCGTACTCTCGACTAAAAACCTGATACCCGAATTTCTCAGGGTCATCGAGCACTGACAGGTTGGGGCGCCATGGCTGGCTGGTCTCAGCCTCAACCAAACCTTCATCATCAAGATCACTTGAATCGCTAGGCGCATCTTCACCACTATCTTCTTGCTCACCCAGGTCATCCTCGCCGCGTGGATTCTGATCTTCTGTCTCCTGGTCGCGACGAGCATCCGATTGCTGGTTTTCATCCGCGCTATCTTTGCCACCTTCGGGATCTTGATCACCCTCATCGTCCTGTGACCCATCTTGCCCTTGTGTAAAACCCTCAGGCAGGTCCAAGGCAACCAGAAGTTCTCTCAAAGCGCGACCAAACAGCTCCTGATCATCAACATGCTTATCGAGCTGGGACATCTCCTTGCCCGCACGTTCTTCCACCCACGAACGCCAGCATTCCACCATCCCGTGCGTTGTTTTGGGAGGGGAAATCCCCGTTAATCGTTCCCGCACAAGCAACGCCAACGCATCCGCAAGTGGCGCCTCTTCGCGATCAGTCACTTCCATGAAGCGGCCATGAGCATAATAATCTTCTATTTTGGCCGTAATGTTTAGCGCCACACCACCCATGCGCTGAGCGCCGATAGATTCAACGCGCGCGCGTTCCACCGCTTCAAACACATCTCGCGCATCACCAGAGCCGGGCGCGATACGATCATGCATCGATTGATCGTGGCACGATGCCGTCAACGCAAGAGAGTCGGACCAGCCCCGCAATACCGCCAACTCTTTTTTTGAAGGAATACGATTTGGTTCAGGCAGGTTGATATGGCCATCAATGATCACCGGCACACCCAGGCCATAGGAAACTGTCAAATCCTTGTCACCCGCGATCGCACGCACGCAACCCGTTAAAGCCCGCTTGAAAGGCTCTATAGGCGAGAGGTTTCTATTTACACCTTTCGTCATTCTCTAAATTCATCTCAACGAGATTAAACCCGACTTGGCCTGGAGCCGCTTAACTTAAAGCAATATTGGCCGCGCTCTCGGGCAGTTCCTTCCCAAAGGACCTCTGATAAAATTCAGCGACAACCGGACGTTCCAACTCATCGCACTTATTGAGAAAGGTTAGGCGAAAAGCAAAACCAACATCATCGAATATCTCGGCGTTCTCGGCCCATGTCATTACGGTTCGCGGGCTCATAACCGTTGAGATATCTCCATTCATGAAAGCTGTTCGAGTGAGGTCCGCAACGCGCACCATATCGGAAACGATTTTTCGTTTCTCCTCACTACTGGCAAAGGACTTCGCTTTCGATAAAACAATACCCACTTCATCATCATGCGGCAGGTAGTTCAAAGTGGCAACGATAGACCAGCGGTCCATCTGACCCTGGTTGATTTGCTGCGTACCATGGTAAAGTCCCGAGGTATCTCCAAGGCCAATCGTATTCGTCGTCGAGAACAGGCGAAACGCACCATGAGGTGTGATAACTTTTGATTGATCAAGAAGTGTCAACCTGCCGGCAACCTCCAGCACGCGCTGAATGACAAACATAACATCGGGCCGTCCCGCATCATATTCATCAAAAACAAGCGCCGTGTTGGTTTGCAAAGCATATGGCAAAATACCTTCGCGAAACTCCGTCACTTGTTTCCCGTCCTTGAGAACAATGGCATCCTTGCCAATGAGATCAATTCGACTCACATGACTATCAAGGTTCACGCGAACACACGGCCAGTTAAGTCTTGCAGCAACTTGCTCAATATGGGTGGATTTTCCTGTACCGTGAAAACCTTGAATCATAACACGGCGATTATGCTTAAACCCCGCGAGAATGGCTAACGTCACCTCACGATTGAAAATATAGTCCGGATCAAGCTCCGGCACATGCTCGGAAGGCTCCCGGTAAGAGGGGATCTCCAGATCAGAATCAATACCAAACACCTCACGCACATTAAGCGTTGTGTCAGGCAAACCAGCATTGGCATTCTTTGTGTCGAATTCGCTTTGCGCGCCCATTTTCTAGCTTCTTTTCAAGATTGGTGGAAAGTGCTGCACGTGAGTAGCGCACATGACATAAAAAAGCGCCCCAAAAGCAAATGGGGCAAATTCACTCCTGGTGGAACGCCAACGAGCCGAAAGACCTGTTATTTTCCAAAAACAGCTAGACAAGCCCAGCCTGTTTCAAGTGATTATAGGCCTGGATAATTTCACGCAACTTCTCTTCAAAAGCACTATCTCCCCCATTCGCATCTGGATGGTGCTGTTTGACGAGTTCCTTAAAGCGGGTTTTGATTTCAACGTCGGTTGCCGTGCTGTCTAAATGAAGAACCCGCAGCGATTTTCTTTCCAACGGACGCAACCGTCGCTTTGCTTTCTTGCCTTCTTCGCGAGCTTGTTTTGCACGCCATGCAAAAAAACCATGCGGGTCG
>JAJRZC010000174.1 GCA_024275435.1 Alphaproteobacteria bacterium
CAACGGTAACAAGGGTTCAATTATCGCCCATTCTTCATCAGACAAGTCAAAACGCATGATTCAATCTCCTTTGGAGAGTTTGAATCAGTTATTCGCAACAAAATCAACGGACTGAATTAGGTTCACACCCTAGAAATCTGGTAGAAAGAGTGCCCTCCCAGACAGATACGTTTTTTCGATCAATGGTAACTCTATCTTCTCCGCTGATTCGAAGTAGGTTTTCTGAGACTGAAGCCAAGTCAGTACTTCGCCCAACGCGCATATCGGAAATTGTGGCTATTTGCTTGCCAATCAATGGCTGCAATCCAAATTGGGTGCTCATGCTCTTTAATGTCGGACTGCAAACGTTTTGCTCACCGACAAGACGTGTCAAAATTCGCGTAATGGTACCTTTGCCTGAGCGGGGTGGGCCGACCATCATGAAAATTTTGTGTTGGGATGTATCAGGCACTAAAAGGTAGCCAAATAATTCCTGTAGCAGATGGATACTGTCTGGATCACTCGGCCAAAGAGATGCAAGGAAACTTAACCACCGCTGAGGCTGGGGTGCTTCAGGTTGATATTCAAAATCCAACGCATTGAATGTAAAAAACTGCGGTGAATTTGCTAAAAGCTCATTTGTCGGCAAATGCAATAATCCATTGCGGCAAGACAATATTTCATTGGGCGCTAGGTCATTCTGGTCCAGCCAACAGGGTGGTGCAAATTGGTTCTTTGGCCTGTGTGTTAAGCTTTTAAGGGCATCGAGAACTTCATTGATTTTCGCTATCGTTGGATCGAACGAAATGATAGCGTCTGAATTGGCAGGCTTTTGCACCGCCTTTTCAAGAAAAGCAGAAATGTCCGATCGTATAGTCCCGGTTTCAAGCGAAATATATGCCGCTCCATCATATGAAAGAAAGTCACCATTGTAGTGCATGAGATTTTGCTGATTTTGCAGCAAGAAATGGCGCGCAGATTCCCGCGGTTTTTTTGGGCTTAAATGGAGCGGTTCAACTGCAATTTTTTCTTTTGCCTGACATATTTGCCTACCCGTATATTCGTGGGGTTGTTTTTGATCATATATGTGCTCAGATATCTGATACTCCCGGTTTAGAAGAATGGCAGCAATAATCTCATCCGGTATCTGGTGGCGCGCCAGCGAACACGCCACAGCAAAAACGGCTTCAGATCGAGATTCATAGCGGTCAGGCTCAAAAGGGTGCTCAGCGTCCAAAATAATCTTTCGTATTGTGGCGGGCACATTTTCACAAACACCACCAAGTGACCACAGATTATCAAGGTCTATTTCAGGCAAATTCTTGAAGTCAATTTTGGACTTTCTAACAGCTTTCAAAGGAGCGCTGGCTGGTGTTGGCATATGAGTTTCCGGTGAAACCAGAACCGTCAAAGCAGCATCCATATGGTCAGCATTGATAAGCCGTGCAGCAGCATAAGGGATAATAGTTTTGACCCGTTGCGGCGTGGGAGGGCGTTGGTGATCCCTTATCTTTTTCAGGTTTGGCCAATTCTGAGTACCGGGAATTCTCCATACATGTGAAATATCCTTCGAGCCATGATCGCAATCGCAATGATCTGTCAGCATGGTTGCCAGACGTTGTGCTTGTGCAGGCTCTAGTGGGTCGTCAAAGATAAAGAAACACTGATAAGACGCTTCTGGGAGCGTTGAAGTCCTCAACACCATCGTTGGTTCAAATGGCTTTAGTCGGCCCTCCCAATCATCTGCTCCGCCGTCCTTGGCGTCAAAATCCATGACTAGCCCAAGAACTGCGTGAACATCAGTTTTCCCACCTTTCTTACCAGAGGCGAGGTCATCTCTCATTATAGCTAGCGGCAAATAGACGTTGCGATGGTTCTCCTTACTCAAACGTTGGACCGATTGAACTGTTTTTTTAAACGCACCAATTTCATGGTGGGTGATTTTTGGCTTTAGACCCTTCTTTTTTTTGGGGTCTTCACCAAAGCTGGTTACGATAATCTTCCCATTTAATTCTCCAGCGTAAGCATGAATCATTCGAAGATAGTCGATGGTTTCATTATTATCGGGGCTGCCTGCGCTCTCACTGGTTGGTTGCACAATTGAAATTTCAGTGTTGCTATCCCGAAAATCATCAGGTTGGCAATCTGACTGTTTTTCAAAGGAGGCGTTGGACTGTGTTTCGATATCAAAGGTCATCGTGCAACCCTCCCATTCATATTGGAATTAACGCCGTCTCTGGATGCAATGAGCTTGCTGATCCACTCTTGGACTTCACAATCGGGCCAAGCTGACCGGCTGCCGGTGACCTTTACAGGCGGTGGAAACGAACCTGCCTGGATCATTCCATAGATTGTTGATTTCTTGAGCGAGGTTAAATCCTCGACTTCGCGGAGTTTCAATAGTTTGTTTTTCCCAAGATTGCTTGTATCCGCGTGCTCTATATATTCTTTTGGCAGGCGGCTATTTTCGATATTCTTCATGTGTTTTTTCCTTAGTTGAATTAAACTGAAGGAATATTATCAATTCTTACTTGTTGGAGTCATTCACAACAATGCAAGGCCTTTCTTCTTGAAGAAATTCGGTTTTGAACTGAACGCCAAGATTCAGCACCATAGGAGAATTTTCGTGCAACCATACGGGCTGCTATTTCGTTTGGTGGACCCTGCCAAAAATTCGATTTTCGGATGGAAGACCAACCTTCCAAATGACCATATTTTTTCCTTCTTGCCTTCAGCCAACGGAGATTTTTGTCATAAATGCCCCCCATGATCATCAGCATTTGGTTCACGTGGTACCTTGGGACCGGTTTACGCCCTTTTGTTAAAGCCTCTTTTCCTTCAAGAAAACGGCACAAATATTCAAGAACATCAGAAGGGATCGGCTGATTGCCGTTACAGCGAATTGCTTTTGCCAGCAATTCTCCATCCACATACTCACTCCGCTTGAGCATTTCCTGAGCATGGTTCATCCATAATACTTCGATGTCATACTTCGTTTTCTTACTATTATGGTTGGGATGATGAATATCGGTCATTGAAACGTATTCCTTCCAGTCAGATCAAAGCTTGGTATTAGTTTACAATATTTGTCCAAATCAAAAGTTATCATTAGAAATCGCGCGAGGATGAGCTGAAATCTGCAGGCTCTACTCGGCTAATTGTATGCAAATAAGTTGCGTGAGTTTACGCCGTGGCGCTTCCCAGTGAGTGAGCAAGAAAATCTCTACACAAACCTGCACTCATTGTGTACCGTCACCTGATGATTGCTGGGATGGGCTAGTGCATTGTAGTTAAGCATGAGTTCCGCTCGAATTTCTCCGTACCAAAATGAGCCTTCATCACACGTATTATGCCCAGTATGGGCCTTCTAATGAACAAGGCGTAGCGAACAAACAGGGAAAATAGAAGCTGAATTGCAATGGTTGATACCTTTTACGAAAAACCAATACTTAATTCACCGTATGCTGAACCGTTGTTGCATCACGCGCTGGACGAAGATGGACAACCGACAGATAATCCACCGGTTGCGGGTCGTCGCCGTTCTGAATTGATTACACCTGTTCCCAAGCCGAGGAAGCGAAGGAAAAAAGCGGATTCCAATCAAGTAACAATGGATTTACAATCTGGCGATGGCATTTCATCTGAAGAGCAGGAATACAATCCAACACCCATTATCAATGAAATACGTTCTCATGTTGGGTCTTGGAGACAACTTCCCAGTCAATCCGACTGGGGGGTGACGCCTTCGACAGCACGTTTACTTAAGCATTGGCGCAGCCATGAATTCCAGGGAATCCGACCATTTTTCTGTCAGATTGAGGCGGTTGAAACTCTCATCTGGCTCACTGAAGTTGCTCGAAAACAACGCCAGTATAAGCACTTTTGGGATCATATTCAGGGTGCAAACGAACAAGCAAATCCAGAACTGATCCGGCTTGCCCTGAAGATGGCCACAGGTGCAGGAAAGACCACCGTCATGGCCATGCTAATGGCGTGGCAGGTTGTAAATGCCGTCCGCTCGCCAACGAGTAAGCTGTTCACACGTGGTTTTCTTATCGTGTCGCCGGGCATCACGATCAGGGACCGGTTGCGGGTTCTCCAGCCCAACGATCCGAACAGCTATTATCAGTCCCGCGAACTCGTTCCTGCCGATATGCTGGACGACCTCAACAAGGCCAAGATCGTCATCACAAATTACCATGCCTTTCAACTTCGTGAGACGATGGACGTCAACAAAGTTGGAAAGTCGCTTTTGCAGGGGCGCGGCGAGCCGCTCAGGACCGTGGAAACTGAAGGGCAGATGGTTCGCCGCGTAGCAGATGAGCTGATGGGGCTGAAAAACATTGTGGTGATCAATGACGAAGCCCACCACTGCTATCGCGAGCAGCCGGATAATGACGATATCGCCGACCTGAAGGGCGACAACAAAAAAGAAGCCGAGAAGGAAAACAAGGCCGCGCGGCTATGGATCAATGGGCTGGAAGCCTTCAAGCGGAAACTGGGCGTCCGATCCGTTTACGATCTGTCGGCCACACCCTTTTTTCTCAGCGGGTCCGGCTGGGCCGAAGGAACGCTCTTTCCCTGGACCGTCAGTGATTTCTCTCTGATCGACGCGATCGAATGTGGCATTGTCAAACTTCCGCGTGTGCCGGTGGCGGACAATATCCCCGGTGAGGAAACGCCGATCTTCCGCAACCTTTGGGATCACATTGGCAAGGAGATGCCCAAAAAGGGCAAAATGGTCGGCGATCCGCGGGCCATTCCTGACAAGCTCAAAACCGCCCTGCACGCGCTCTACAAGCACTATTCCGAAACCTATGATGAATGGGAACGTGCCGGGATTGATACGCCGCCGGTATTTATCGTCGTGTGCAACAACACCTCCACGTCCAAGCTGGTTCATGAATGGATATCGGGATGGACCCGTCCGAATGAGGACGGGGAGGATATTTACGAACACAAGGGCCACCTGAAACTGTTCCGCAATTTCGATGAACATGGCAATCCTTTCCCGCGTCCCAACACCCTGCTGATCGACAGCTACCAGATTGAATCCGGCGAGTTGGACAAGAACTTTCGCGCCATGGCCTCCGCCGAAATCGACCTGTTCAAACGGGAAATGAAACAGCGCTCCGGCGCGGGTGACGTCGGCGAACTGTCGGATGCCGAGCTGCTCCGCGAGGTTATGAACACCGTCGGCAAGAAGGGCCGCCTTGGCGAACAGGTGCGCTGCGTCGTCTCCGTGTCCATGCTGACCGAGGGATGGGACACCAACACGGTCACGCATATCCTTGGCATTCGCGCCTTCGGGACCCAGCTTTTGTGCGAGCAGGTCGTTGGCCGGGGTCTGCGGCGCTATTCATACGAGTTGAACAGCGAAGGCCTGTTTGATGTGGAATATGCCGACATCATGGGTATTCCCTTTGATTTCACTGCCAAGCCCCAGGTCGCCCCGGTCAAACCGCCCAAAAAGACCACCCGTGTCCATGCAGTCAAGGAACGTGCCGCGCTGGAAATGATATTCCCTCGGGTGACAGGGTATCGCGTCGATCTGCCAGAGGAACGCCTCACCGCCAGTTTCACCGATGACTCCACCCTCGTCCTGACCCCGGAAATGGTCGGCCCGGGCCAGACCCTCATGGCGGGCATCGTCGGCGAGGACGTGATGATCTCTGTGGCCGAGGCCCAGAACAAACGCCCCAGCACCATCGCTTTCGATCTCGCCAAGCTCCTGCTCTTCAAATACTTCAGGGATGAGGACGGCGAACCCAAACTGTACCTTTTCGGTCAGATCAAACGCATCGCTCGCCAATGGATCGACGAAGGTTATCTGATCTGCAAGGGCGACACCGGTAAATGGATGCTGGAATACCCCAATATAGGCAACCAGGCCGCCGAGCGTATCCACAACGCCATCGTCAATTCCATTGGTGACAAGCGCCGTGTAAAAGCGGTTCTCGATCCCTATAACCCCAACGGTTCAACCACCCATGTGGGCTTTTCCACCACCAAAGACCTGTGGGAAACCGACGCCCAAAAATCGCACATCAACTATGTGGTGCTGGACAGCGATTGGGAGGCAGAGTTTGCCCGCGTTGCCGAACAGCACCCCAACGTCATATCTTATGTGAAAAATCAGGGTCTGGGGCTGGAAATCCCCTATAAGGACGGCTCGACCGCGCGCGTTTATATCCCGGATTTCATCGTCCGGCTTGACGATGGGCATGGGGTGGACGATCCGTTGAACCTGCTGGTCGAGGTCAAGGGATACCGGCGCGAAAACGTCAAACTGAAATCCGAAACCACGCGCACCCAATGGATACCGGGGGTGAACAACCTTGGCTCCTTTGGGCGCTGGACGTTTGAAGAATTCAATGACGTGTTTGAGATGGACAAGGAATTCAAGGCACTGATCGACAAGGTGCTGATGCAGGCAGGAAACGAATAGATGGCACGCAGACCCAAAGCACCAAAGCAGGTTGAAACCCTCACCCATGACGAGGCCAGCCGCAAGAACATCCCCACTGCGGAATTGCAATCTGCGGCGCAGCGGGCGGAGGAGCTAGATCCGTTTGAGCCGGTGACTTATTTGCGCGAAGACCCGTTGTCGGAAGGTGAAACCCGCCCGCGCGATGAGGATTTGGACCCACAGATTATCTGGAAAGGGGCAACGCTCAGGTTGAACAAGGAACAGATTGAGGAGCTTACTGAAACAGGCAAGCTGGAAATTGGTGATGCTCAACTTGTCTGGCGCGGCAAGGATGAACAGGACTGGTCTGATCTGGTAGTGCAGGCCCCGCCGCTTTACATTCAGGAAAAAATCCACCCCAAGGCGATTATTGATGATCTAAAACGTCAAACCAAAGAGCGGCAGGACGAACAGGCAGATACGTTCGATCTGTTTGGTGATTTCAACGGCATAGACCCGGAAGCCAAAACCGAATTTTACCAGCATGACCAGCACTGGTCGAACCGCATGATTTTGGGTGACAGCTTGCAGGTGATGGCAAGCCTTGCCGAGAGAGAAGGCCTGCGCGGCAAGGTGCAATGCATCTATTTCGATCCGCCGTATGGCATCAAGTTCAATTCCAACTGGCAGGTTTCAACCCGTTCTCGCGATGTCAAGGACGGCAAGCTTGACCAGATCACCCGCGAGCCGGAACAAGTCAAAGCCTTCCGTGACACCTGGAAGGACGGGATACATTCATATCTGACCTATTTGCGTGACCGAATGACTGCCATGCGGGATTTATTGACTGAAAGCGGCAGCCTTTTCGTGCAGATTGGCGATGAGAATGTGCACCCTGTCCGGGCACTGATGGATGAAGTTTTCCGTGAAGAAAATTTTGTTAGTGAAATTATTACCAAAAAAAGTGGGGGAATGGGGCAAGCACAGATCGATAATGTTGCTGACTATATTATTTGGTATGCGAAGAATCGAACCTCCATGAAATATAGGCCATTATTTAGATTAAAAAAGCTTACTGAAGGTGCCGGGCTTAGATATAGAACTGTTCAACTTCCTTTCGGAGAATCAAGACCAATAACAAAAGAAGAAATTGAGGACAAATCATTACTTCCAAGTGGCAGTAAGGTATTTCTTGGAGGGCCGCTTACATCAGAATCTGCTAGCCAATCAACGATCTTTGATTTTCAACTTAATGGAAAAACCATAAAACACCGAAAAGGTGGTTGGAAAACAAACATTGAAGGGATGACCAGATTAATTAAAGCGGATCGTTTATTTAATACAAAAACCTTTGCAAATTATAAGCTATTTATAGAAGATTTTCCGGCTATCACCATATCAAATTTATGGGAAGATACTATGGGAACGGCTGAACAAAACAAAATCTATGTTGTTCAAACTGTCCAAAAAGTTATTCAGCGGTGTATCTTGATGGTGACCGACCCAGGAGATTTAGTTCTTGATCCAACTTGTGGGTCGGGGACGACGGCAACTGTTGCAGAACAGTGGGGCAGACGTTGGATTACTCTCGACACCTCACGAGTGTCATTGGCGTTAGCCCGCTCTCGCCTTATGGGAGCTCGGTATCCCTATTTTTATTTGGCAGATAGCGAAGACGGACGTTCGAAAGAACAAGAGGTTTCTGGAAAAATTCAACCTGAGTTATCAACATTTGGCGATATACGACAGGGATTTGTGTACGAGCGATTACAACACATAATGTTAAGTACAACAGCTAGAAATTCTGAAATTGATGTCATCTGGGAAAATTATCAGGCAACGCTCGAACCACTTCGGGCTGAATTAAATGAAATAACAGGCTCTAATTGGGAAGAATGGGAAATCCCGCGTGAGGCTGGCGAAGGCTGGTCTGATACGGCCACCAAAGCCCATGCAGATTGGTG
>JAJRZC010000175.1 GCA_024275435.1 Alphaproteobacteria bacterium
CTTGAACCCAGGCGATGAAGTCATCATCCCGGCTCCCTGTTGGGTATCTTATGCAGACATCGTACTGCTTGGCGGTGGCAAACCAGTGTTCATAGACACCACCATGGAAAACGGTTTCAGGCTTCAACCCGAGGCACTTTCACAGGCCATTACGCCAAAGACCAAATGGTTTTTGTTCAACTCGCCATCAAACCCAACAGGCGCAGCTTATAGCGCGAAGGACGTCAAGGCGTTGACAGATGTGTTGGTCGCTCATGACAACCTTTGGATTTTAACCGATGATATGTACGAGCACCTTCTCTATGATGGGTTGAAATTTGCCACCATTGCAGAAGTCGAGCCACGTCTCTACGAGCGAACCCTCACCATGAACGGCCTGTCGAAAGCCTATTGCATGACAGGCTGGCGCATGGGCTACGCCGGAGGACCGGTTCAACTCATCTCAGCAATGCGTAAGCTGCAATCACAATCCACATCAAACCCCTGCTCCATTTCACAATGGGCCGCCGTTGAAGCCCTGAATGGTCCGCAGGGCTTCATCGAAGACAATAACAAGGTCTATGTTGAACGTCGTGATCTCGTCGTCGCCATGTTAAATAAGGCACAAGGTCTGACATGCCCGAAACCTGAAGGTGCGTTCTACGTCTACCCCTCTTGTAAGGGAGCCATAGGCAAGACCTCCGCAGCTGGAACCCTCATTAAAACAGATGCTGACTTCGTCACTGCTCTTCTTGAAGAAGAAGGCGTCGCCGCGGTGCATGGCGAAGCTTTCGCAGGCTCTCCCGCTTTCCGCGTCTCATATGCCACCTCGACACAAGCTCTGAAGGAAGCGTGCACACGTATTCAGAACTTCTGTGCAGGATTGAAGTAAGATCCTCTCGGCGGCAGCGGCGGCGGTAGCGGTAGTTTGTTATCGCAGGCGCGCTGGCACCAGCGTTCAGGTGCAGCAATTCAAGCTGCTTGGACGGCCGCGTCACACGCACCTTTTTCGCCCCCCGCTTCTATCTAGCTGACACGCTCAATCACAAGAAGCTCAGGCGCGCGATGCAGACAATTGATCCGCCCATACTGGGAGGCATGAAAGGCTTCGGGCAGGTTTGCAGCAAAAGAACGAACAGCCTCGGCTTCATCAGCACCACCAGGATGTCCAGGATACAAAACAAGTGTAACAAGCCCCCGGTCCTTTAATTTGCTCAGGGCTTGCTCAACAGCTGAGAGGGTCGTTTCAGTGCGGGTCACGATAGCCTTGTCACCCCCTGGCAGATAACCCAGATTGAACATCACCGCCGCCAGTTGGTCCGAGGCACTTTTGGGCAAACGATCGCTCAAGTGTTCATGCCCATTGTGAAAAAGCGTCACCTGAGCCAGTCCATGCAACCGCTTCTTCGCAGTCCTCAAGGCTTCCTCCTGCACGTCAAACCCAAAGACGCAGCCCTTGGGCCCAACTATTTGGGCGAGAAAAAGCGTATCATGACCATTGCCAACGGTGGCGTCGACAACCCAGTCTCCCGCCTGAAGAGAGCGGCGCAACAGAAGATGAGAAAGCTCATACGCACGTAGCATGGGTTAGAAAAACTTTCTCAAGTCAAAAGTCTTGGGTATCGGGGTTTTGTTGAACATGTAGTCCGAGAAACATTTCGCAAACCATGGCGCCAGCAGCGAGCCTTTCGAGCCCAGTCCATTGAAAAAACCCAGCTGTTTCTTTTCTGGATGAAACCCAATAATCGGTTTGCTTTCATGGATTATCGGACGCACAGCAGCATAGTGGTCCAACACGCTATAGGGCACTGAAATGAACGCCTTCAGTTTTTCTTCAATGTCTGCACGTGCCTGTGCGCTGGGATTTTGATCAAGCACGTTCCTGTCATAGCTCGAGCCAACGCGAAAAACCAGCGGGTCGCAGCTCGGAGCAACCCAGATGCCGTGATGAAGGCAGAGGCGTGGTACCGGTCTGTGAAAGCGCACAGTCAAAATGTCCCCCTTTGCTGCCGTAAATGGAACATTTGAAAAATGCGGATTCCCAGTGGCCGCATAACCTTCGCAGGAAATGACAAAGCGAGCCACATGACCACAAACAGAAACATCCTTTTCTCGAAAGATGACATCGCGTTGCCAGTCAATCATCAATTGCTTGCATGCCAGAATTTCGCGGGATGCTTCTAAGTATGCAGCAACATCCAGTTGCGCGCAATGCATCGCAAAGCCGTCTCCATTTGTGTGCACCAACTTCGCATCAAGCAAGGGAGAAGGAACAGGCTCAACCAAATGAGTACGGTAGGCAGGTAGCGCAGAGCGTTGTGACCAATTTTTACGCTCCGCATCCCATTTGAAAAGACGTATGGCTGTGTGATTGTGGAAAAACTTCTGATGCGTTCGTTTTTCGATACTTGTATAAAACTTAGAAGCCGCTGCAAGGAATTCATCATAGCGCCAACTTAATGCCAATCGCTGACCGGTAATTGGTGTAATGAGTCCGGCGGCAATCTTAGATGAGGTGACGGGTTCGTCTCGGTCCAGAATCAAGACGCGCTGCCCCGCTTCCAGCAAATGCCACGCCAGCGTTGTTCCCGCCAACCCTTGCCCAATAATGATAACGTCCCAGGGCGATAGCGCCATGCAGCAACAGTCCTCGTGATTGAAAGTGGTGGGTTAAAATATTCCTAAACTCCTGTGGAAGCATGAATCACAAAAGCTCTAACCTCACCCGTCCATCAATACCATCACCGGCAATAGGACCAGTTGATTTATCCCATACGCTTAAAGTCAGACCATAGTCGATAACAACCGGCAACAATCAGCAAATTTCGTTGCTCTCTAACACGTACACAACTCCCCGCATAACCTGGGCTTTCCCCCAAAACAGCATAGGATGAAACAGCAAAACACCTCATGACTCAGGAGAAGCCAATGTCCCGGTTGCTTTCAAATCTCGTAGTTTTCACGGCAGCTTTGCTGACGTTCCTTCTCGCAGTCATTGGCTTGGCAGCCATTCCCACAGCCCACGCGCAAGACAAGGCGGTTCATCGAGAAGCCCATTGCGCCAACAAAACCACACCATCCGAGCGCGAGATCTGCCTTGATAAGGATCTCACTAGGCGGGACACGATCTTAAATGAGGTCTACCAAGAGCTGCGTAAGGTGCTAAGCAAGTCTGAATTCAAGAACCTGCGTAAAGAGCAGCGCGCATGGCTCGAAAACCGAAATCGGTGCCGTTCAAAAATCCGTTGCCTTACCACCTTGTATGAAGACCGCGTAGCTGAACTGGAGCAGATGATGGAAAACATTGCTCACCCAAACAAAAGTCACGTTGAAATCGGTTGCAACGGGCCCGGCCAGAAATACATCAACGGCCAATGTGTGAGCCAGTCACCAAAGCTCAGCGAGAAGAACAAAACCTGCCAGAAATTCGGAAGCGTAACTTCTAGAAAATCCGATACCTCGGTGACAGTGACTTTCAAAAACAAG
>JAJRZC010000176.1 GCA_024275435.1 Alphaproteobacteria bacterium
ATCGGTTGGCGCGCTATCAAACGGGAGGAGCGCTGAGGATTGCCTGGTGAATAATGCGCGGCGCGCGCTCGTCAATTTCATGGTCTTGAGATCCATTTCGAAAGGCGGCGGGAGTTCAGGTTCAGTCCACGGGGCGTGTTGTTATATTTTTTCGGATTGCTTTTGAGAAATCCTCACCTATGAGGGTTGCCTGTGCCAGGGGCGTGATGTTGAAATGCTCACGTGCCGATTCATAGGGCAGATGCGTATCAATGATATTCAACCTGTAGGCAATCTTGTCGAGGCTCTCGGGAAACAGGTACCGGAAATTCCAAAACGGTATGGGTTTTTTGGAGAACCGTCTGGTGTGCCTGATGATGCTGGTGGCGCAATTGTTCCTCAAGGTATTGTAAAATTCGGGCTTCTTGCCCAATTTGTCGGCGCGTTTCAAGACATCAAGAAATACCGATCGAATCAGCTGTTTTTCAGCCTGAACCGGATAGAGGCGCACGGTATATTTCGCGCAGTTTGTGCGCACCCTGATAACGTCTGTTTCTGCGGCTATGACATACATGATTTCAAAGTGGCGCACGAATGCCTTAAAGGGAGAAAATTTTTCTCCCTTCTGTCGGCGAACCTCTATTGAGATTGCTATGTATGTTTCATCCTTGAGACCGAATGACAAAAAAGCATGGGCTGCGCCAGGGCCTCTAAAGGGTGAAATGGCCAACCAGGCAGATTGTACGTCTTCTATGTGGAATTGCTTGTCGAAATAGGCAAGATCATAGTCGCGGGTCGTGCGATAATGAATATTGCGGATGTTCTTGATTGAAACTTTGTTGTCGTGGAATTCCACACTGGGCATGATTTTCTGGTCGGGAGACCAGTTGCGCTCAAGAGATGGCTTTTTAAGAGCTAGATAAGCAATTATCCCGAGGACTATTGCAAACCCAGCAAGTGCCAAGACTGTTAGTTCTGTTGTCACGTCCCAGCCCTTTTCCTAGCATTCATTCGAAAAGGTATTGCTTTTCTTAGTACACATAAGAGGAGTTGCAAAATGATTGTACTGAGGTGGTGTGCGAAAGGCTAGAGAGGTCTTGAATACCACTTGAAGGAGGGGTTAGCGCCGCTGCTGAAAGAATCTACGTAACAGGTCTGCAGCTTCTTGTTCAAACAGTCCTGGATAGAGTTCAGGTGCATGGTGACAGGTTGGCTGAGAATAAAACCGCGGACCATGTTCAACCGCTCCGCCTTTCAGGTCTGCGGTGCCGTAATAAAGTCGACGCAGGCGTGCGAATGATATGGCGGCCGCGCACATTGCGCAGGGCTCCAGTGTCACATAGAGATCGCATCCTACCAATCTTTCGGAGGAAAGAACCTCGCAGGCTGTGCGAATGGCGACCATCTCGGCGTGTGCGGTGGGGTCTTTAAATTCGCGGGTGCGATTTCCTGAGACGGCCAAGAGCTTGCCTTCCGGCGATACGATGACGGCTCCGACGGGAACTTCACCGAACGCGCCCGCTCGTTTTGCCTCAATGAGGGCACGCTTCATATGGCTTTGATATTCGTCGGATGCCATAAGGGTTCTCTGTCTTTCCAGGGCTTTTTCAATTCCCGCCATGGGGCTCTGGTTGAGATTAGATATTTATTCCTGATACTTCTATTAAGGCTATTTGCTAAGACTCCTAGCGTTCTAGAAGATATTTCGATGACCTTGAACTCACCTGCTTGGTCTCTTTTTACGTATCCACCATTAAAGTGCCAATGGTACCAACCTCTGAGAGAGACAAGAACGTGTCATTGCGCTCGCTTAGTGGTATTAGTAGGCTGAATAATTGGATATCAGACATAATGAAAACGACCAACCATCGTCCTAATAAGCGCGCGTCAATTGCAAAAAAAGCTTCCCGACCGGCAGGCAAGAAAGCGCAAACAACGAACCGATCAAAAGTCCCTGTCAGCGTGAAGGCCCCTCGTAAGAACGCGCGCTCGAAAACCGGCTCCGGGAACGCTGGTGGGTATGGCCCTTCCGAGCCCATGAGGATCGCCAAGGCTATGGCGCGTGCGGGACTGTGTTCTCGCCGAGATGCCGAGCGCTGGATCGAGGACAAACGCGTGCGTGTCAATGGATCGCTGTTAACAACGCCTGCTGTGGTGGTGGGCCCCAAGGACCGCATCCATATTGATGGCAAACCACTGCCATCCTTGGAGCCGGTGAAGCTTTGGCGTTATCATAAACCAAAGGGGATGGTGACCACACATCGTGACCCTCAAGACCGACCCACTGTATTTGATGCATTGCCTGCAGAGCTACCCCGGGTCATTTCCATAGGACGGCTTGACTATAATACTGAAGGGCTTTTGTTGTTGACGAATGATGGGGCCTTGGCACGCCACCTGGAGCTTCCCGCTACCGGCTGGTTGAGGCGCTATCGGGTGCGTGCATTCGGACGGGTCACAAAAACCGAACTGGATGCTTTGAGCGACGGGATTACGGTTGAAGGAGTGAGATATGGCCCGATTACGGCGACACTGGATAGTGTGCAAGGTGGAAATACCTGGTTGACGCTTGGTTTGCGTGAGGGGAAAAATCGCGAGGTTCGCAAGATCCTTGAGCACCTCGACCTCAAGGTCAACCGGCTTATCCGTATATCCTATGGACCGTTTCAATTGCTCGACCTGGCTCCTGGTGGTGTTGATTCTGTGCGCCGACGTGTTGTTGCAGAACAGCTTGGGGAGACTGTTGCCAAGGAACTTAACCTTCTCGAAGATACGCCCGCGCGTCCTGTGCGAGCTGGAGGACGCATTGGACGAACCGGCCGAACCGCTCACAAACAAAAAACAGCTCAACCACGTCGTAAGGCGGGAAACGGGGCCCGCAACTGATGCGTATTGTTGGAGGTTCCTTTCGCGGGGCAGCGCTTCATGCGCCGAAAGGGTCAGCGACACGACCCACATCCGACCGGGTGCGGGAATCCATTTTCAATATTCTGTCGCACAGTGGTTTTGGACCTGAGCTTGAAGGCGCGCGCGTTTTAGATTTGTTTTCAGGTACAGGTGCGCTTGGACTAGAGGCACTGTCGCGTGGGGCTCGCTTTTGTCTGTTTGTTGAGAAGAATGCTGTCGCGCGGGGGATTTTACAGCAGAATATTGAGCAGCTTGGCGTTCACGGCCACTCAAAAGTTTTCCGGCGCGATGCAACAGCTTTGGGGCATGCGGGAAGAAATGGGGATGCAGCATTTGTGTTCCTCGATCCGCCTTATGGACAGGGACTGGGAGAAAAAGCGCTACGAGCTTTGGATGAAGGGCAATGGCTCCTACCAGGTGCCATTGCTGTTTTGGAAGAACGCGCCTCTAGCAAGATCTCATTTCCAACGTCATTTGAGCCAATTGATCAGCGTAAATATGGAGACACCTGCGTTCATTTTGCACGGTATGTTGACAATTCGTATGGTGGAGCTCGTGAGCGTGAAACAAAAACTGAGAGGCGGGGTGCGTGAGCAATCGCGATGGGATGCACACGGCGAAACCTGTGGGGCTCAACGGCTGGATTGAAGCCGGATTGTTTGTTGTGGCGATTTCTATTCTCAACATCATCTATGCTGTTGCCAGTGCAGCCGGCGCCAACGTCATTGTCTTTGTGTTATATTCAACCGCCTTTGCCAGCGTTGGTATGCTTCTTATTTCCGGGCTTGGAACTGCGCCGCTGGAGGTCATCCGCTCCGTGCAAAGCTGGCTTTATGGTATCGCGTCGATTGCTATGGAAGGGGCTTATTTTCTGCTTCTCTCCACGGTCAGCCCGGCGGAAGCCAGTCTTACGGTTCGACTGACAATTCCAGCTTCGTTGTTGATGGGCTGGCTGATGTTTTCGAGACCCCTTTCACGCCTCACACTGTTGGGGACGTTGATTGTTATTGCTGCCGTGGTACCTGTGTTTTGGTTTTTGCCTGAACCAACCCGGTTCGTTGCATTTGTGCTTGCAATGACTTGCGCCGTGATTGCCGCTGTGAAGACCTTCGCCAGCGAGTTTCATCCCCAAAACCGTGCGGCCAGAACTGTCATTGATAAACTGCGGGTCACGGGACTTGTGGTGTTGGCAACAACCATTGTCGGCACCGCGGTGCTGGTGCCCTTATCACTCCTGTCTGAGTTTGCAGGGGTTCCCAGTTTCGGGATTGTGCCGCCGCTTGGTGCCTATTGGCATTTGCCGACTGTATTGCTTGCCATCGGCCTTGGGGCTCCGGTTCTTGTGGCCATGAATTACCTGACATTTTCTTCTGCGGTAAAAATCACAACGGAAAACTTTCTGGCAACAAGTGCGTTTACACCACTTGGGGCACTTGTGGCACAGATCCTGGCTGCTTGGTGTGGGATTATCGTTGTTCCGCCATTCGATCCGTGGCTTTTGGTGCTTATTGCTCTGGGGATATTTGGCGTGATGATTCTCATCCGCGGGCGTCGTGGCATTACCTGAGACTGGAAGCATATCCAGTCACGAGCTGGCAATGAATGCTCCATATAAAAACGCACCGCGATTTCTCAAGGTGCGTTTTTATATACTTTTTCTGATGGCTCGACAAAAAAGGCCAACGGCTACTTGCGTCCACGGGTTGTGGTTGCAGGACGGCCGCGCCCTTTGCTTGGCAACAAGCCTTCGCGCTGCAGGCGCTTGCGCGCTAGCTTGCGCGCCCGTCTGATAGCTTCAGCTTTTTCGCGCGCTCTTTTTTCAGAAGGCTTTTCATAATAGTTCCGGAGTTTCATTTCCCGGAAAATGCCCTCGCGCTGCATCTTTTTCTTGAGCGCTTTTAGAGCTTGATCAACATTGTTGTCACGAACGAGAACCTGCACGCATGCGTTCCTTTGGTGCTTTGAGTTATAAATGTGGAAACACCCCACGGCCCAAGTGAGCGTTCACCTAGGCTGCGAGGACTATCTGATTGGGTTGAGCGGTATCAAAGTCTTACCCTAATGTCCAGCCTGAGATGGTCTCAAGTGCCATATTCCAGGGGAGAGTATCCTTGATGATGGCTTATTTCCGGGACTTCCAAGGGTTTCATCTGTGTCCGGATTTATTTTGGGGTTATTTGAGCGTTTTTCACTGCAACGCTTTGGATTGCTGCTGTCTGGGGCCCTGAAATCAATGAAAGCGCTCAAATATTGATATTTTGAATGGCGTAACTGCCAGCGGCTGCGATCACACCAGCTATCAGAATATGGGGAAGGATGGTCACAAACACACCCAGCAAGGCGATAAATGCGTGAAGAATTTCCGCCGCTGCCTTCCAAAGCTGGATGATGGCTTTGTACAAGACATAGACGATAGCGATCACAATAATCGCCAGCAGCACAATTTTCCAAATTGGAAGGCTCTGCCAGTCGGATTGGAAAATCTTGACGATATTTCCAAAAGACCAGCTCCAGACAAACTCTATGAATTTCAATATTGCGTCGATTCCCATTTTCAGGAACTTCGCGATCATATCTATGAATTGGTCCAAGTTCTCATCTCCGGCTTTGAAACTTTATGCAAACTATCACAATAAAAACGATAGGACAGCGCTGGAGGTCACATAGCTGAGAGGAGACCTTTGAGATCAGGGGGATATCTTGCCGGCTATGGCAATTTTTATGATTTGAGGCAGATCAAAGCCACCTCAGTTGCGTCCGGGTGAAAGTGAACAAAGAAAGTCATTACACCCCATTAGGAGAGACTATTTATGTCGCATGTCCCGCATGAGCTTGTTGCTGAGTTCCCTGACCTGAAAGAACGTATTCACCATCTGAAAACATCGGATACTCATTTTGAACGTTTGTTTGAAGAATATCACGAGGTGAACAGGGAGATACATCGGGCAGAGGCGGCGGGCCTTAACATCACCGATGAACACTATGAGGATCTGAAAAAGAAACGCATGGTCCTTAAGGACGAGCTGTATGCGATGCTGACGGCCTGATTAGGGAGCTTTAATTTGGTGCTTTGACTAATGGC
>JAJRZC010000177.1 GCA_024275435.1 Alphaproteobacteria bacterium
CCAGATCAAAAAACCAAGAGCGCAGTATACGGCAGACCTAGAGCCTGATGCTCGCTACATTTTGTCATAGTAAAAGCTTGAGAAGTGAAAAATCATAATCACGCATTCAAACCAGACATAAGAACCCAACCCCAGGATTGTCAACGCGTACCCCACGAGATTTAGCCGAGATTAGCCAAGAAGAGAACAATCCGCTTACAAGCCACAATTCCGGCACCAACCTCTCGAATTGTTAACTTGGCGGCGCGCCCTCCATAGTTTATCGGTACGCGCCGAGCACACGCGCGCAAGCAAATGGGGTTCCCGCCATCTAAAGCGGTCTGAAACAGACAAATTCCCCAAGAAATCATAAGGACCCAGCATGAACATATCAAAAAACATGCTCAAGTCGGTGGCCCTCACCACCGTACTCATATTTTCGGCTTTCAGCCCTGTAAATGCAGAGGAATCCGTTGTTGCCAAGATCAATGGTCAATCCATAACTGATCTGGACATGCGGCTAGCCGAAACAGAAATAGGTCGCGATCTCGGCCAGTTACCAGAAGCCACACGTCGTCGTGTCCTTGTAGAATATCTCATTGAAAACTATCTTTTTGCCAAAGCAGCGGAAGACGCCAAACTTGATAATGGACCAGCTTTCGATGAGCGCATGAGATATATGCGCCGCCGGGCTCTGCGGGAAACCTATTTTGAAGAGAAAATCAGAAAATCCATCAGCGAGAAAGCCGCGGAAGTATTCTACAAGGATCGTGTGAAAACCATGAAACCCACCGAGGAGGTGAAAGCCCGTCACATCCTGGTGAAAACGGAAGAAACCGCACGTGATTTAAGTGAACAACTCGCACGCGGTGCCGAATTTGCTGAACTTGCCAAAAAGCACTCCATTGATCCGGGCACCAAGGACCAAGGCGGCATGTTGGGCTACTTTTCAGCCGGTCAAATGGTCCCAGCATTCGAACAAGCCGCTTTCACTCTGAAAAAAGGAGAAGTCTCCGACCCCGTTGAAAGTCGGTTCGGCTGGCATCTCATCAAACTGGAAGAGCGCCGCCAAAAGCCTGTACCAAAATTTTCTGAGGTCAAGGAACAGATATTAAACTCCCTGATCCATCAAAAGACCCAGGCAGTAGCAGACGAACTTCGTAAAAAGGCCAAAATCGAGTACATCGACCCCGCCATAAAGGCAGAGGTTGAAGCCTCAAAAAAACAGCAGGATGCCCAACAAAAACAGTTTGAGCAGCACATTCAGGAAATGGAAAAGAAGAAAGAAAAACAAACTGAACAGAAGAAATAACGCCAACGGGCCATTCTCAGACCGTGAATATCATTCGGGCCGCTTCTTGCAAGCGGCCCGATGTGTTTGTATCTGAGCAACAATGAAACCATCGCCCACTTACCCATCAATATTAGCACGATCATTTTTCATCTGATGCCGCAAGCCCAGCGCCCGAAAGGCCAAACCAATGGCAATGAAAATCCCCACGTCGCCCTTCGCTCCCAAGGCCGAGCCGAACATGCCCAAGATCCCCGGTGTAAAGTTTGCAACCACCCGCACCGGCGCGCGCGAAGGAGAACGCCCTGATCTGCTTCTTGCCACACTTGACGAAGGCACCACCGCAGCCGGTGTTTTTACCCGCTCAAAAACACGTTCTGCCGCCGTTGAATGGTCTCAAAAGCAAACCA
>JAJRZC010000178.1 GCA_024275435.1 Alphaproteobacteria bacterium
CATATTCGACATGGATGGCGCCCTGCCAAGCCGCGTCAAATCCGTCCGCTTTGAAAATATTTCCGAAAAAGTTTACAATTTCGAAGTAGAAGGCAACCACAATTACTTCGTCAGCGAACTTGGCCTGCTGAGCCATAATAGTAGTCGGCCTTGGCCAAATCCCTCTGAGGTTGATAGAAACAGGTCTGCTTGGCGGAAGCATTTTGGTTTTGATCCGGATCCGGATAAAGATCTCCCAATTCCTGAACCGTGTAAGCCTAAAAAAGGGAGCAATCGTACCAGAGATGCAGGGCCAAGAGAGAGAAATATTGGGGCAAATGGCGAAGAGCATAGCAGAAGACCCAAGGGAGGGTTCCGTGAGCGTTAATTCCAAATTTATTGCCGAAATGGCTTCAACGGAGGGGCGATCCAAAGTCACTTTTGAATTATTCACTTATGAAAAAAAGCTGCTTGCGAATATCATAATTCACTATGTGTCCTATGAGGCACTTTTCGGCCAAAACCCCAAGCAATCTTATTGTAAAATAGAGAATCTGTATTTGCGTGATAAATTTTTCGAATTGCAAAACATAATGGACTTCAGGGAGGATTACTCTGGCGGATTCGATATGGAGATTGCCGATGGAGAGGAATCAAGCTGTCGGATTTCTCTTGAAGAACGGGATGATAATTTTCGTTTCGGCTTATCCAAATGGGTTTTTGTAATTGAAATTAATTTATGCGGTCAGGCAGAGCACAATTTTAGCATGATAGTCGATCAATCTTGTGTTGAGAATTTTAGACAGCAAATTGCTGATATGTCAGGCACCGAGATAGCCCTGACTTGACCCTTTAAATGCAGCCAGTTTGAGCTAGTATTTTTGAGACTGTTGAAACAGGCCACCGCCGCAATGGGCGTTGCGTCCGAGAAGAATCGGGCCCTGGACAGCCACCTTGAAATTAAGGTGAATATTTGCTTGCAGCGCCCCGCGTGGTCCTACTGCACAATCCACCACCTCAACCTCAGGCACCGGCAGGTTGCGGCGCAGGCATTCGGCGATGATATCGGCCTTGATGAAGGACGTAGTATCTTGTGCGGATTTCGGATGGCGTGTCGATAAATAGGGTGTGATGGATTGCCACGACATACTGTGGCTTAAAATCGGGTCGTCGGGTATCGGCGCTCCAATGGACTTCAGATCGATAATGCCAAGTCGCCCGGCTCGTACTGTCTCAAGTCGTGAGACAGTTTTCTGAAAACGATTATGGTCTGTCTTTCTGAGTGGGGAGGTCTTGTGGTCTGCCTCTTGTGGCGCGATCACATAGAGACGATCAAGCCGACCCTGGTTTTGGCTGGCTGCCAGAAAAATATGCTGATGATTTCCCGAGCGTGCGGCGCTGCCATCGGCTTCATGCCCGGAAAACAGGGGGCTGATTTTTCCGTCCCGGTTATAATCGCGGTCCAGTGCCATCAGCGCACGGCGCACGGCGGTCAGGAAGGCTTCGCGATCATCGGCTTTCAACTGTGCGGTCTTGGCAATATCAAAAATAAATATGTCGCGAGAAGCAGAGTGACCCGGTGCCATCAGACCAAGACCAAGATAGCGCCCGTCACCGATAATCAAGGGGCCTTCGAGCGGATCGGTAAAGGTGATCCCCACATGCCAAAGCTGATGCTTGTTGAAGCGCCCGAAGGTGAAGAGTTCCGCCCGTTCACCCCGGGCCTCGAAAGGTTCGCGTTGCACGCGGATTTCATCCACCTTGTGCATAATGCCGACGTGCCGCAGTGCCTGAGCGACGGCGCTGGCGGCAGCGCGTTCTTCACCCGCCCGCTCCGAACCCGCCTTCGCCTGTTCGAGCTGCCGCGCCGGATCAATGCGGCGTCGCCTGACCGGCAGGGCCACAGGCGTTACCGTGTGCCAGCGGTGGGCTGTCTTGCTCTCATCCCCAATGCCATAATGGCCGAGCATTTTGCGCTCGGCAGCGGGTACGAGAATCGCGCCGTCGCGCAGTACCTCTCCGGTTTCCGGATCAATTTCCTCTACCTCAAGCCCTGAAAACGCCCAGTTGATATCACCGACAGCAATCGGACAGTCGGGCGGGATTCTGACAAATATCCGGCGGATGGCCCGGTCGGTGTGAACGAAACCGATGGAGGGCAGGGCGGTGATGGTAATGCGTTGCGCCTTGTCAGTCTCGTTGGCGTCCTTACCAACAAAGATTTTTTGCACCAGTTTCTGGTTCGGGTATATTTCCAGTTTTTGTACTGCTGCTTCGCGCAAGCGTGTTACCAGCGGCGCGGCGCTGGCCAGTTTTTGCGGACTGAATTTCGCGTTCGTATCATTTTCGCGAATGTCGAACAAAAGATAGACCGGCGGGCAGTTATAGCTGATTGTGCGAAAACGGGCGGGGGGCGGTTTGCGAAATAATTTTCCATCAAAGCGGTTGCTTTGTGCCTTATGTCGTCTCTCAAGGCTGGCAACGGAGCCTATTTGGGGGCAGCGCAGGGATATTCCCCCGGCTTTTGCGGTTGGATTGTAAATGGGCCCCTTGTGATCGCCAAGGCGCGATTGCGTCGCTTGCGTGGTCATGATTTCTGCATGGGCAAAGGCCATATCG
Organism: Alphaproteobacteria bacterium; assembly: GCA_024275435.1. GTDB lineage: Bacteria > Pseudomonadota > Alphaproteobacteria > Rhizobiales > Hyphomicrobiaceae > JAJRZC01. The sequence continues at coordinate 2,599 of JAJRZC010000178.1, forward strand.
ACGCCGCGTCCGAACTGGTAGAGTCGCTCGGCGATGGCGCAGATACGTTCAGAATTTTCTTGTACGTCGTTATCAAAAGACCAGAGGAACAGAAAGGATGTGTGCGGGCTGATGAAGAGGGGTTGGATTCTTTTGGCGACGCGAATCCCGGCGATCCTGACAGGGTCTCCACCCACGGTGTCAAGATCGTTGTTGGGAACGAAATTAGTGAAAAACTGCCCCGGCCGCATTGCTGGCGTGGCGATGGTGGGCGCATCAAGTGTTTCCAGCCACATAAGTGCTTTTTTGTCGCCCTCGCTGATATTGCTTCCGTGCGCCGCGCCAGCTATCAGCGCTTGAAACAGCCGGAAAGGCGAGGGTGGCCATTCGCCAGCACCGAACCAGCGGTCGTCGAGGAGATGAACTTCAAGAAGGAGGTGTGACAAGGACATCAACTGACCCTTATTTTTCTTTTTTCTTGACGTCTGTCTTGGCTAGATTTTTATCAAACTTTACC
>JAJRZC010000179.1 GCA_024275435.1 Alphaproteobacteria bacterium
CGGACCTGATCCATGCGGTTATCGGTTTCTTTGCGGGAGTCGGTCCCGCTCCTCAAAGCGTTGATTGATGTTGCGGTCATGGCGATACTCTTTGTACAGGATTTGCCGTCGAAATATGAACGAGATGTATTCTTGCGAAATGCAACCTTAAGTGTAAATGGTAAACTATTAGGCAAAGATTACTACATTGGGGATAAATTGTAAGCACTTGTGAAGCGTGTTGCTCTCATGAAATAGGATTCAAATAGGCTTGCAGCTGTGAGTTTGGGGGGCCGGAATGTTATTTATTGGTTGGGCGGCTTATTCAAGTTTTTTGTAAGCCGCCCTTTTTTGTGTCGGTAAGGCAACGGAAATCGCCCTTTATCACAAAACAGCCCGCCTGGATTTCAGTGGGAAGTCTTAAAGTTTTACGGATCAAGCAAAGTCGTCGAGTTTTCCGTATTTTTCAGCCAGAAGATAATAGAAGGTTACGCGGTGTTTTCTTGGAGCGTCCTTCATTTTTTCACAAACTTCCTTGATGGCGGCATCTAAAGCTTTGTCATCATCTGAAAGACCCAGTTTTTTCTTCAGCCAGCTATCGCGGACACGGTTGAGTTCCTCTTTGCTTGAGCAAGAGACCAGGGAGGCATCTTTTCCGCGAAGGGCGATGCCGAGGTGTTTTACTATGCCGGCAATAGCTTTTTCATTTGGATTCTTGGTGTATTTGGCTACGTCGGGGCTGTATTCAGTGCTCATGGCAGTCGTCCTTTGTGTTTCAACTTGTGGTCATTGTTCAATTTTCAAAAAAACAGGGTCGCTTACCCTTAGCTGGCGAGCTCCTGACTAAGGGTGTCAGATTATGCACGGGAGCGAGGTTGGCCTGCTTTTTTAGTGTTTTCAATGACTTTGATGTTTTTGGACACAAAAAAAGGTGGTTTACGGTGTATTTGTTGGCCTTTGCCCTTCAAAAATAGGTTTTTAGCGGCTGTCGCGCCCTGCATTTGCGTCGCTTGATCCCAGTAAAAGCCAGTTCCGAGCGGGAATTTTGCTGAGATAGCGCTTAGTGGTGCACTGCTTGGATATTTTTAGCTGATGCTTGAGGCAGGTTTTTCAACATCAAGAGGTGAGATTCTTGAAGGCCATGTAACTTGTATCAATTCTTCTTGCGAGGTCGCTGGAACTTGATACGTGTGCAAGGACCGTGTCCGATATGCGTTCCCAGCTAAGGTTGCTATCGTTGACAAGGGTTTGAAGTTTCATTTGGTGATGTCTTGTTATGGCGATAGCCAAAGTGCTTTCTAGTGTGCGGTTGTCTGTTAAGGACATGCGATAGGACTGGCTCGTGCAAGCTCTAAAGATTGCCTGATCCGATTTGTTCATCTCATCCCAACGGTGTTTTGCAATGGCTAAGGCGATTGTCGTTCCTGACGGGTTGAACACGTCATTGGCGACGTAGCGTGCGCTTTTATGTAATTGCAGAGACATAGCTGTGTGAAAACTACCGCATTCGGCGACGTCGATAACGCGGTTTGACAAAGCATCGCTGAGTGATGCCGGTGCAATTTTGACGGGGTGGGCGCCGAAAGCCCGCAAGACGCCCTCACTGGCGCTGGTTACTGCAATATTTCGCCCTTGTAGGTCCGCCATGGATTGGATCGGTGTATGTGACCATAGCCCGGGTTTTTCGCCCATGTGTCCTGCGAGTAAAGGTTTCAATGCCAGTTGGCTGCCTAACTCATCCAGAAGCTGTCCTCCTCCGGCACTGGCGATCCATGATTCTACGTTGGTGGCGCTTATTCCTGCTGAATGGGGCAGGCCTGAAAAGTACTGTGTCTCAGGGGGGGCGTTTTTTAGAGCGTGAAGGGGGCCGAAGTAGAGATCAAACTTGCCGATGTCGAATGTTTCTTCTGGACTGGCTGGTTCGATTTTAATTTGTATTCGATCATCGGTTGCGGATTTCAGGTTTGAAATCAGTTGGTGAAGCTGATCCGATGGGCCCGAAAGGGTGTCGGGCCATGGCATTGAAAGCCGCAGGTTTAAAATATCTTTTTTGAGGGCGGGTGTGGCAACGGCTTGGGGCGCATTTTCACTCGATATTCCGGTGGAATGGGGACCCGCGACTGCTTTTGAGCTTGCTGTATCCGCAAATACGGCTCTTGTCGTTGCGGTCGTAGCGGCGCATGCGCCGGTAACTTTGAGGAAGGTTCGGCGATCCATGACTTTCAAAGACCCGATTTTGTTTATCCACTGACTATGGGCGGATCAAAGCGCATTGGGCGTGCGTTGGCAATGGGGGCACAAGCTTCGAAATGGGATTTCATGTTTTGAAAGGGTGCCGCTCAGGGCTGAAACGGCTTTAGTAACGTGCGAGCATGTGTTTGAAAGCCATGAAAAAATTTGAGCGACCTATGAAACCGTTGATACGGCTTATTTCGCGGTTGCCGTCCACCAGAACTATTGTTGGGACAACCTGTATGGGTCCTTTCAGGGCCAATGCATTTGCGGCTTCTTCGTTGACATCGATATAGACCAAAGGAACTTTGGAGCCGTGCTTGGAGCTTTCGTAGGTGGGGGCGATATCTTGGCGAAACAGGCGGCAATAGACACATCCTGGAGCTGTTATAACAACAAGACGTAGGTCCTGGTCTATTGGCTGTGCTTGGCGCAATTTACGCGCTGCGTCAGCTGATGGGGCCAAAGAGAGAATGCAAAAGCTTAAAAAGGCGATAGCAAGAGTACGCATGTCACAAGGCTTCTTTGTTGGCGAAGGGCCAAGGGGTAAAAGGACCGAGGTTTTTTGTTTGAACCTGTTTTTGTGATGTTAGCGCCTGTTTTGCGTCTGTGTGGGCAAGTCTGATGTTTCAGTTAACAGCTGTTTCAAATTGGGACGGTTTTTCCTTTTGGCCGCCCAGCAGTTCCGTTGGGTTTTCAAGGAATTTAAAAATTCATGCTTGGGTATAAAAAAAGGGCGGCCTATTTGGCCGCCCGAATTTCATATTTTATTTTAGCCTAAGTGAAGGCGTTGATCAGTAGCGTATTGTGCGGCGCTTCTTATGGCGCTTGGTGTAGGCAGGTGGATCGTAGCTGGCGCTGCTGTATTTTAGAAAACGTTTCCAGGTGACGGTGACTTTGGCGCCAACTCTTGTGCGCGGGTATAGGTCAAGAACGTCCTTATTGAACATACGGATGCAGCCTGAAGACGCAGCGGTTCCGATGGTCCAAGGGGCGTCTGTGCCGTGGATGCGATAGGCACTTGAGCCCAGATAGAGCGCGCGAACGCCCAGTGGGTTCATTGGATGTCCACCGGGAACCCAACTGGGTAGCCTTGGATTCTTGCGCAACATGGAAGGTGTTGGACGCCATGCTGGATTTTTCTTTTTCATCGACACGTTTGTGACGCCCTGCCAGCGGGCGTCTTGGCGCGGAACGGCGATTGGATAGCTTAGCGCTACACCTGGTTTGGTGATGTAGTACAAGCGCCGATCGCCAAAGCTTACGATGATTTCCCCACGGCGATAATTCTTGGAAAATCTAACGGCTTTCCGGTTGCCGCCATATTCCGCTGAACCGCCCCACGCCGATTGTTGGGCCTGTGTGCTGACTGCTGAACCTGAGATTGCCAGCAAGGCCAGAATTCCTGAAAGTGTGATGTTTCGTGCATATGTGCCGACGGACATTCAACTCGCTCCGTTTTGTTACCTTGGCATTTCAACTGTCGATCCTGATCTTCATTCAACAATGCCCTTGTCAAATGAGTGAACGCCGGGACCGGCCCTCTTACAGTAGGCCGCGGCCATGGTGCGCGGTCTTGATGAACGGAACGTATATATCTGTTTCATTTTTTTTGGCAGAGCATGGATGTCACACTTTCTGCTCAAATTAATGTTCGCGTTTTTCTATTTATTTCATGGGTTTGGTTGTCATCAGACCGAGCAATAATGTTTTTGGGTCACGACGAAAAAAGTTGACCTTGTTTGTGTGCCTCCTGCTCGAAATTATTCTGGTTTATGGACATTAGGCCAATAAAGACGTGCTCAAAAAGACTTTCCATCGCGCGTTTCTTGCTTGGGATCCTGCATTTTATTGCGCCTAAAATGCGGAAAAACCTTCCTCTTGGATGTGAATAAATGTTTGCTGTTTGTTCTTTTTTGCTTGACGACTCAGTTGAGGGTGAATAGAACATACCAAGAACAGCGGAGCCGGATCATTTTTTTGTGTCTTCGTCAGCGTTTTGGTCCGGCAGTGCTTTATCCGCTTTGACTTGTAAGTTGCGTATCGCTTCTCGTCTTTTGGTTCGTGTTTTGTGTCACGCGTTAAGTTTAGTGTGCGTTCTTTTTTTCTACCTCTTTGATCATGGCCTTGTGCGGCACTTCTCCCCCGTGGTGCCGGACGTAAAGGTCTATCTGGCCGGAACCCTTGAGTTGCCCCTCGCGGTTCCGGCCTTTCTTTTGTGCGTTGCGCGTTGTAGGCGATCTTGATGAGCAAAAATTGGCTGATCAATGGATCAAAGCGGATGGGCAATTGCGGAACGTCTTATCTGAGCGGGACTTTTTATGGTGTTGCCCGTCTGAGCGTCGTTGCGGTGTCGCTAAGTATTGGGCTGGCCGGATGGGCCCATGCTCAACGCGGTCAGATCGAGCCTGAGGCTTCCAGCGCAGTTGTCTCGAAGGCTCTGGTGCTGGCGAAAAATCATATGGTGGTTGCGGCTAACCCTTATGCTGCTGAAGCCGGCAGGAAAATATTACGGGCTGGCGGGAGCGCCGTAGATGCCGTGATTGCGACACAGCTTGTTTTAAATCTTGTTGAACCTCAGTCTTCGGGACTTGGTGGCGGTGCTTTTCTGGTTCGCCTTGATGGTTCTTCGGGAAAGATTACCTCATTTGATGGGCGCGAACGTGCACCATTAAGTGCCAAGCCCGATCGGTTTTTACAAAATGGAAAGCCATTGCCATTTTCTATTGCTGTGAATTCTGGCTTAAGCGTCGGCGTTCCAGGAATTCTGCATATGATGGCGGATGTGCATGCTCAATATGGGCGTTTGACGTGGCGAGACCTGTTTGCTCCGGCCATTGATCTTGCTGAGAAAGGTTTTCGTGTTTCTGCACGTTTGAATGCGTTGTTGGCCAGACAAGGGGCTGGGCGTTTCTCATTACCGGCGCGCCGCTACTTCTTTTCTGAGGATGGAAAACCCAG
>JAJRZC010000013.1 GCA_024275435.1 Alphaproteobacteria bacterium
GTGAGCTTGTGGCTTCGGCTCCGTCGGCTGCGATGCATCTTAGTGTTTCGGCTTTGTGGTCGATGCGTGTTGTACCTTCCAAGGTTGTCTTTATTGCACCGCGGGTTTTTATGACCTACTCGGGCCGAGAGGGGTTGAAGCTGCGTATTGCTCAGGCGGATACACCACTGCTGACATCTGAAGGTTTGAAACGGGCACCGGTTCGCGCTGTTAATCCCAACCGAAACGGGCATGTTTTCACTGAGAAACAAGCTACTGTCGACGTGCCACAGGAAGTACAAAGCATTGATGTTGCACGGATGTTGGCGGAAGCCACGGAGCGTGCCCGCACTGGAGGGGGCGCTTCTTTCTATCTGAGGGAAATCGGGTTTCGCAATGCGACCGTTATCCTTGATCATGAAGGGTATGTCAGCCGTTGGCAGGTTCCGCGGGTTTCCGTGGATCTCGATCACAGGCAGTCAAGCAGCATAGTTTCTGGGTTTGCAACTGTTTCATCGGCGCGTGGGCCTTGGACTTTGTCGTTTCGTCTTGAGGATACACATAGTTCCGAGTTGCTTGGTATGACATTGGCCTTTCGGGGATTGGTGCCGCGGACAATCGGCGAAATGTTACCATCTCTCAGAAATCTCACGCCGTTTGATTTACCTGTTGATGGTGACGTGAAACTTACAGTTTCACGTAGTGGAAAACTCGGTGATGGGCGATTGGACCTGGAGATTGGACGAGGACGTATCAACTTCAGGAGTTTCAACAATGCTCCGTTAAAGGTTGATGCGGGGTTGGTGCGCTTGAAGTTTGATGCAACGGCTCAAAGCCTGGAACTGGAACCGTCAACACTGCGCTGGGGTGAGAATACCTTAACGCTGATCGGGCTAATGCGAGCAGATAATACTGCACGTGATGCTTCTACGGGTGAGACACCTTGGGTCTTTGATGTTGCAACCCAGCAAGGGGTGCTGAGTGCATCTGAGTTTGGGGTTATTCCGCTTTCCATAGATAAGTGGGTTGCTACGGGTGTCTTGTGGCCTTTGCGATCATTGATTGAGTTGAAGACATTCGATGTGGATGTTGGTGGCGGCTCAGTTTCAATGCAAGGGACATTTGATTCCCATGGGGCTTCTGGGGGCGTGACTCTCGAAGGCAAAATGAGCGCGTTACCAATTGGAACACTCAAGGCCTTGTGGCCTGGTGGCATGGGGGAGGCAGCGAGAAAATGGGTTGGGCAGCGTGTAACCGAGGGGCAGTTGGAGGCAGGTGCCTTCAAGTTTCGTAGCGGGCGCTTCATGAATGAGCCACATAGTGACAATGCTCTTGACTCGCATATGGCTCTGACGATGGAGCTTTCAAATTTGAAGGCCCAGCCGTTTCTAAACGCGCCGGTTGTCAATATTTCCAAATCGCTTGTGCGTATCGAGAACAATGCTTTGGAAGTTGTTGTTCCTTCAGCTGAAGTTTTTGCCAAGCGCGGTCAAGTGGTGAAGCTGAAAAGCGGACGATTCACTGTTGTTGACCTGGGGCAGGAAGGGGCTGTTGGCGAAGTCTTCTTTAAAGTGGAATCCGGGATAGCTCCGGTTGTTGCTTTACTTTCTGACCCGACGGTCAACTATATTTCAGCCAATGATTTTCCATATAAAGGCATTGCTGGAAACCTAGCAGGAGACATTCGGCTTAATTTTCCGGTTGCCAATGGTGTCAGCTCATCGGATGTCAAGCTTGTTGGTAAACTTCGACTGAGTGATGGGCGCGCTGAGGATGTGTTTGGTAGTTATGATGTGCAAGGGGCAACACTGGATTTTGACCTCACCGAAAGAGCAATGGATGTGCGCGGTGAAATGCTTCTTGCGGGTGTTCTGGCCAAGCTTAACTGGCAATATTTTTTTGGTGCAAAAGAGAATCAGCAGCCTCCTTTGCGTGTTACCGCTTCGTTGGATAATTCCGACCGGCGGCAACTTGGTTTGGAATTTTCCAATTCCCTGCAAGGGGAAGTTTCTGTTGAGTTGACCATCAAGCCTAAGGCTGGCGCGAATGATGATGTTCATTTCCGCGCGGACCTAACGAATGCGGATTTGTATATTGAGAGTGTTGCCTGGCGAAAGGGACCGGGTCGAACAGCCTATTTGGAATGTGATGTGATCTTCGGTGGGGAATATCCGTTGATGCTCCAGAACCTGAAAGTTGCCGGTGATGATATCGCTGTGGAAGGCTGGGCAGGGATCGATGAGAATAACCGCGTTACGGCTTTTGAGTTTCCAAACTTTTCGCTTGACCTGGTGTCTCGTCTGAAGGTGTCAGGGAAACTTAAGAAGGGGCCGGTCTGGTCTGTTAATGCAGAGGGACCAACATTCGATGGCCGAGCTTTCTTTCGTTCACTGTTTTCTGTTGGCAGTGTGGATGGGCGGGTCGTTGTCAAACCCAAGCCAGGGGAGGGGATCGATCTTTCTGCAAAGATTGGTACGGTCCTTGGTTTTCATGATGCCACGTTAAAAAACCTTTCCTTTAATATCTCAAAGCGTGGCGGTCTTCTAACCAGCCTCAAAGTGAAGAGCACGCTGGGTAGCGGAAAACCGCTGAATGCCAGCTATCAACACAAAAAGGGATCACCCAGGCTGTTGGTTGCGGATTCGCCAGATGCGGGTGAGGTATTCAGGCTTGTGGGATTTTATCCAAATCTTCAAGGCGGGCAGATGAGCTTGAAGGTTCAGCTTGATGGGCGTGGACCGGCGGAAAAGACCGGTACCCTTTGGGTCGACAAGTTTCGAATTCTGGGTGATGCCATCGTGTCTGAGGTCTTTAACACTACGGAAGTTGGTAAGCCGTCGATTTCCATTGGATATCGTGGAAAGCAAAAAAAGGTACGGGAAGTTTTTCCTTTTGATCAATTGCGCGCACCATTTTCCGTCGGGCATGGTCAGTTTGTTCTGGAAGATGCTTATCTGAGGGGACCGGTGCTTGGTGCGACGTTGCGTGGCAAGGTGGATTATACGCGTAAAACACTCAATATCGGCGGCACCTACGTGCCTCTTCAGGGGCTCAACAATGTGTTTCACGGCATTCCCTTGTTTGGTGAGCTGCTATCTGGACCGAGGGGAGAGGGTATTTTCGGCATGACCTTTGCCATCCAAGGTGGCATGGGGAATCCGCAGGTTATTGTGAATCCATTGTCGTTTGTTGCGCCAGGAATTTTAAGGGAGATATTCCAACTGACGCCCTATGATCCCAGAGTCCAACCGAGGAATCAAAAAAAGGGCAAGAAGACCAATTGGGATGTGCGTAATTCAAGTGCACCTGCCGCTGATCTGAGCAAAAAAGGTTCTGCGGCAAAAAAGAAAAAAGAACGCTCTCGTCAAGGGGTTGGTGGCACTGGAAATAATATTGACGGTTGGTCAGCGCGCACAACGGGGCAGTAGCAGAGCTACAAAAAGGTAGCGCTGGAGAATATCCTTTTTTCATTGTTAGACCGGACACGCCGATTTGGGGCAGTGTTGATTTATGTTCAATGTCAAACGGGCTTTAAGAGAACGTGGCGTTTTTTGCCAAGCGAAAGTTTAATGACACCCTCATTGGAGAGGTGATCTGTTGTTAGTTGCAGTTTCTCATCTGTCAGGGTTTTGTCATTGAGTTTCAGTCCGCCACCTTTGATATGACGGCGGGCTTCACCGTTCGATTTGACTAGTCCGGCGCTCACGTAGGCAGACAATATGCCGATACCGTTTGCGAGATCATCTGCACTTATTTCGACTGTTGGCAAATCTTGTGTTGTTACGCCTTTTTCGAATGTCAGCCGCGCTGTTTCTGCTGCTTTTTTGGCAGCCTCCACGCCGTGGACCAAAGCTGTGGCTTGCGTTGCCAAGACCTTTTTTGCTTCATTAATTTCAGCACCTTCAAGCTTCGAGAGGCGTGATATTTCGTCAAGTGGAAGTGTGGTGAAAAGCTTTAAGAAGCGTTCGACATCGGCGTCTTCGGTGTTGCGCCAGTATTGCCAATAATCATAGGCGGGCAATTGCGCATCGTTGAGCCAGACGGCGCCTGAGGCGGTCTTGCCCATTTTGGCTCCCGAGGCGGTGGTCAGTAGTGGGCAGGTGAGCGCGTAGAGCTGGTGCGTTCCCATTCTGCGGCCCAAGTCGATGCCGGTGATGATGTTGCCCCACTGATCTGAGCCGCCCATCTGAATGTTGCAGTTGTAGCGTCTGGCAAGTTCGACAAAGTCGTAGGCTTGAAGAAGCATGTAGTTGAATTCGATAAA
>JAJRZC010000180.1 GCA_024275435.1 Alphaproteobacteria bacterium
CCCAAGACCACACGTAGGAGCCGGTTGTAATCCCAAGGCTTGCGAACGTCTCGTTAGCATAAGTAGAGGAACCGCTAAGCGCACCACTCGATGTATAACTGGTCGGCAATCCCAATGTACTACCAGCCGCGCCAAATACATTTCCCGTTCCAATCGAGGCGAACATCTGCATGCTCGTACCAAACGTCGGTGACGTCAATACGCCAGTGTAAACGTCTACGGTCGTCAGTGACGCAGCGCCTAAGACTACATTTCCGGAATATGGGTTGATCTGACCACCGTCGGTTGGAAAATTATCAAGAAATGACAATCCACTAATATCGAGACTGCCACTGCCGGAAAAAACAACATCACCGCCTATTTCGACGGCAGTGATGATTACCGCTGCCTTAACATCGGTTGACCAGACAGGCACAAAAAATATTAGCGCGGCAAGCGCAACAATCGAACGGTTTGCAGCCCCCGTCATTCCCAACTTCCCTCACATCCTGAATAAGGAAACAAGTGCCCCGCGCGGACGAAATACTTAATCATGTTGTTTGCTATCGCTATTCATCGGTGTTGCGTTATCGGTTGGGACGTTGATACAAAATTAGCACAAACGTATTTCTTTATCATCATTCAGCAGCAGTTAGCACGTTATGTTGAATGGCTCCAGTGGGTCGATAGCTGACGTTTAGTTGCGCTAACATACTAAGCCTCGTAACGCTCGTGATCAGCGGCCGGCGGTAAGCCGGTCCGGCACCGTAGGTGCGCACTGCATCACCTGGTTATTGGGCCAAGGGCTCACAAGACCCATGGCTACTTAAAAGAAAGGGGTGATACTGTCTTGTTGAACTGCTGCAAAGTATCTCTCCATTGCTGAACAAAAACTTACCATGATGGCGATATCTGAGATGCTGATTACTCTGCTTTCATTCTGGCGGCAACCAGCTACCTCTGTTCTATGATACACCGCCCGCAAACGTAATCTCTGAGACCTCGACAAGCACTGGCCTTATAACGCCTCGATCAGCGGCCAGCGGTACGCTGGTCCGACTGCATCGACTTGTTACGGCTCGCATGCCACCGAAGGTCCGGCTGGCGTCCAGTCGCAACGCAATCTCGAAGATATAGATTGATCAGGCTTTGATACGGGATGCCAGTTTCTTCAGCCATGCCCTTGAAATACTCGATAACATCAGAGCCCATACGAATCGTTACCTGTTTTTTCAGTTTTGAAGCATAGGGGTTCTTTCTGGATTTCATTTTAGAAAGATCATATTCAGCTTTCATATTCATTCGCCTCTATATAATTTACTTTCCGAGCGGGTCGCCTTCCTGGCCGAAATGATGCGTATTATAGATTCGTCGTTCCGGACGCAATGACAGACAAGCAGTAACCGGGCTCGCAGGCTCATTCCGAGCATGAGGAAACGCTCTTCCTCTGCGGAGCTGGGGTCGTCATAGAACTCAATGGCGAATTCATCAAAAAATACGGTTCGCGCTTCGTCAAAAGAAACTCCGTGTTTCCTTTGATTGGCTTGATCTTTTGGATCATCCCACTCGAAGTTGATCATACATACATTGTAAGTATATTTGGCAGGATGTCAAACGAGAGTCGTAACGCTCGTGATCAGAGGCCGGCTGTAAGCCGGTCCGGTGAGCGCAGCGAACGAACTGCATCACCTGGTTATAGGGCCTCGATATTACAAGACCCATGGCCACTGAAAAGAAAGGGGCGATGAAGTTTTGAACCGCTGATGCAATGCTCATCTCCGTTACCTGAAAAAGATATGTCAAAGTACAAACCGTGCGATGTTGTTGAGTCCTTTGTGGTGCG
>JAJRZC010000181.1 GCA_024275435.1 Alphaproteobacteria bacterium
AGTTTTCCAAAGGAGGAAACAGCCCTCTTCTCGCTCTCCTCGCCCTCTTTAACGGAAGTCTCAGACAGATCATCAACCGCAGCCCCGGACTGCACTGAAGACTGCACTGAAGATTGCGATGAAGATTGATATTTCAGGCCCATAAATACCTCCGAACTAGGTTGAGCCTGTTCAGTTTTGATAAAATCAAAACCGGGCTCCAAGTCTTTGTCTTGTCGCGTTTTCAGACGGATAACCGGTACCCACTTATCCTGAAAACGCTCAGTAAGTAATTAAGCCCGGAAGTGCTAAGATTGCTTTAACCATAAAGGCAGCATTGGCGCTTTAACCCGCCAAAACCCGCCAATTTCATGGCTTTAAGTAATTGTTAAATCCCCCCACCCGTCATCCCGGGCGCGATGCGGCATGAAATGACGCGTCCTTGCCCTTCGACTTCGCTCAGGATGAGGCCGGGACCCATCTCTGGTCCCTTACCTGTTGGTACGGAAGCCATTTTCAAAAACCGGCCTAATTATTGGGCCTGAAAATCCAAAAATTCATGAAACGCAGTATTTTCCGGATATAGAATTTTTGTCGCGGCCCTTACGATTTTTGCGCCATTGGCGCTATTGGTAAAGACAACAACACCAATATTACGCTCGGGCACGAAGAAAGCAAAAGTGTATTCACCCCAATCACTGCCGCTATGCATGATGACAGTGTCAGTTTCATATTCAAATATGGACCACCCCAAGCCAAAGCCAACACTGATCGGACAAGCATCAGGCGAAAGAGGGCAGCCGCCGGAAAGCTGGTTATCGACAACCTGAAGACGAAGCACAGCCAGTTCATCTGAAACGCCAACATTATTCATGACTGAAACTATAAAAGCTGCATAGTCACGCGCAGAAGAATACACATCATCAGCGGCATTCCATTCCTGCCGGACCGTTGGTGGTCGCGACTCACCTTCCTCGTTATGCGGGTGCGCAATACGCCCCTGAAACCAGTCCTTTTCTGTAAAAGATGTATTGTTCATATGCACTGGAATAAAGACGAGATTCTCGGCTAAAACATCAAACGGTGTTTGCATTTTTTTTTCCAAAAAACGCGCAAGATAGTTATACCCCTCACCGGAATATCCGGTCTTTGTGTTGGGGTCGTCAGTGAATGACAGAACATCATCCGTCTGATAGCGCCAATTGGGAAATCCGGTTCGATGATTGAGGGTAATACGCGGTGTCAATCGTTCGTGGCGCGGGTCGTTGATTATATCCGGATCAATCCAATAGGCTGATATTGGCTCATCAAGATCAATTGCATTTTTTGAAGCAAGGCGTAGCGCCGTTTCTGCTGTGATTGGTTTTGCCAGAGAAGCTATGTTGAATAAGGTTTCGGATGTTGCAGGAACGCCTGCCTCTTGCTCACCATAGACAACTGACCAAGCAATTTCTCCATCCTGAATATACGCAATTGCAACCGCAGGGACATTATACTCTGCCAACCATGTTGGCATTCGCGCATCGATAGATTGCTTTAGGGAAGGCACAGCCAGAGATAATTGTTGCGTGTTTGCCGACTCTACAGACGGCGCGTCGCAACCAACAAGCATCAATAACAATGATCCGATAAGTTTATTCATGACATTGCCCCTCATCTTGAGTTTGTCAAAAGCTACCCCCCTAAAAATCATCCACATCAAGAGCCATCATGCTGTCAGCGCCAGATTTCAGCTTGGCAAGATGAGCATCCGCATCGGGCAATACCCGATCCAGAAAATACTGCCCGGTTTTGATCTTGTTGCGATAATAAGGGTCACTGTCGCCCGCCTTCGGCAGGGCTTCTTTGACCATCATCGCCCACATATAGGCCTGCGCCGTAATGCCAAACAGGTGCAGATAATCATGGGAGCCCGCCCCGGCATTGTCGGGATTGGCCATGCCATTCATGCCCAGCCATTGGGTCGCTTCCATGAGCTTGGCTTTGACAGCTTTAAGGCCGTCAACATAACCGCCAAGCCCATCGACGCCTTCATTGTCAGCGCAGAACTGATCGATTTCAGCAAAGAAACTTTGCCACGCCCGACCGCCATTTTGCATCAGTTTGCGACCCACAAGATCAAGCGCCTGAATACCATTAGTGCCTTCGTAAATCATCGAGATGCGGGCATCGCGAACAAATTGCGACATGCCCCATTCTTCGCAATAGCCAGAGCCACCCAGAACCTGCAACGCATCATTGCAACCCTGATAGCCTTTATGGGTCTGATAGGCTTTGATGATCGGCGTCAGCAGCGCCATATAATCATCGGCTTTTTCGCGGGTCTTTTCATCAGCCGCCTTGTTGGACAGGTCTTCCTGCAGGCTGGCCCAAAAGGTCAGCGCCCGCGCCCCCTCCACAAAGGCTTTGGTGTCCAGCAGCATCCGCCGCACATCGGGGTGAACAATAATCGGATCAGCCGGAAGGTCGGGAAATTTAACCCCGGAAATAGAGCGTGATTGCAACCGTTCCTTGGCAAAGGCCAAAGCGTTCTGATA
>JAJRZC010000014.1 GCA_024275435.1 Alphaproteobacteria bacterium
GAAGAAGGCAGTTACCCTGCAAATATCTTTTCATATTGGGCCTTACCTAGATTTTTTCTGGGTTTAAGCAACTGCTTTAGAAACAAACAAAATCCATCAATAAAAAAACGACCAGAGTGCGGGCCACGCTCCGGTCGTTTTATTTGTGATTGAGAGTTTTTTTAGAGAAGAAAGTGTCCGTACTCTTTTACAGGATCTGTTGTTAGTTGGAATTACTGTGCTTCTGAATTATCTACGGCGCTTTTTACCACGGCGTTTTGGGTTACAAGGACGCGCTTCAACATAACAATTCCAACCGGAAGCATTTCGTTCACACTTGGCACCTTTGTTGGCAGCGTATTTAAAAGAAGCCCAGTCGGTGCCGTACTCAGCCGCCGTAAACTCACGCCAAGACTTGATTGCATCTTTCATAGCCAGTCTTTTGGAACGCTTGTAACCACTCGTTGTACCTGAATGAAAGTGGCCAACGAAACAGGTTTTACGCCCTTCGACCCGCCATTCATGAAGTCCAATCCAGCTGGTTTCATCGGCATATACGGATGAAGGGTGGAACGTCGCCATGGTTGCTAACACAAGACTGGCGAGCGCGAAGACTTTGAGCTTCATTGCTCACTCCCCAAAGTTCAAAATTTAAAACGTTTTTTGACGAGCACAATCTGACAGATTCCGAAGGGGGGCCACCATGACTTTTGACAAGTTCGATACTATCGCGCTGCGGCGCGGCAATCGTGCCACATAATTTATTGAAGGCAGGTTCAGCACACATTTTATTGCGTGCCTTTCTTGTTACACCTGAGATTTAGCTTCGAAAATCATCAAATAGAGGGTGATTTGTTCGCAACGCTGTCCAAATTCATTTGAATCGGGTTGCATAGGCTGACAACGCTCTAGAACAAGCCTTCATCGGTGAGCCTTTTTCCGTCAACGATAAGGCCCTTGATAATGGCGCGGCCAGAGGTCTTGACGGCTACCACAACCTGCATGCTTTTGATCTGGATTGCCTTCTCCAAATGGCGGCCCTCACCTTCGGGAACAAAGTAGCTCTCCAGGCCGTATTTCACCCTGGCCCCTTGTTCTCCTCGTCGACCAAAGACGTTTGAGATTTTGCCTGACAGACAAATCTCATCGTCCTGACGGGGTTGGCGACAATCATTTGTAATACGACGCACGTGCCAGCTCGCATTAGAACCATCTTGAGCTAGGATTACTCCGATCTGGTTGCCAGCTTTTAGACCCGTCTTATACTCAACGTATCTGCCGTCCTTGTGCATAAACAGCTGTGGCGAGAGTCGGGAAAGATCTTTGTAACTCAAGATAACGTAATCACCACGAAATAAACTTCTCGGATCGACAGGTTCGACATCGAGACGAATTTCACGCCCGTTTGCGAGCAAGGTTTCATTGTCCCAAACCATCCATCCGAGAACGGCAGCTTGAAGCGCGATTATACCAGCAACGAAGGGCCAAACTGCGTGCTTCTTGTTGTTTTGCGAGACTTCCAACTTGTTCATGGTTGCGCCTGCTGGGTTGCTACAGTTCTGTTTCGAATAAAGTGCGCACTCCAAGCCAACGCAATTACCAAAAGACCGGCGATGACAAAGAACACCGAGGACCCCAATAGAGAGCCTACTGTTTTGCTGTAGATTGCCAGCACGGCGAGAGAGAACAATACGTAGGCGAGCCACAAGACGCCTGTATTACCCCGCTCTACGCACCACCACATGGCTGCGACGAGTATACTGAGCTTAATGGCGGAAAGGACAATGTACCAGTCGAGCTCGGTTGCCATACTGTAAATCAAGTTTCCGTTGGGCATGTACTGCAACCCTGTGAGAGCTGCGAAAACCACGAGGAGGGAGAAACCAAACCCA
>JAJRZC010000182.1 GCA_024275435.1 Alphaproteobacteria bacterium
CATATCTACTTTGGGGATTATTAGGCTTGGCATTCTCTTTTGTCGCTATTGGTCTGATAACGTCTTTCTCTCAGCGCATCCCACCCAAAGCCATCATGAAGCTTTACCGCGCAACACCTTTACCCCATGACAACAGCCAGTTATCGCGCGTTGTCGATGAACTCACGAACCGTGCGCACCTTCCCTCTCGCCCTGAAATGTATGTAATCCCGAGCGGAACACTAAATGCCTTTGCCTCAGGCACAAGGGAACGATCAGCCATTGCTGTCACGGAAGGTCTATTACGAAATCTAACAATGCGCGAAATCGTAGGCGTACTCGCTCACGAGATCAGTCACATTAACAATAACGATTTATGGGTGATGGGAATCGCCGACGTACTCTCACGGTTGGTGCAGCCTCTGGCCTATGTGGCAATAGCAATAACAATCCTCAATCTTCTGGGTAGCCTGACAGGCGAACCTCCTCTTTCATGGGCCGGGGTGCTCCTACTATATTTTGCCCCCGCCATTTCGAGTCTGCTGCAACTGCGGCTGTCACGCTCCCGAGAGTTCGACGCTGACCTTGATGCCGTCACCCTGACGGGCGATCCCATGGGTTTAGCTTCCGCTTTGCGTCGTCTCGATAATGAGACCGGACGATTTTGGGAAGACCTCGCCTTACCAGTACCCGCACGACGTGTTCCCCAGCCTTCACTTTTGCGCACCCATCCCCCTACCAATGAGCGTGTCCAACGCATATTGGCACTTTCCGGGACCCTCCCCACGCCTCCCATAATCATTCGTGAAGAACCAATGATTTCAGTGGTAAGTTTTGGTCCCAGCGATTTGATCCCCAGGTATCGCTTCCCGGGTATTTGGTATTAAATCCCCATAAACCCTCTTTCAAATCACCACATTAAACGATACGCCCCTTGCCTTCACACCTATTTTGCGCGTATCAGCGCCACATGGCCGAAAAACCAAAAAAGTCTTTAAAGACAACCCAACCGAAAGCCGAAGCAACCGCCCAGTTGGTCGCGAAACTTCGCCATTTCGAGCGCCGCTCCATTGCCACGGCCATAACAGAACTCGAACGCCTCTCTCCAAATGCGACCAACCTCCTAAATGAGATGAAACCCCATCTCGGCCATGCCCTTGTCATCGGCATCACCGGCCCACCAGGTGCGGGAAAATCCACCCTTGTAAACGCCTTGATCAAGCACATTCGCACTCTGGATCGCACGGTCGGCGTTATTGCTGTTGATCCATCAAGCCCTGTTTCCGGTGGCGCCATCCTCGGCGACCGCATCCGCATGACAGCAGCTCTTGATGACGATGGCGTATTCGTGCGCTCACTTGCCTCACGTGGCTACCTGGGTGGCCTTTCTCCGGCCGCCGTCAGGATTATCGATGTATTCGATGCCGCGCATTTTGATTATGTCTTGTTAGAAACCGTTGGCACAGGTCAAAACGAAATCGATGTCGCAGAGGTGGCCGACATCAGAGTTGTCGTCTCTGCCCCCGGATTGGGAGATGCTATTCAGGCTATGAAATCGGGGTTATTGGAAATCGCCGACATCCTCGTCATCAATAAGGCCGATAGAGACGGCGCCGAAAACACAATGCACCAACTCTTGGGCGCACTTTCCATCCGATCAATGGACGGTGAAAAACCACCAGTCTTGAAAACCACAGCCACCACAGGTTCGGGCGTTGCAGTACTGTTTGAAACACTTGAAAAACTGGGACAAAAAGTCCTGGCAAATCCTGCCGATGCAAGACGGCGACGACGCGCCCGATACCTCATTGCGCGCGCTGCTGCCGATATCGTAACCAAAACAATCAAACAAGGTGGAGACGGTAAACTCGACCTCCTGGCCGATAAAGTACTTGAAGGAACAATGACCCCTGACGATGCAGCAGCAAAACTCCTGGGTAATGGTTCCACATAACCAAAATTCATATGTGTTGCATACGCCTCATATGGCAGATTGACGAACAGCCCGCTCTACCGATAAGGGAACATGAGGCAGCGCATAAATATCCGCCAATATGCCGCCCATAAAAATCGAAACAACCAAAGGCCTAAGTTCTTCAAAGGCCAGACCTCATCAAGAAACGAGAACCTAAAATGTCAGCAACGCGCACACCAAGAGATTTCTTTTCACCATTGGCAATTGGTGCGCCCAAACCCTTCCCGTCCCTTCCAGTTCGCCTAGAGCGCATGATCCATTTCGTTCCACCTCACAACGAAAAAATCCGCGCAAAACTAGCCAGCATAGCTGCCAAGGTGGATATCGTCCTTGGAAATCTGGAAGACGCCATTCCGGCCGATCAAAAAGAACAGGCGCGCGAAGGCTTTATCCACATGGCCAGAGAAACAGACCTGGGTCAGACCGGACTTTGGACCAGGATAAACTGTCTCAACAGCCCATGGATGCTGGATGACGTAACCCAAATCATCGCAGAAGTTGGCAATCGTCTTGATGTGATTATGTTGCCGAAGGTCGAAGGGCCATGGGACATCCACTATCTCGATCAATTGCTCGCACAGCTGGAAGCCAAACACGAAGTAAAAAAGCCCATTCTGATACACGCCATTTTGGAAACGGCCCAAGGCGTCAACAATATCGAAGCCATTGCCGCCGCCAGCCCGAGAATGCACGGAATGAGCCTTGGGCCGGCCGACCTAGCAGCCTCACGCGGCATGAAAACAACGCGTGTCGGCGGCGGACACCCGGACTATGCCGTACTGGCTGACCCTGGCCCAGATGAAAAAGCTCCACGAGCCTCCTATCAGCAGGACCTGTGGCACTATACCGTGGGCAAAATGGTCGATGCCTGCCTCGCGCATGGCCTAAAGCCATTCTATGGCCCCTTCGGCGACTTTTTCGACAGTGCAGCCTGTGAAGCACAATTCAGAAACGCCTACTTGCAAGGCTGTCTTGGCGCGTGGTCACTGCACCCAAGCCAAATCGACATCGCTAAAAAAGTCTTCAGTCCGGATATCAACGAATACGCCTTCGCCAAAAGAATCTTGGAGGCCATGCCAGATGGCACTGGCGCAGTCATGATCGACGGTAAGATGCAGGATGATGCCACCTGGAAGCAGGCCAAGGTCATCGTCGATCTCGCCAAATTGGTCGCCACAAAAGATCCTGAACTGGCAGCCGCTTACGGACTTTAAGCCTCGCTTTTTATCTCATTTGGCCACCTGCAAGCAGCTGAACAGCTGAATCTGCTGTCAATCAGGAGTTGTTCCAATGGCAGGGGGCTCATCTGAGGCAAAAGCGCAACAGCGAAAGACACCATTCCCTTTCGGCCAATTGACACGCGCTCCATCGTCGCGTGCAATACGCCCGGGTAAATTCTTCAACACAAAACGAATGAACTCATGAGACAAGCGAAATTCATGGTCGGCCAAGTCGTCAAGCACCGCGTATATCCCTTTCGCGGCGTTGTATTCGATGTGGACCCTGTCTTCGACAACACCGAAGAATGGTGGCAAGCGATTCCAGAAGAGATCCGCCCCTATAAAGATCAGCCCTTCTATCATCTCCTGGCCGAAAATGGAGAGTCTGGCTACGTTGCTTACGTTTCAGAGCAAAACCTGCTGCCCGATGAAACCGGATCCCCAATCAGCCACCCTCAGGTCACGGAACTCTTCGATCAAGATGAAAACGGCGCGTATCACGCCATCTACCTTTCAGAGCACTGAACTAGAATCACCAGCTTTCATCTGCCATTTCCGTACGCCTGCCAAAACATCGCGGCACAAAAAACCACAGCCTAAAATATTCAGATCATCTAACAAAAAACGCCGCCCGGTTTTGTATCCCCAGGCGGCGTTTTAAATATCTGAAAATGGCACAAGTCATGAAACCAAATTATTGCACCAAAGAAACAATCTTCTAATTACTTCTTCTTTTCCTTAGCTGGAGCAGCCGATTCACCCGGCTTCTTGTTTTTCTGAACTTCACGATAGGCCTTTGCCTGAGCAATCTGGCGCTGACGGATCTGGTTCATCAACTGACTGCGGGCTTTGGCATACTCTTTGTTGTCAACCGGCTTACCAGTATAGGCCGTTGTAAAACCAGTTAGAGGAACAGGAAAACCAATTGGCTTGGCCTGCGCATTCATCGCCAGAACCATGAGACCGCCGCCAGTTTTCATTGACTTTACAACATCCTCACCGATGACAACTTCAGCCGTGCAACCCGCTGCATGGCAAAGCGAATATTTCAATAAGATGGGCTTCAATGCCTTTTCGTCGACTTTTTCATTTTTAGAAGCCTTCTCCCACTGTTCTGGCGTGTAAACCGCAGCACGAATGCCAGGGGGGATAGCCATACCAAGCGGCACCATCACCATCAGGCTTTTCTTATCGGAACCCTCGATCTCGCGGATTGCTGCAGACACCAGAACCATACCGGTATTTCCATCAAGTCGCTCATGATGGGTCAGACAAATCTCTTTTTCTTCACCCTTGATGGGTTTGCCATCTTTATCATGTTTAGCAACAGGCGCTTTTTCGCACAGCTTGACCCAAGCACTCTGTTTCTTCTTCTTAGCCGCAGGAGCCTCAGTTTTCTTGGCTGCAGGAGCCGCCGCTTTTTTATCTTGCGCCAATGAAGGCGTCGCAAACACGCCAAGCGCCAGTAATACAGTCGTCGCAAAACGTAGATTGGTAGATCGCATTTTCGTGTGTGTCATTTCAGACATAAACCTTATGTTGAGAGCTGGTCCCGCCAGCTCAGCCTCTCTCGAGGTGTGCTTGTCACACTCCTCTGAAGTACGCAGCGCCAACAAAAAGCGCGCGTCATCTCCTCAGCGGCCGCAATAGCGCTGTGAATGAGGCAATCCCGTGGCCATAATCCTTACCAATAGGCTTATACACCGAGCAGATCATCTTACGTGGTAATACCGCCACTCTTATCGGGGACTATTCCCGGACAGAAACAGACCCAGTTTCCCAATAAACTCTGAAAAATCATGGCAAATTGAACTATGACTGGGTATCGCTACATCATATCCATGCAATCCGCACAGATGAATAAATAGCTTTAATGACGTTTACTCAGACCTCTGCTCAAAACCCACAGCTATGGCAACGCCCGTCATGTCCCCTCATGACCTTGCTATTTTTGCTTCAGGTCTTGCTAATCGCTTTTCTGCCCACCCCCCTCACAGCCGAGCCGGTTCATGCCATTGCCATGCATGGCACCCCCAAACACGCTCAGGGTTTCACCCATTTCGATTACGTCAATCCAGACGCTCCCAAAGGTGGGCGCCTGACGCTTGCGCAACAAGGCTCTTTTGACAATTTAAATCCACTCATCATCAAGGGTGTACCAGCAGCAGGACTGCGCGATTTCCTCTTTGAGAGTTTGATGGCGCGTGGTCGCGATGAGCCCTTCACTTTGTATGGCCAAATCGCCCAATATGTCGAAGTGCCACCGGACCGCAGTTTCATAACCTTCCACCTCAACAAGAAGGCGACATTTTCCGATGGACATCCCATCGACACCGGCGACATTGAATTTTCTTTGAAAGTTCTACGCGACCACGGCCGCCCAAACCATCGCACCTATTATTCCAAGGTCAAACGCATTGAACGCATCTCCGATCACATCATTACGTTTTACTTTGATGAAAGCAGGGATCGTGAACTACCCTTGATCATTGGCCTGATGCCGGTTCTACCAAGCCACCTTCTTACAGAAGAAACCTTCGAACAAACCACCCTCAAACCTCCCATTGGCTCTGGTCCCTATAAAATATCCAAAATAGATCCTGGCCGGTCTATCACCTACACCAAAGACAAATCCTGGTGGGGCATCGACCTTCCAACCAACCGTGGCCGGTTTAACTTTGATGAAATCAGGTTTGATTACTATCGTGACTCTTCGGCAATGTTTGAAAGTTTCAAATCCGGACAAATCGATGTGCGTGTGGTTCGTGACCCAACACAATGGGCCGAAGGCTACAATATCGATGCGGTGCGTCGTGGCCAAATCAAGAAAGTAAATTTTCCAATCGGGCTGCCCGCCGGTATGTCGGCGATGACTTTCAACACCCGTCGATCAATCTTCAAAAACCCCAAAGTTCGCAAGGCCTTGATCCTGATGTTCGACTTCGAGTGGATCAATAAAAACCTCTACCACGGCCTATATAAAAGAACTCACAGCTACTTTGAACGTTCCATCCTCTCCTCGAAAGGGCACGCGGCAGACGCACACGAACTTCAGCTCCTAGCTCCTTATCCAAACAAAGTCACACCCGAGATACTGGCCGGAAAAGTAACCCTGCCCGTAAGTGATGGAACCGGCCACAACCGGAAAAATTGGCGGCGCGCTGTAGAACTCTTGGCGCAAGCTGGATATGTCTTACGCGCCGGGAAAATGATCAACCCCGCCACCAACGCACAGTTAGAATTTGAAATTCTCGCCAGCAGCCCTTCTCAGCAACGTTTGTTTCTGAGCTTCGCCGAACATCTACGACGCATCGGTATCAATGCAAAAATTCGCGTCGTCGATAGCGCACAATACCAGTCCCGTCTGAAAGATTATGATTTTGACATGATACAAAGCCGCTGGCGCTCATCACTATCTCCAGGAAACGAGCAACTTTTTCGCTGGTCTTCAAAATTGGCAAATCAACCTGGAACCTATAATTTCGCCGGCGTGGAAAATCCCGCTGCTGACGCCATGATACAGGCCATGCTGCAAGCTGAAACCTCTAAAGAATTTGTATCATCCGTGCGTGCACTCGACCGTGTACTCTTATCAGGTGATTACGTTATCCCTCTTTTTCATTTTCCAAAACAGTGGCTTGCATATTGGGATCACCTGGCCCACCCTGATAAAACGCCTGTATTTGGATATCAGCTTGATACATGGTGGCTGAAACCAGAAAATTCCAACACATCTCACACTAGAAAACCAATTGCTCAAGAACGCAACGAACGATGACTAGCCCCCAACCCAATAAACCGACAAAAGGGCCGATAGACCAAGCACCACCTAAAATATTCAACATGGCCGCCTATTGCCTGGGCCGATCTTCTCACAGACCAAAAGCTAAAATCGCATTACAGGTTTACACTAATATTGAACAGGGTGAGCCTAGCGAAACCTGGACCTATGCTCAGTTAGAAGATGCCGTACTGGGCATTGCAGCAGCCTTACAGGACAAAGGCCTGCAACCAGGTGCTCGCATAGCAATTCGACTTGAGAACACAAGCACCTATGCTCTTCTGTTTTTCGGTGCCATTGCCGGTGGTTTTATCCCCTTGCCCATGTCGAGCCAATTAACGGCAAGTGAAGCAAGCTTTCTCATCAATGACAGTGAAGCAAAAGCACTCGCCATAAATGAACACCTGCCAGTTGAGCACCTGCCCAACGGATTGCTGCTTTTCAGCGAGCCTGAAGTAAAGGCGATGATCCAACATCCACGTCGCGCCGAGTTCGCGAAAACAAATGCCAACGATCCCGCCTACCTGATCTACACATCCGGCACCACCGCAAAGCCCAAAGGCGTCCTTCACGCACAACGCGCTGCGTGGGGACGACGCCCCATGTACAAAGGCTGGTATGATATCACACCATCAGACCGCATGATGCATGCGGGCTCTTTCAACTGGACCTACACGCTCGGTACCGGTCTCACGGACCCATGGGCCAATGGCGCCACTTCGATCATTTACACCGGCCCCAAAGACCCAAGCGTGTGGCCACGTTTAATAGTAAAATCAAACGCCACGATGTTTGCTGCTGTTCCCGGCCTTTTTCGCCAGATCCTGAAATATACCAACCTCGCTCCAGGCGACTTGAATGCCTTACGCCACGGCCTCATTGCCGGGGAAGCACCCAAACCAAGCTTGTTTGATGATTGGCAGAAAGCCACCGGCACCCCCCTTTATGAAGCCATCGGCATGAGTGAAATATCAACCTACATTTCTTCCAGCCCAAGTGTACCGAGAAAACAAGGTAAAATTGGCAAACCACAACCTGGCCGTAGGGTTGCAATTCTACCCCTGGAAGACGGAACACAGCCTCTCCCTCCAAACACACAAGGTTTGCTCGCCGTTCACCGTAGTGACCCCGGACTGATGCTGGGATATTGGAACCGACCGCAAGAAGAACGTGACGTATTCAAAGGCGAATGGTTCACTGGAGGCGATCTTGCCATGATCGATGCTGAAGGCTATGTCGCGCACATGGGCCGCGCCAACGACATCATGAAGGCACTGGGATATCGCGTCGCGCCACAGGAAATAGAAGCGGTTTTGTCAAAACACCAAAGCGTCTCAGAAGTGGCATGCACAGAACTCAAGGTCCGCAACGATGTCTCCGTAATAGGCGCGTACATCGTTCTGAATGAAGGCTTTGAGCCCGACCGAACAGCTCTTGAAAAGTATGCAAAGGCAAATCTCGCGCAGTATAAATGCCCGCGCGAATACCGGTTTGTGGATCATCTCCCACGCACATCAAACGGTAAAATCAAACGCAACCAACTGACAGCCATCGGGAACTCTAACGTCACCACAGCCTGAGACCTTGGCGAGCTGGAAACAATCACCCAGCAACCTTCTCGGAAAGTTGGGCAAACTGACCCATCAACTTGGCAACACCCTTTAGGCGATCTTCCGCACTCTCCCAGCTCGCCCGGCATACGATGCTTTGATCCGGTTGTAATTTAATTTTTCCCCTGGAGTTTTGAATAAACGCAACAAGCTCTTCGGGATAGTTGAACGCCCCCGTATGAAACGTAACAACCGCACCTTTGGGGCCCGCAACAACTTTTGCCACACCGGCTTTGCGGCACAATCCTTTAATCTCCATCACATCAAGAAGGTGCTTCACTTCTTCCGGATATTTGCCAAATCGGTCAACCAGTTCAGCTGCAAATGAATCAATATCAGCACGATCCTCAACACCGGAGAGCCGGCGATAAAGCCCTAACCGTGTTTGCAAATCACTGACATAGTTTTCCGGGATCATAATCGAAGTCCCAAGTTGTATTTCTGGGCTCCACTGCTCTCCCATACCCGAGCCCTCGCCACCCTTCATCGCGGCAACAGCCTCTTCAAGCATTGTTTGATAAAGCTCAAAACCGACCTCTTTGATATGGCCGGACTGCTCCTCACCAAGAAGATTTCCTGCACCTCGTATATCCAGGTCATGACTTGCCAGAGAAAAACCAGCACCAAGCGAATCCAGCGAATGGAGAACCTTGAGCCTTTTTTCTGCGGCAGATGTCAAAGCTTTCCCCACAGGCAATGTGAAATACGCATACGCTCGCGCCTTTGAGCGCCCGACACGCCCACGCAACTGATAAAGCTGGGCCAGACCAAACATATCTGAGCGATGCACAATCAAGGTATTGGCGTTGGGGACATCAAGGCCCGACTCCACAATGGGTGTCGATAACAAAATGTCATACCGCCCATCATAAAATGATGTCATGACATCTTCCAATTGCGAGGGAGCCATCTGACCATGCGC
>JAJRZC010000183.1 GCA_024275435.1 Alphaproteobacteria bacterium
ACTCGTTAAAATCCTCGTCGACTTCGCAATCTCCACAATCACCTACTTTTTCATTGGCTACTGGGTCGCACGTGGCATCACCTTCCTCGTCAGCGCAGCCGCTCTGACCGGCGCCACAGATCCTATACAAGAGCCGTTCTCACCCCAGGGTTATGAGCTGGTAAAGTTCTTCTTCTTCTGTACTTTCGCCGCTGCCGTCCCGGCAATCATCTCCGGTGGCATTGCAGAACGCGCCAAGTTCCCAGGCCAATGCCTCGCCACCGCACTTCTGGTTGGCCTCGCCTACCCCTTGATCGAAGGCACCATATGGGAATCCAACTTCGGTTTTCAGGCCACCTTCTTTGAAGCAACATTCAATGCAGGTTTTCATGACTTCGCCGGCTCCATTGTCGTTCATGCTTTCGGTGGTTGGGCCGCGCTAGGCGCAATTCTATGGCTCGGTGCACGCGAAGGCCGCTACACCAAAGACGGCCGCGTCATAGGCATTCCACCATCATCGATCCCCTGGCTTGCTATGGGCTCATGGATGCTTTGTGTAGGTTGGTTCGGCTTTAACGTCATGAGCGCCTTGGGCCTCAAGGATGTCTCCGGCCTTGTCGCCATGAACTCGCTGATGGCAATGATCGGCGGCATATTAACGGCACTGATCGTTGGACGCTCAGACCCCGGCTTTGTTCACAACGGCGCACTGGCAGGCCTCGTTGCCGTTTGCGCAGGCTCCGATGTCATGCATCCCATTGGCGCCCTCATAACCGGTGGCATCGCCGGTGCCATATTTGTCATCATGTTCCAGGTCATAACCAACCGCTGGAAAATTGACGACGTCTTGGGTGTGTGGCCGCTACATGGTTTATGCGGTCTCTGGGGCGGTATCGCCTGCGGTATCTTCGGATTGGAAGCACTGGGTGGTATCGGTGGTGTTTCTCTCCTGGGTCAGATCGTCGGAAGCGTCATGGGCTCTCTTTATGGCCTGTTT
The DNA here is from genome assembly GCA_024275435.1 of Alphaproteobacteria bacterium. GTDB lineage: Bacteria > Pseudomonadota > Alphaproteobacteria > Rhizobiales > Hyphomicrobiaceae > JAJRZC01. Next base: position 977 of record JAJRZC010000183.1, read on the forward strand.
GCCGGCCTTGTTGTTTACGGCATCGTCACCAAGACTGTCGGGTTCAGAATGTCATTGGAAGACGAACGCAAGGGCGCCGATCTATCCATCCACAAGATCTCCGCCAATCCGGAACAAGACATAAAGATGGGTCACATGTGATACCCACCAAGTCTTAAGACAAAAAATCAATACCCATCGGGGCGGACCTCTGAATTGCGGTCCGCCCCGATTTTCGTCCCAAGTGAAAAAATCTCCCTAAGAAAATGTCGCAGCGTTACGTATGTTGCAATGCAGCATCAACACCCTTATAAGCAACCGCTTGTCTCCGATTCCCTTAAAAAATGGATTTGTCTTACGTGAACAAGCCGTCCTTCCCGGCCCTGAGCGGCCGTCTAACCTCTTCTGGCTGGAAACAACCAGATCTCACGGCCTTCACGCCCGGACGCATTAAAACGGAACTACTTTCCGGTCTCACAGTTGCTCTGGCGCTTGTCCCCGAAGCGGTCGCCTTTTCCTTTGTCGCCGGTGTCCATCCCTTGGTCGGGCTCTATGCCGCTTTCATTGTCGGCCTCATCACAGCCCTTTTTGGAGGCCGCCCCGGCATGATCTCAGGCGCCACCGGCGCACTAGCGGTCGTCATGGTTTCCCTGGTCGCCAACCACGGCATTCAATACCTGTTCGCCACTGTTGTTCTAATGGGCTTACTGCAAATTCTCGCCGGTATATTCCGCCTTGGAAAGTTTATCCGCCTCGTTCCTCATCCTGTCATGCTGGGCTTTGTCAACGGACTAGCCATTGTCATTTTCCTGGCTCAGCTCACTCAATTTCAAGTCGCAGGCCCCGACGATACGAAAGTCTGGATGAGCGGTCTGCCGTTGATCATCATGCTTGCGCTTGTTGCCCTGACCATGGTCATCATTTGGTTCACCCCGAAAATCACCAAAGTTATTCCAGCCCCACTTGCAGCAATTGTACTTGTCGCTGCCATCGTCATCGCCTTCGGCATTGATGTCCCGCGCGTGGGAGACTTGGCCTCAATCGCAGGCGGACTACCAACCTTCCACATTCCCACAGTGCCACTCAATCTTGAGACACTGGAAATTATCCTCCCCTATGCACTGATCTTGGCAGCCATTGGCCTGATCGAAAGCCTTTTGACACTCAACCTCGTCAGCGAAATTACCGGCGAGCGCGGCGGCGCCTCGAAAGAGTGCCTTGCGCAGGGATTCGCCAACACTGTCACCGGTTTCTTCGGGGGCATGGGCGGCTGCGCCATGATCGGCCAGTCAATGATCAACGTAAAATCAGGTGGACGTACCAGGCTCTCCGGCATATCAGCCGCTTTGTTTCTCCTCACCTTCATCCTTGTTGCATCAAGCCTTATCGAACAGATTCCCCTTGCCGCACTCGTCGGTGTCATGATGATGGTCGTCATCGGCACCTTCGCCTGGCGCAGCATAAGAATACTGCGTCGCATCCCACTGACCGATGCCTTTGTCATGATATTGGTGACCATCGTCACGGTCATGAGCGATCTTGCCATCGCAGTAATTGTCGGCGTCATTGTCTCAGCCTTGGCCTACGCCTGGAGCAACGCAACACGCATCCACGCTCAAATTGAAACAACACCTGATGGCAATAAGGTTTATGAAATCGAAGGCCCGCTGTTCTTCGGATCCTCAGACGGTTTTTCAGAACTGTTCACACCAAAAGAGGATCCCCACCTCACAATTGTGGATTTTAAAAGAAGCAGAATCGTCGACCAATCCGCCCTGCAGGCCGTTGAAGCTTTAGCCTTGAAATACGAAAAGCTTGGGAAAACACTCCAACTTCGACATTTGTCCCGCGACTGCCACCAGCTGCTCAAGCACGCAGGTCAATTGATGGTGGATTCCGACGATGATCCCCACTACGGCGTCGCGGTCGACTACTCCGTGAAAACTGGTATCCTGAGCGGTAGTCACTAAAATTCCAGACGACGAGCCAATAATTATCACGGTGCAATACGAGAACGTTAGCCATAGATTGCTGTCAGACTCGATCGAGCGGTTAAAAGGTATAAGTGTCGTTGTTCACAAAAAGAGGGTGCCTTCACCTAAAGCCACAACCAAGCCAACTCCTTGATCCATGGTCAGTTCGGAAATCCATATTCATGGAAAGCCCTTTGGACAACGCAACAAAAACCAATAACGCGACGGTACTAAATCATCGCTATCTCTTGTTTTCGCTCGTTCCATTCTACAAAGCGGACGATGGTACCATCTGGACCGAGGAACTCTGGCATCGAGATCTCGTCGGCCATTTCAATTATTTGTCAAACCTGACCATCGCCGCCCCCCGTCTTCAACAAGCTGACACAAGCAAGCTTGTACAAGTCAAAGCACCACCCAATGTATCATTGTCATTTGTTGAGTTGCCTCACGACCATTCAGCCAAACAAGCCTTGCTGAATTTTCCGCGCACATTCAAAACTGTCCTGCGCAGTGTTCGCACCAACGATATTATACACAGCGGCGTCGCGGGCTGGCCTTATCCAGTTGGTGCCATTGCAAATCCCATGGCAAAACTACTGCGAAAAAAACTCATCATAAACATCGAGAGTTCTTTCTGGCGCTTGGACAACCCCTCGGAAAATACCTTCAAAGAACGCATGCGCGCCTCAATCACAGAAGCCTTTGCCCGATGGTCCGTCAAAAAAGCCGACCTGCGAATATTCACCAACACTGCCTACAGTGTCTCATTAGCCAAAAAAGGTTCCGGAGCCGTACTGATAAATCCCGCCAGCTGGATCAATGAAGCCGATATTTTAGACCCTGATCAAGCACAAACCACATGGAGTAAAAAACCCGAAACCCTTCGCATTCTGTTTGCCGCTCGCCTGACAAGAGGTAAGGGCACACTGGTTCTTCTCGAAGCCTTGAAAAAGCTTGATCAACAAAAAACTCAAGTTCAAATTGATATTCTTGGAGAAGGGCCGGAAAGATCCCAGTGCGAAGCCATCCTGGCAGAAAAGAAAACCATCACATCCAGACTGCTCGATCCAGTGCCTTATGGCCCGGCCTTCTACTCTCTTTTGAGAAAATATCACGCCTTGGTTGTGCCATCCATAACCGACGAACAACCCCGCATCATCTATGATGCATTCTCTCAAGCGGTCCCGGTCCTCGCCTCAGATACCGGCGGTCATCGTGATTGCGTCAAGAACGGCGAGACCGGATACCTTTTTCCCACCGGTGATTCTATTAGCTTGGTCGATGCAATACTGCGTCTCAATCAGCAACGAGAAACGTTATCAGCTCTAGGTATGAACGCACTTAAATTGGCCAGAAACAACACCCACCAGAAGATGCATAAGACCCGATCGACTGTCATTTTGGATCTTTTTGGAAAAGCAGACTGATCTAAAACTCCATAATAAGTAAAAACTGTAACCTCATGGCAATTTCACCTGTGGCCCTCATCCAGTTCAACCCCCACTAGACCCCAGACCCGGTAGCGGATAAGGCTTTACGCGCCATACACAAAACCACACACACCAATCTCCAAAGCCCAAAGCTCCATGCCTCACCCAACCGGCCTCCAACAACTCAACACAGGCGTCATCGAAAACCCCTTCGCAAAACTGCGCGCACTGCTTGATGGCATCACACCGGGGCTCGAACCAGTAATTGATCTCACTCTCGGTGAGCCACACGAAACCGCCCCCCAGTTCATCACGCAAGAAATCACCAAAGCCAAAGCACTGTTTGAAAAATACCCATCAATGCGTGGACTCCCGCAACTGCGCGAGGCAATAGCCAGCTGGCTCACGAACCGCTACAAACTCAGCCCCGAAACCATCGACTATGCCACGCATATTCTGCCATGCAACGGCTCGCGCGAAGGTTTGTTTTTCGCCTGTCTGGCAGCCGTGGGCCGCAATACTTCCACAAACAAACCCGCGGTTCTCATGTGCAACCCCTATTACGCTGCCTACATCGGTGCGGCTCTGGCCACCAATGCCGAACCCATTTATCTGTCCGCCACACATGATACCGGCTTCCTGCCAAACCTCGACACACTCGCGAAAGACACCAGCCTTCTCAATCGCACAGCCGCCTTCTACCTGTGCTCACCTGCAAACCCACAAGGTGCAATTGCCTCCGCCGACTATCTGAAAAAAGCGATCAAACTCGCCCGCAAACACAACTTCGTACTGTTCTGCGACGAATGCTATTCCGAGTTCTATAATCAACAACCTCCACCCGGCGGCTTGGAAGTTGCAGCCAAAACACCCGAAAAATTTAAGAATATCGTAGTCTTCAACTCACTTTCCAAGCGCTCAAATCTGCCCGGTTTGCGATCGGGCTTCTGCGCCGGCGACCCGGTATTCCTAAAAAAACTTGAAAACTTAAGAAATTTAATTGCCCCACAAATGCCCGGCCCCACGCAAATGGCATCTGCCGCAGCATGGCTGGATGAGGCTCATGTGGAGCATAACAGGGCCGCCTACCGCACTAAATATGACGTTTGCGACGAAATTCTCCAAAAAAGGTACGGCTACGAGAAACCTGCCGGCGGCTTTTTTCTCTGGCTCAATGTGCATCATTTTGGTGGAAGTCGTCACGCAGCGGTAACCCTATGGAAAGAAGCTGGTGTCAAAGTTCTGCCCGGAGCCTTCCTGGCCCAGCCCGATCAAAATGACCAAAATCCCGGCGCGGACTACATTCGCGTTGCATTGGTCCATGAAACGGCAGTGGTCAGAAAAGCTCTCGAGCGTCTTGTTTCAGTTTTTGCGTAGCACTCGAAATCCATGTCAATTGACTACCAGTATTCTCATCACGACCGTTTTCTGCCTGCAGCCCTTGAAGACAGGTTGATCGGGCTCCTTGCACGCGCGGCCGGGCTTTGCCTACTCACGCTCATCGCGCTTGTATGGCTGTCCTTGTTGTCATGGTCGTCTTCAGACCCCAGCTTGATGCACGCCACCGGCGGCGAAATCCGAAATTTTCTAGGCTACTTCGGCTCAACCATAGCCGACCTGATGCTGCAAACTTTCGGGCTAGCGACACCTTTGATCCTTCTGGCCCCGATGTTTTGGGCCATAGAGCTACTGTTAAACGAACGCATAAAAGCCTTCGGCACACGAGCAACCTATTTTCCACTGGCCATCCTCATTCTTGCTGGCGCACTCTCAGCGCTTCCAGTTATCAGCAGCTGGCCGCTACATCATGGCTTCGGCGGAATATTGGGCGACGCCGTCTATCGCTTGGGCAGCAGTCTCATGGCACTGGTTGCACCTGAACGCGCTGGCGCTCTTACGGGACTTACGTTCTTTGCCTTGGGCTCAGCCTCGGTGACCTATTCCCTTGGTATCGAGCTCAAAGACATCGCAGCCATGATGAAATCCAAAGCAACTAACATCGTGACATCGGTTCGTCGGGAACCCATCCTGTCCCGTCTATCAAAATCCAGTCTCTCTTCAGCAGGTGCTTCATCCCTATCACGCGCCAAGGCATGGGGACATAGCCTTACGAGCTACGCACAACGCCGTCAAAACCTAGCGTACAATTCATCACAAACAGGCCCCGGCCCGCAGCAGGACCAATTCCAGAGTTTCCATGAAACCGTTCACCAACATAACCAGAACGGACACTTTGAAGATCAAAGCAACCCGGAGCTGATCAACCAATATTCAATCGACCATGCTGCCTCTTCAAGCTTGCAAGCCCCTGGGTATGATGATGGCAATTCTGCTCCACAATTCGCCCCCGCCAACCTGCCTTCGCCCAACATAGGAATGGCCGACGAAACCAATCCCTATTCTATTGATCGCGGAGATGATTTTGATGGTCTGACAGATGCCACCAGCCGTTCAATTGCCCAGCGCTTCGCACCTGCTCATCTCGTTCAACAAGAAAAAGAGCCTGAGCGCGTCTCTCCCAAGCCCCAACCAGCACGTCAACATCCCCGGCCAACCCAACAGACCCAGCCATTGCACAAGGGCCACCCCCCAGCTCAGGAACAACCCTTGCGAAAAGGGCAACCAAATCTCAAGGACCAGCCTTTACTACGAGGAATGACATTCAATACGGGTTTGAATAAATATCAACGACCATCATTAAACCTCCTCAATCCCTCGGCGAGAAAAAGCCCGGCAGCGCATCTCACAAAGACGATGTTGCGAGCAAACGCTGGTCAATTGGAAGGCGTCCTTGCCGATTTTGGTGTCAAAGGCAAAATCACCAAAATAAAACCCGGCCCCGTCGTCACGCTATACGAACTGGAACCCGCACGCGGCACCAAGTCTTCCCGTGTCATAGGTCTTTCAGATGATATTGCACGATCCATGAGCGCCAAGTCCGCTCGCATTGCCGTTGTTGAGGGCCGCAATGCCATCGGCATCGAGCTTCCAAATGCGCACAAGGAACCTGTCCTGCTGCGCGAAATTCTCGATTCTGAAATCTTCAAAACCTTCTCGGGAACCCTGCCCATCTCCTTGGGCAAATCCATTACCGGTAAACCCGTCATCGCCGATCTGGCACGTATGCCGCATCTCCTGGTCGCAGGCACCACCGGTTCGGGAAAGTCAGTGGGTGTGAATGCAATGATCACCTCATTGCTCTACCGTTTCAGCCCTGACCAATGCCGCATACTTATGATCGATCCAAAAATGCTTGAACTATCGGTCTACAACGGCATTCCGCATCTTTTGACGCCCGTCGTCACCGATCCTCACGAAGCGGTGGCAGCCCTCAACTGGGTTGTTGGCGAGATGGAAGAACGCTACAAGCGCATGTCAAAAATGTCGGTACGAAACATCGACATCTATAATAACCGCGTCAGAAATGCTCGCAAACGCGGTCAAATGATCGCGCGAACAGTGCAGACAGGCTTTAATCAGCGCACCGGTCAGGCCGTCTTTGAAAAACAACAGATGGAAATGGAACCGATGCCATACATTGTTGTGGTGATCGACGAGTTTGCGGACCTGATGATCGCAGCGGGCAAGGAAGTTGAAGCCGCTGTTCAGCGCCTCGCACAAATGGCTCGCGCTGCTGGTATCCACCTCATAATGGCAACGCAACGCCCATCTGTTGATGTCATCACCGGCACCATAAAAGCTAATTTCCCAACCAGAATCAGCTTCAAGGTAGCGTCTAAAGTCGACAGCCGAACAATCTTGAACGAACAAGGTGCCGAACAACTCCTCGGCCAGGGCGATATGCTCTATTCAACAGGATCAGGAAACGCATTGCGGGTTCACGGACCGTTTGTTTCAGATGAAGAAGTAGAAAAAATCGTCAACTTTCTTCGTGAGAGAAATAAGCCACGCTATATCGACGGCATAACAGACATCCCCAACGAGGATGCCGCAACTGGATTCAAAAAAGAAACGAAGCTCAATGGCTCTGCCAAATCTCGCGGCAACAATGAAATATACGACCGCGCCGTAGCCATTGTCTTAGCCGATCAAAAAGCATCCACAAGCTATCTCCAGCGACGCCTTTCAATTGGCTACAATCGGGCTGCCGATCTCATTGAGCGTATGGAACAAGAGGGTATCGTAAGCCCCGCTGGTCCTGCAAATAAACGTGAAATATTAGCACCACGCCCAGCTTCTCCCCCGCTCAATCAATAAATTACCCTTTCACTGACAAAAAGTGGCCTCGGAGCCGCTTCCCTATCCTGTCGCGACGAAATGGCAGATAACAATAGTCCTACCTAAGCGAAAAACACACACCTACATCGAAAAATGTCTCTTTAGCCTAGACATTCCCAACACCAGCCCGATCTGCCCATATCTCGTCGCAATCTTGCTGAAAGCACATTTTATAGATAACTAACTCAATCGAGCATGGCTTGCGTGCACGACAATTTTGCGCAATCAAAAAATCAAGAAAACGCAAAAGCTACCAAAGCTATCATTGACTGCAAGCTGAGCAGTAAAGGGAATAAAGGCGGACATGAAGAATTTAAGATCGGCACTGGCCACCATGACAATGCTGTTTGGAATAACGGCTGTGCTAGGCCCATCCATGGCCGCCGAGGAAATAACGCCACCAAAACCAAAGGCTGTCAGTGAGGAATCAAGCTGGAGCGCCCAGGTCGCCCCAGATGGCGAATCCACCATCACCCTCGGAGAACAACAAAACATAACCGTCGGAAAGATCAGCGAATACTTCTCAAAACTCACCACCTTGAACGGTCGGTTTATTCAAACAGGCGCCGACAAAAAGGTCATGAAGGGCAAATTCAAAATGATGCGCCCCGGTAAGTTTCGCTTTGATTACGCCCGCCCATCACTTCAGGTCATCATCTCAGACGGCCGCTATCTGGCTATCCAAGACCACGATCTGGGCAATGAAAACCGTATATCCCTAGATCAGACACCATTTCGAATTCTTCTTCGTAAAGACGTTGACTTGGCACGTGATGCCGACATTCTGGAAGTCCAGGAAACAGACAATAAGATCTATCTCGTCATCCGCGATAAAAGCCCGGATTCACCTGGCGTGATCAAATTAACATTTACCAAAGAACCTCAGATCGAATTGTCCCAATGGATCACCACGGACGCACAAGGTCTCGACACCCATGTGGAAGTAAAAAACCTCGTTCACGGTGAAAAATTCAATGATAAGGAATTCGTGATCACAGCCCCAGAGCAGCGCTTCATTCGATAGCTGCCACAGCCACAGTGCTCAAATAGATACAGTTTGAGCACTTCTCGTGGCGTATTCGCATCAGCACAACCATCAACAGGGTGGCAAAGCGATAGATTCGGTAACATTTTCGTGATGTGGCCTATTCCTACTTGTTGAATTTGCTCAACGAGCGCTTAATTCTAAACCTAGACAGGCGCGTCACCCTGTATTCGGTAGTGCCCCCCCGTCGAACCGAAGACGCGACCTGGGGTACCGGTTTCCCTCCCGGTATCAAGCGCGCAAGCGCCGAAGCGCCCGGTCTCTCCCCCAGAGATCGGGCGTCTTTATTTTGTTTCGCTCATTTCAAATGAGAAGGAATGCAACGGGACGATTTCTTTTTTTATCCCACCGCTCTGGTTTATTTCGTCAGTGAAGTTGTGCCTGGCGCACGGACTCACCCGTGATAGACGACGACGAAGCCGTTGAAGCCTCAGAAGCCGACGCGAGAGCCTGATCGACACTGCGCAATTCACAGGCCAAATCAGAAAGTCGCCCAGCAATCTTATGAAGAAAATGATCCACCAGTGCAGGATCGTGCTCCATCAGCTCTTGCAAGCCCTCGCGTGTAATCCGAAGGGCACGCACCATGCCACGGGCAATAACCGTTGAACCGTATTCCATCTCCACCAGCATAGCCATCTCCCCGAGAAGAGAGCCTTCGTCAATAACCTCAAGGCCACCATCAAGATCCACGCCAGATATACGAACAGCATCACCAGAAACAACTAGAATAGCCGCGTCACCTTCACTATCTGCTGCAATGATTGTATCGCCTTCACGATACACAATGCGTTCTGCACTCCGCGCGATCATTGAAATCTGCTCAAGGCTAAGTCCCCGAAAGAGAGGAACGCCGCACATCGGACGCATCAAAGTTTCATTTACCTGCATCATAGCAATTCCCCAAAAATCCCGTAACAGGATTTGATCTCACATCACTCTTTTATGTGTTTCATTGGGAAGCGGAATTGACCGACGCAAGCTAACAGGGTCTTTTCCGACAACCTGCAACAACCCTCAAATGATTCGGCCTTGCTGATCCACCCCTTAAAATAACGCTGTGCAAAGCGGGGATAAGAATGCTCGAAGCTTATAAAAAGCCTCTGAAAGCACCCAACAAAAGAGGATTAGGAAAGTGGCCAGAAAAGAAATGGCAAAAGGGCAGGCACCGGAAAAAGGTCGACGACTAGGAAATAAACATAAACAACGATTTCCCCAAAAGGCGGTTACGCGGCCTTAAATATGCACCGCGAATAAAACAAGCACCTTAAAAACCTAAGGTTCACCCGTTGGGGCAAAATACATTTCAAAAAAAGTCGAAAGTACCTAGGGAACGAGCTTATATCCACCCGCTTCCGTAACAAGCAGTTCAGCACTCGACGGGTCCTGCTCAATTTTCTGACGCAAACGATAGATGTGCGTCTCAAGTGTATGTGTGGTCACACCCGCATTGTAACCCCACACCTCATGCAACAGCACATCGCGGGTCACAACCTTTTCACCAATACGATAGAGATACTTCAAAATCGAAGTCTCTTTTTCAGTAAGGCGTATCTTCGCTCCAGATTGATCAACCAAAATCTTTGAAGCCGGTTTGAAAGTGTAAGGCCCGATCGTAAAGACAGCATCTTCGCTTTGCTCATGCTGACGTAACTGAGCACGTATCCGCGCAAGCAAAACAGCAAACTTGAAAGGCTTGGTAATATAGTCATTTGCGCCCGCATCCAGACCAAGTATCTGGTCCGCATCGGAATCATTTGCGGTCAACATTAGGATCGGGCTACTGAAGCCATTCTTGCGAAGCTGCTTTACAGCCTCACGGCCATCCATATCGGGAAGCCCGACATCGAAGAGCACAAGATCAATATGTCCCTCTTTCGCCATGGAAATACCTTCAGATGCATTCTCAGCGGCGATAACATCAAATTCATCATGCAAAGCGAGCTGCTCAAGAAGAGAATCGCGCAGATCATCATCATCATCGACAATCAAAATCTTTCGAGAGGTGCTCATTCCTGCAACTCCAATTTAGTTGGACCCAAACTCAGCCAGGTCGAAGTGGGACTTTGCCCAGAAAAGAACGAAACGTGTGAGTCGACAGGTACAGGACAAACCCAACTCAACCGTAAACACCACATAACTATGACCAACACGACTATCAATACCAATATGCACCCTCACCTTCAATGGATCGAGAAGCGACAACTAAGCTATAATCTAGGTTGACAAAGGCCACCTGAAAAAACAGCCCATCGCACCGCCATAAGACAGGTCACACATCAACACTCAAGGTTAGAGATGAAAAGATCGCCAAAGGCACTTCAAATTGTTGTCAGATCATTGTCATCACACGCATCAAAAGGTTGCTTGCACATCGGTGATCTGTGTTTTCCATGCGCCTTGGGAAAATCTGGTAAAACATACATGAAGCGTGAGGGCGACGCCGCGAGCCCGAAAGGCACCTGGCAACCGCTTCAATTATTTTACCGCGCTGATCGCATGCGACGCCCAAAAACCGGCCTCAAATCTAGGCCCATCCGCCCAATGGATGGTTGGTGCGATGCTGTCCTGGATCGAAATTATAATCGCCTCATCTCCCATCCATACCCCGCCAGTGCCGAGCGGTTATGGCGGCAAGACCACCTCTATGACCTACTCGTCATTCTTAACCACAACAGCAATCCCCGCCGTCAAGGCCACGGCAGTGCAATTTTTATTCATGCTGCAGCGCTGGATTATTCTCCAACCGAAGGCTGCATCGCCCTTTCTCCAGAACACCTCAAGATCCTCGTTGCCCACATGAATCCCAGAACCCGTATAACGATTTAAACGTCTCCAAAATCAGTCCAGCTTCTCAGCCAGAAATAAACTTTACGCTGGCGAAGCCGTCGCAAGAAAGAAAACCAGACTGAATGCTCTCAAATAAAAAACCCGGCACCAAAATGGTGCCGGGCTAAGTTTGAGTTCGTGCTTCCATCTGAAAACACGTGCTCGGGAGACTTCTTTGTTACTGGACAACCTCACCATGCTCACGCACGTCGAGACCTTCTCTTTCAGCACTTGGCTCCACCCGAAGTCCCATGACGACCTTGATCACCATTAGAATTACGAATGTTGCGATGGCACTCCAGGCAATCGTGGCACCGATGCCGTAGATCTGAATAGCCACTTGGCCAGCATTGCCTTCAAGCAGTCCTTTTGTTCCACCGATGGCTTCAACAGCAAACACACCGGTTAGAATAGCACCAACGATACCGCCGATACCGTGGATACCAAACACATCAAGGCTGTCATCATAGCCAAGCATCCGCTTGATAGCCGTGGAGAAGATAAAGCAGACAACACCAGCCGCCAGACCGATATAAAGAGCACCTTGCGGATCAACATAACCTGATGCCGGTGTGATAGCGACGAGACCGGCAATGGCGCCAGAAGCAATGCCCAGAACACTTGGCTTGCGATGAATGACCCACTCGGCAAACATCCAGGACAAGGCAGCAGCGGAAGCGGCAATCTGGGTCACGGCCATAGCCATGCCCGCACCACCATCGGCAGCAACAGCGGAACCGGCGTTAAAACCAAACCAGCCAACCCACAGCATTGAAGCACCGATCAATGTCAGCACGAGATTGTGCGGAGCCATGTTTTCTTGCCCGTAACCTTGGCGCCGACCAAGAACGATCGCACAAACAAGACCCGCAATACCGGAGTTGATGTGCACAACAGTACCACCAGCAAAATCGAGAACACCCGCATCGCTGAGAAAACCGCCGCCCCAGACCCAATGGCAAACTGGAGCATAAACAATAATCAACCATGCCGTGATAAACACGAGAAAGCTGGAGAACTTCATACGATCAGCAAAAGCACCCGTAATCAGTGCTGGCGTAATGATCGCAAAAGTCATCTGGAAGGTCATAAACACGGATTCAGGAATCGTTCCCGACATACCATCCTTGGTGAGACCAGCGAGCATGACTTTGTCAAAACCGCCGAAGTAGGCGTTGTATGCTCCGCCATCACCGAAGGCGATCGAGTAGCCGACGATCATCCACAAAACGCTCATCAAACAGCAAGCCGCAAAGCTCTGCATCATGATTGTAAGAACGTTTTTCTTTCGCACCATGCCGCCATAAAACAGCGCCAGTCCAGGTATCGTCATCATCAATACAAGAGCCGTGGAAGTCAGCATCCAGGCCGTATCACCGGCACTGAGTTTCGGAGCTTCTTCAACAGCAGCTGCCGCAGCTTCTTGCGCAAAACTTGGGTCCACAACGAGCACGACCATAACCGCGGCCAAAAGCCCGATACATATTTTTTCAAACATGAGTTTCATTGTCCTACTTCCCTCACCCGTTACTAAAGAGCTGTGTCGCCGGTTTCGCCCGTGCGCACACGAATAGTGTGTTCAATCGGCGAGACAAAAATCTTGCCGTCTCCAATTTGACCGGTCTTAGCAACGCTTTGAACGGCCTCGATCGCCTTCTCCACCTGATCATCAGCGATCACGATCTCTATTTTGATTTTTGGTAGAAAGCTCACGGCATATTCAGCGCCGCGATAAATCTCCGTGTGGCCCTTTTGACGGCCGTAGCCTTTGACCTCTGTGACGGTCATGCCCTGGAGGCCAATATCGGTTAAAGCCGAACGGACCTCTTCGAGCTTGAATGGCTTTATTATTGCGGTCAGCAACTTCATTTACTTAACCCCCTAAAAATTCCGCCAGAAGTGACGGTGGCAAAGAGTACTTCTTCATGAGCCTGCCCCTGAAAACACGGATGAAGAAAGATTTCCGTTCAAAAGCACGACCAACAAAGGACCGGGCCCGTGTTTCGAAATAATCAAAACCACAAAGACCCAGATCGCAGCGATAGCTTCAAAGAGCACAAAAGATGCGCACTCTCTGATGTTATCAAATTATTAAGAAACAAAAATCGTGCCAAACAAGCAATTCTTACATAACGCACTGATATGTAGGGAGATTTCGCTCTCTAAGAGCAATAAGTTGGGCACCGGTCAATCTACAATTTGCCCAACTTTTAGGCTGAATAAAAATGCCGCCTATTATTTAATCGAAAAATCGGTCTTTCGAACTCTCATCAAGCCCTCCTGGGTCGTTGAGGCAACCAACCTCCCATCTCGTGAGAATACGCGTCCTTGACAGAACCCGCGCGCCCCAAAACTCGAAGGACTATCTTGAACGTATAAAAGCCATTCATCAGCCCGAAATGGGCGATGAAACCAAATGGCATGATCAAGGCTAGCCAATTGGATATCCTCGTCAAACATCAACTTTCCATGCGCTATTAACGCCGTATCCAACAATGTAAAATCAGAAGCATAAGCCAGCACGCACTGATGAATAGTCGGATCATCATCAAGCTTTGAAATAAACTTCAACCAAATCGATTGCGTCGGCGTTCGTGCCTCTCGTTTGAAGTATCGCGAAATATCGACAGGACGCAGCTCAACAGGTTGTTCCCGTTCCCAAAATTTCCGAATGTTCTCCGGTAGTTTGTCAGCCATCCGCAAGAACAATTCACGCGCACTCGAAAGCTCCTCCGGTGCTGGAACTTCAGGCATTTCAACTTGATGCTCCAATCCGGTCTCAGGCTTATGAAACGAGGCATTCATCGTAAACATGACCCGCCCACGTTGGCTGGCCTTCACAGAACGGGTGCTGAAGCTTTTACCATCACGAACGCGCTCGACATCATATTCAATCGAATGACTAGGATCGCCTGGTAAAATGAAATAGCCATGCAAGGAATGCACACTGCGCTCCGGTTCAACCGTACGCGTCGCTGCCATCAAGGCTTGCCCTAGAACCTGCCCACCATAAACACGCTGCCAACCTTCTTGAGCACGAAGCCCACGAAACCGGTTGTCCCCTAAGCTTTCGAGATCAAGAAGCTTTAGGATAGATTCCCCTGCTGACAAGCATCCCTCCAAACTGTTTTTGTAGCTTTGACCCGCCAACATAGTCTAAAATGAGCTAAGACAAAGCAAAACCAGACACACTGCCTTACACCTCACATAGCTCGTTATCCAAGCTAAAACTTCATCTTGATCACTCACAACTTATGGTCAGATCCCATGAACGCCATCCCAGACCGTCACGACGTCATCATCTCTGGAGGCAGCCTCACAGGCTTAGCACTGGCACGCGCCTTAAGTGACGCCCTGGGCCCGAAAGCCAAAATAGCGATTATCGAAAAATCATCACAATCGTTATCTCTGAGTGCAACAAATCCGCGCGCCTTCGCAATCTCTAAAGCGGCGCAACAGATGCTCAAGGTTCTGGGAGTATGGCCGCGCATTGAAAACGAAGCCCAACCCGTCACCAATATCGAAATCACGGATTCCAGCCTCGACGACGGCATCCGCCCCGTGGTCCTACGCTATGACAACACTTTGGATGACGGCGCCCCCGCCTCCTACATTATTCCTGACCAAACAATAGGCGAAGCACTAAGAGCTCTCATTGCTGAGACCCCGAATGTCGAAATTATAGCCCCAGCTCTCATTGAGACATATCAACTGGAAACCGGTTACGCCCACGTTCAACTTCAAGACGGGCGCAAGCTACGCACCAAACTACTCGTCGCAGCCGAAGGGCGTGCCTCCAGTCTTCGCGACATGGCCGGAATTAAACTCGTCACCTGTGACTACCAACAAACTGGCATCGTTACACAACTCTCCCATGAGTTGCCGCACAATAGCACAGCCGTTCAACACTTCCTTCCCGGCGGTCCATTTGCGATCCTACCCATGACAGGAAACCGCTCCTGCATCACTTGGAGCGAAGAGCGTGCACTAGCACAAAACCTCATGAAGTCTGACGATCGCACATTCCTTGAAAACATTGAAAAACGCGTTGGAGGCAGATTGGGCAAAATCCAACTCCAGGGCCCGCGTCAATCTTGGCCGCTGACCATGCACCTCGCCCGCAGCTATATTTCCGATCGCCTCGCATTGGTCGGCGATACTGCTCACGGCGTACATCCCATTGCCGGCCAAGGCCTGAACCTCGCTTTACGTGATGTTGCCGCTCTGGCTGAGGTCACAGCAGAAACATGGCGGCTAGGCATGGACATCGGCGCCAATGATGGCACCGCGGGAGGTCTTTCCAAATACCAGCAATGGCGTCGCTTTGATTCATTGACCTCCACCGCAGCCTATGACGGCCTCAATCGGCTATTTTCAAATGACATGACTTTATTGCGCTCGGTTCGCTCTATGGGGCTGGGCATCGTCGACCGACTTCCGCAACTCAAACATATGTTCATAAAAGAAGCCGCCGGCCTTTCAGGAGACATCCCGCGTCTTCTCAAAGGTGAAGCAATCTAGTCTGGTTTACCCTCATGGTCCTCTTCATCCTCAGGAGGTAAAACAATAACGACGCGCCGGGCTTCCAGATCAACATCCGGCACAAAGTCGTGCGTAAAGGAAATGTATTCCGTTTGCTTTTTCCCCTTCAGCCGTACTTCCAGTAGATCACCTGCCCCGAAGTTATCGACACCGACCACCTTTCCAACAGCATTACCCTTAAGATCCACAGCAGAAAGTCCGATAAGGTCACTATAAAAGAACTCACCCTCCTCGGGCTCATTAAGCTGTTCCCGTAATACATACAGCTCGGTTCCCTTTAGTGCTTCCGCGCTATTGCGGTCCGTAACGCCCTTGATGCCCGCCACCACTCCCTTGTTCGTCACCCGCCGTACCTTGATTTCAAACGAGCGTGAACCATCCTTGGATGTCAAAACGCCGTAATCACCAACAGCTGCAGGGTCCTGCGCAAACGATCGCAAAATCACATCACCGCGAATGCCATGGGCACCCGAAATAAAGCCCAACAAAATTCGTTTCAATTTGCCGCTCATCGCCTCACGATTAGATTAAACCCTTAACATCATCGTAAGAACCTACCCCAATCAATCAACCCATCAAATCAACTAACGGGGTAAAGGCCCAATATAGCTAAGCACAACTTCAACCGGCACGCCTGCAACTTTAACAATCACTCTCGTTTCAGGATCGGCCCTTTCAAATGACCCACTTATCTCAAACTCAGCGCAATCTTCCCCCGCCTCAAGACCCGTAATTAACATCCCGCCGGGAGGTACTTTCAAAACCACTTGCATATGGGTTTTTTCATCGCTGGCGCGAAACTTATAGCAGCCATGAATTTCACCCCCCCAAGGATCGCATCCAAATATTTTGCCATTTAGCAAAACGCACATTGCCCGGCCCGAATCCCTCTCTCCCATTGCATCGAGATAATATTGGAAGCGATAAAGTCCTTCTTGAAAGGTCTTGGCACGGCCAGGAATGCGACTGAATTCAATAGCACGTTTGTCTGCCGGAAGCTGCTTTAGCAGTCGCAAATATCCAGCAACTGGACCAGGCAATTCCGAATCCCCCACAGCCCACATATTCACCGTCCTCGGACTAACGCCCAACAGTATTGCAAGCTCGCTCTGCCTAAGACCAAATCTCTCCAACCAATGCTTTAAGCCCCGCTCAAACATCTAATCAAAACTTCGCTGCTCTCAATATTTAAGGACGTTAGTCTTGGGGAAACCAACCAGCCCAACCACTGCCCACGGCAGCACCTCGGCGCTAAATTGAAAAAAACCCACCATGGTCTATTTAGCATAACCGCCATTAACCATCCGTGCCCGGCGTGATTAAAATTCAAATCGCATGCGTGAAAAATTAGATGCAAATAAGCCCGCAGCTTGAAACCGCGGGCTCATTGAAATGACCTGAAAATAAACCGATCAATTGCACCAAATGCAAAACAATCGCTGCGCTTGTTGCGCTTATTATGCGCTCGCTTCCTCACCGCCCTCAGCGGGGGCCTTGGCAGCTTCTTCAGCTTCCTTGGCCTTTTCTGCTTCCGCTTCCAACCGCTCCTGAGCCTTTTTCTTCGGCTTGGCCTTCTCTGGATTGTTAGACTTTTCCCACTTGTACAAATCTGCTCCCGCAAGGAAACGGGCAACACGGTCCGTTGGCTTGGCACCAACAGAAATCCAATACTTGCAGCGCTCTTCATTGAGCTTCACCCGCTCTTCGCTATCTTTCGGTAGCATCGGATTGTAAGAGCCGACCCGCTCAATATAGCGGCCATCACGGGGCGCTGTCACATCCGCTGCAACAATATGATAGTAGGGACGCTTCTTCGCACCGGCACGTGCAAGCCTCAGTTTAACTGCCATGATTATTTCCTTTCAAAGTGTCTCGGTTGTTCAGTTTATGTCTTGAATTTCAGAATCTGTTTTTTCGTCGAGCAGATCTCACCGCTTTTTCTTCTTCCGTTTAGCCAACGCCCGTTTGGAGCGCCCCCCTGGCATCCCCGGCATTCCTGGCATACTTGGCATTCCACCACCCAGCCCCGGCAGAGAACCACCACCTGCAAGCCCTGGCAGACCACCGGGCAAACCTTGTTGAGGCGCTCCCATGCCGCCCGGCGTCGAATGACCTTCACCGGGTAACGCCGCCTTCAAATCATCCGGCAATTGCTCCAGTGCCTTCGGATCCAGCCCAGCCAAGTCCGCTTGCATCTGCGCCATCTCGGCTTCAGAAGGTCCACCTCCACCACCACCAAGCCCGCCCATCATACGACCCATAAGACCCTTACGGCCCATCGTCTTCATGAAGTCGGCCATCTGCCGGTGCATCTTCAATAATTTATTGATCTCTTCGACTTTAGTTCCCGAACCAGCAGCCACCCGCCGCTTGCGTTTTGCATTCAATACTTTTGGATTGCGCCGTTCCTTGGGAGTCATCGAGGAAATAATCGCGTGCTGGCGACGTAAAATCTTGTCATCAAACTTCGAGTCATCAAGCTGACCTTTAAGCTTGCCCATGCCCGGCAGCATCTTCATGACACTACCCATGCCGCCCATACGTTGCATCTGCGTAAGTTGTTCTGCCAAATCCTCAAGGTCAAACAGACCCTTCTTCATCTTGGTGGCAATTGCCGTCGCCTTTTCGACGTCAATGGTCTCGGCAGCCTTCTCAACAAGGCTGACCACATCCCCCATACCTAGAATTCGGTTAGCGATCCGTTCCGGGTGGAAATCTTCAAGCTCATTCCACTTCTCGCCAACACCGATGAGCTTGATGGGCTTTCCCGTAACCGCGCGCATGGAAAGCGCGGCACCACCGCGTCCATCACCATCTGCACGCGTCAAAACAATTCCGGTAATCCCGATCCGACTATCAAACGCCTCAGCCGTCTTAACCGCATCCTGACCCGTCAAACTATCAGCCACCAACAGCACTTCATGCGGATTGGTGGCTTCCTTGACCTGCGCCACCTCACCCATCAATGCATCGTCAACGGTCACGCGCCCGGCCGTATCCAGAATGACGACATCATAACCACCCAGTTTACCCGCCTCAATGGCACGCTTGGCAATCTGCAGCGGCCCTTGACCCGCAACAATCGGCAACGTCGCCGTTTCGGTCTGCTCACCCAGAACTTTGAGCTGCTCTTGCGCAGCAGGACGATGCACATCCAAAGACGCCATCAAAACTTTTTTGTTTTCCCGCTTGGCAAGCCGGTAGGCGATTTTCGCCGAGGTTGTCGTTTTACCCGAGCCCTGCAGACCCACCATCAAAATAGCCACCGGCGGCGCCGCATGTAGATCAATCGGCTGAGCATCCGAACCGAGCATATTAACAAGCTCGTCGTGAACGATCTTGACGACCATCTGGCCCGGCGTCACAGACTTTAAGACATCTGCACCAACCGCCTTGGCTTTCACCCGCTCAATAAAAGATTTAACAACGTCAAGCGCAACATCCGCTTCGAGCAGCGCACGGCGCACTTCACGCATCGCTTCGCTAACGTCACTTTCGGATAAAGCACCGCGCCGCGTAAGTTTATCGAGAACCCCCGACAACCGATCTGAAAGCGTTTGAAACATGACGTCAAACTACCTCGTCTCTAACCCGAGTCGAAAAAACCAAAACAATCTTTAATGGACCCTCACCCATCAGCCCGCCGCATCTGCACAACAAGGCGAAGCGGTAAAAGACTGAGGTCAAACCAAAAAAGCACCCACTGACGAAACTCGCCGGTGGATGTGGACCTCACGACCTCCCGAAGATACCAGCTCATATGAAACCAGTTCATCATGTGTCGCAAAGCGGCTCGAACTACGGGCCATGTATGAATTGCACCGCACAATGTGGGATATCAGCGCCAAAGTCAATGATTTGGTCCTCAAATCATGACCCTGCGTTTCCACCCCGATTACGAAGAAAATCCAGCAAAATGATAGTGATACTAGCCTACAGTTGATTGAGCGGGAAAAATTTGGAGAAGTTAACCTATTGCATGAATATTTCCTGAACGCTCTATTCAGTATTTATACAGGGGCCGGCCCACATTGTGGCGATGGTGGTGAGGGCGGCAGTGATGACGCCCAGAACTGGAAAGACCAAATGAGAGACAAGATGCGCGACTGCATGAGAAACGGCAATTGCTAGTTATCTGACAGACAAATCATCAACCAACAAACTAGCCAACGGCTGCCGGATGCACTCACGCTCCGCAGCCGTTTTCTATTTCGACCAGCAAAAACACTGGCGGCAGCTTCCCGCCGCGCTAGCGACCATAAACTTTCCGCGCCTTCCAAACAGGCTACCTGACCCTTCGCTTCACTTCCCAGGCGTAATGCGAAGCAAATCACCCTCAGGTGCATCCGTTAAAACATAGACAGCCCCATCCGGCCCCTGGCGCACATCACGAATACGTTGTCCGCGCCCTCGCAACAAAGCTTCCTCTGCCACAACTTCGCGCCCCTTCGGCTCATCCTTCATCACAAGCCGCGCAAGCAGCTGCCCGTTCAAACCACCGACAAAAATGTTTCCCTTCCACTGGGGAAACAAATCGCCCGTATAGATCATCAACCCTGAAGTGGCGATCGACGGATCCCAATAATAAACCGGCTGCTCGAACCCCGCTTTCTTTGTCCCTGCGCCAATCTTCAAACCAGAGTAATGCCGTCCATAGCTGATCTCCGCCCATCCATAGTTGCGCCCGCTCCGCGGCTGGTTCAGTTCATCGCCACCGCGAGCACCATGCTCCGCCGTCCATAATGCGCCACTCGCCTTATCAAGCGCCGCTCCTTGAATATTACGATGACCCATCGACCACACTTCCGGTGCCCACTTTTTATACTTTGGCCCACCCTTAAACTTCGGATTGTCCTGGTGCGCCGAACCGTCCGTGTTGATCCGCACAACCTTGCCCACAGTGGTTGAGGGATCTTGCGTGTATTTACTCTGCTGACCGCGATCACCCAACGTCACAAACAACGAACCATCTTTGGCAATGACAATCCGCGACCCAAAGTGATGCGCTGTTCCAATTTCTGGTTTTTGCCGCCAAATAATCTTCACGTCCTCCAACCGGCCGCCGTCTCCCTCCAAGATGAGCTTGGCGCACGCCACCGCCGTCCGAGATCGCCCCGACTTGGTCTTTTCCGAAAACGACAGATATATCGTTCCAGTTTTCTCGAAATCTGGTGCCAAACGCACATCCAACAGCCCGCCCTGGCCACGCGCATAAACCTTTGGCACACCCGACACGGGCTTTGAAATCGAACCATCTGCCGAAACAACCCGCAGTTTGCCAGGACGCTCGCTCACCAAAAATCGCCCACCAGACAAGAATTGAAGTCCCCATGGAGACGCGAGACCAGAAGCCACGGTCTCCACCTTAATGGAGCTCTGGCCCGCTTTTGGCGCATCGGTAATGTCCGCCAACAACGGCCCTGAAGCCATTCCAACGCCCACCAGAGCCAAAAAGCCTGTAAAACCGGGTTTCAAACCACGGTCAAAACCAAATAGCATTCCTGATAATCTCCTTCATGGCCTCATGTCCCCCGCTGCGTCCCCTCAAACAATTGTTATTTCGCCAACCATTGGCCATATAAGGGCGCATGAGCGATACAAACACCATTTCCTTCACCAAAATGAACGGACAGGGCAACGAGATCCTGGTTGTCGACCTGCGTGGAAAATCCAAGGTTTTCCAACCTGCCGAAGTACGCGAAATAGCGCAGGCACCCCACACCCGCTTCGATCAGATGATGGTCCTCCATGATCCCAGGACCCCAGGAACGCAAGCCTTTGTGAAGATCTATAATGCCGACGGATCTCTCTCCGGCGCCTGTGGAAATGGAACGCGCTGCATTGGCTGGCATCTGCGCAGGCAGGGCGATGACAGCAATTTGATATTTGAGACACAAACCACGCTCTTAAAAGTCAAGGCCAACTCCATTGACAACATTACAGTTGATATGGGCGAGCCAAAATTCAACTGGGACGAAATCCCCCTCGCCGAAGAATTTCACGACACGCGTCGCATCGAACTGCAAATTGGACCCATTGACAATCCTATCTTGCACACCCCTTCTGTCGTAAATATCGGAAACCCACATGCTATCTTCTGGGTCGAAGATGTTGAGGCAATCGATTTGGGTCGCATGGGACCGCTCCTGGAAAATCACCCCATATTTCCGCAACGCGCTAATATATCCATTGCCCATGTCCGTTCTCGCCAGGAAATCATTCAACGAACCTGGGAACGCGGCACCGGTTTAACGAAAGCTTGTGGATCAGGCGCCTGTGCCTCCGCAGTGAGCGCCATGCGCAACGGATTTACAGAGCGCACAGTGACGGTCCATATGCCCGGAGGTCCACTTCAAATCACCTGGGAAGAAAACAACCATATCAGTCTATCGGGCCCCGTCGTCGTCGAATACGAAGGAATCCTCGGTCACTTGCCAGCTCAATAGCCTCACGTGTAGACACCCAAATGCGTAATTCTTTAATCAAGCCAACCCGACAATTTCCTTTCACAGGGTTGGCACAAAACAAAAACCTATGGCCAAACCAGAACTCATAACTCTCGGCTGTCGCCTCAACACCTTTGAATCGCAGGTGATGCTTGAGCATGCCCAAAAGGCTGGTCTCGACGACACCGTGATCATCAACACCTGCGCCGTGACCTCAGAAGCTGTGCGCCGTGCCGAACAAACCATTCGCCGCACCCGTCGGCAAATGCCCAATGCTCGCATAATTGTCACCGGCTGTGCCGCTCAGATCGAACCCGAAAGGTTTTCCAGACTTGAAGACGTCGACCACGTCATCGGCAACGAAGAAAAAACCAAAGCGGAAACGTTCTTGAATCTAGCCGTGCCTCAGTCCCAGCGAGTGCTCGTCAATGACATCATGAGTGTCACCCAAACCGCGTCCCACATGATTTCAGGTTTCGGCAGCCGTATTCGTGCCTACGTCCAGATCCAGAACGGCTGCGATCATCGCTGCACATTTTGCATCATCCCCTTTGGCCGTGGCCCCTCGCGATCGGTTCCCGCCGGCGAGGTTGTCTCCCAAATTCGAAAATTGGTGGAAAACGGCCATCTGGAAATTGTTCTCACCGGTGTGGACATCACGTCTTATGGCCACGACCTGCCCGGAGCCATGTCCCTAGGCCGTCTTGTTCAGCACATCCTCAAACACGTCCCGGAATTAAAGCGTCTGCGCCTTTCCTCCATCGACCAGGTGGAAGTAGACAAGGCTCTACTTGATGCCATCGCCAACGAAGATCGCTTGATGCCCCATCTGCACCTGTCCATGCAATCAGGTGACGACTTGATCTTAAAGCGTATGAAACGCCGTCACTCACGCAGTGATGCCATTTCATTTTGCCAACAAGCTCGCAAACTGCGACCCGACATTGTTTTCGGAGCCGACCTCATCGCCGGTTTTCCCACCGAAACCAATGAGATGTTCAAAAACACACTCAAACTGGTTGAATCGTGCAACCTCACCTATTTACATGTCTTTCCTTTTTCCCCACGCCCGGACACACCCGCAGCCCGTATGCCTCAGGTGAATGGTAAGGACATAAAATCTCGCGCCGCGCGTCTTCGTTCCATTGGAAATGAAAAACTGAGAACCCATCTCAACAAACAAATTGGAAAAACAATCTCAGTTTTTATCGAGAAGGAGGAAAAAGGAAGAACGCCCCAATTTACCTTTGTTCGTCTTGATCGACAGTTTCCACCTGGAACCATCGTTCGCGCAACAGCCACCCACAACGACGGTCAGCAACTTTATGGAGAGGTGTTCGCGTGAGCGATCAGGATCAACAAAATCAGAACCCCAAATCTAAAGGGCTGTTGGGTCGACTGTTTGGCAGCAAGTCCTCCCAAACAAATACCAAACCAAATAAAGAGCCCCCACAAGAAACTGAAGCGCACCCCCAGAACAAAAGCCAAAAGCTAGAGGGGGAAAAACATGAAAATCGAGAACTTGAACCCAGGAACAAGACCAAGAACGAGGCCAAACTCAAACAAGAACCGACATTGCAAAATCAAAATATAACGCAAGTCGTTCAACAGACCCCCGACCATGGCGTGGATGAAACACCCACTCCATCCGTTTCCACAACCGAGCGTGAGCTTAAAACAAAAGACCAATCTGAAGAACCCGCCAAACATTCCTGGTTTAAAAAGCTAACCTCGGGGTTATCAAAAACCTCGACCCAGCTATCCCAGGGCATCACCGGTATTTTCACCAAGAAGAAACTGGGCGAGCAACAGCTTGAAGATTTGGAAGATGTCCTTCTCCAGGCCGACCTGGGAGTCGAGACAGCGCTACGCATAACCGAAACCTTGGCAAAAGGCCGCTATGAGAAGGGCATATCAGCACAAGATGTTCGCGCCGTCTTAGCTGCCGAAGTCAATAAAGTCCTCCAAGAAGTGGCCAAACCACTCATCATAGATGAAACCAAAAAACCCTATGTCATTCTGGTCGTCGGCGTGAACGGTTCTGGCAAAACCACAACCATTGGTAAACTCGCTTCCACCTTCGCCTCTCAGGGTAAAAAGGTCATGCTCGCCGCAGGCGATACCTTCCGGGCGGCCGCCGTGGAGCAATTGAAAGTCTGGGGAGAACGAACCAATTCCCAGGTAATCGCACGAGAAACTGGAGCCGATTCATCTGGCCTGGCATTCGATGCCTTGAAAACTGCCCAAAAAGAACAATGTGACGTGTTGCTGATAGATACAGCAGGCCGGTTGCAAAACAAGCAAGTCCTTATGGAGGAACTGGAAAAGGTCGTCCGGGTTCTAAAAAAAGTTGATGATTTAGCCCCCCACTCGGTGATTCTGGTCCTCGATGCAACCACCGGTCAAAACGCAATGCAGCAGGTAGAGGTGTTTATGCACCGCGCTGGGGTTACGGGCCTGATAATGACAAAATTGGATGGGACAGCGCGGGGGGGGATTCTCGTTTCAATTTCGGCGAAATACGCTTTACCAGTCCACGCAATTGGTGTCGGAGAAGGCGTTGACGATCTGCAGCCTTTCGACGCTGCACAATTCGCAGACGCAATAGCGCAAAGTAATTAGGCCATTACGAAATCTTAAAAGCAATCAGCCTTACAATACGCATGACACCCGCAAACAGCGGAATAACTAGGGGAACATGACAGGACAATGTCAGTACTTAAGCGAATTTTTCCGTTTAACGCAGTTCAAACTGTCAATATTCTCAGCGAGTTCGGTCCCCTCGTCGCAATGTTTATCGTCAACGCGACCCACGGCATTATTGCGGGAACCTGGGCGCTGATCATTGCCACCGCCGTCGCCATGGTGACCATGAAGAAGATTCTCGGTCGCTTGCCAATGTTTCCGATGATCGCCTCAGGCGTCACCATCGTTTTCGCCTTCATGACACTTGTGACCGGCGATCCCATGTGGATTCAGATTAAAGTCACAATATTTAACATCATGTTCGCGTTGTTTCTATTCGGCGGCCTCTATTACGGCATGAACTTCTTCCAGCATATCTTCGAGGGAACATTTCATTACACAAGAGAAGGTTGGAACCGTTTCACCTTCAGTTTTGCCTGGTTCTGCGTTCTTACCGCGGTCTTAAACGAGTTTGTCCGATTATATTTCGAGAAAACAACCATGTACCCACAGGCTGGTAGTTACTTCCATCAGTTGTTGGGTTTCCAAATGGACGGCGTGAATGTCTGGATTCTATTCAAAATTGGCTTCATCATGCCACTCTCGGGCATCTATGCTTGGTACCTGACACGCATTATGTCCAAGCATCGCATCCCCACCGAGGGCGCAGATCCCACGGACAATCCATAAATAAGACCCACCCACAAAAACCGCCAAAGATTTTGATAATCAGAACCAACCAGTAGCAACTTACGACGCTAGAAAATCAAAAACCATTGATTTCACAACTAGAAATTATTTATCTCGACGCCGTCAAAAAGTTCACCCCGTAGTTTCAAGCAAAGCTCGAAATTATCCGTAGAATACTTCAAGAGTGAGTGAAGCTTGGCCACTTACGAAGGGGCTTCCTATTCAATAAAAGATTTCTTGTTTCACGGTATTCTAGTCAAAACAACAAGCACCTGTATCACCCTGAAAAAATCATTTGCATTGGCGAAACCCAATGTCTGCCCTACAAACAAACCTAGAATTCATCCCGTTTAACCACCCCCTCACCAATTTGTGGGCTCACGAAATGGCCCACAAAGGTGAGTTGAAAGAACACTTTATGACAAACGAAAATTCCAAAACACAAACCGCTCCAGCAACGCAAACAAAAGCCGCAGAAGAAGAGATCCCCGAAATCTCAAGCGAGCAACTCATTAAGCTCGCCCTTGAAATGGGCCCCCTGATAGTCTTCTTCATCACAAACTGGAATGCAGGGATCTTTTGGGGCACAGGATTCTTCATGATTGCCACCGCAATTGCACTGACCATCTCCCAAATGAAGTACGGTCGCATCCCGCTAATGCCTCTAGTCACAGGAATCTTCTTGTTCGTCTTTGGTTCGCTGACACTGTGGCTGCAAGACGACCTATTCATAAAACTGAAGCCAACAATCGCAAACGCGCTGTTTGCAACTATTCTTTTTGCGGGTCTTGTTTACGGTAAGTCTTTCCTTAAATATGTCCTAGGAGAGGTCCTTTCCTTGAGCGACAAAGGTTGGCGCCTCCTGACGATACGTTGGGCGTTGTTTTTCGTATTTCTTGCCATATTGAATGAATTTGTTTGGCGTATGTATTCAACGGACTTCTGGGTATCATTTAAAGTGTTTGGTCTAATGCCGATCACCTTCGCATTTGCGATATTTCAAATTGGAATAATTAAAAAGTATGAGCTGAAAGAAAATGACACCACAAAATAAAAATAATTCTTCTCTCTTACTCTCCAAAAAAAAAGCGCTTACATCACCTTACAGATCATCTCGACACTTCTTAGTTTTAGACACTCTTTTAAAAAAAATTAGTAGGAAAAGTCAAAGTAGGGTAGACGAGAGATCAAGTTTCGTATTTTCTTCAAATTGTAACTTATCTTTATCCATTCGGGACGTATCTTTCGCTGAAGTCACGGCAAGAACAATAACTAAAGAGACACGTGATGGCCAAAAATGAACAAGATTCACTTGCTGTAACGAATGCTTCCTCGTCCGAGGATAGCGCAATTCTGCTCGAGTGCTCCCCAATCCATCTGCTTCATCGCGCCGGTCAATGCGCCGGTGATATATTCCAATCTGAAATGACGGAAGCAGACCTGACTCCACGTCAACTTGCTGTTTTAATAGCAGTTTCTCAAAACGAAGGGGTCAGCCAAACAAATCTTGTAGCCATGACCGGTGTCGACCGTTCAACTCTGGCTGATATCGTCCGCCGCATGCTGAAAAAGGGGTACCTGCAACGCCGTCGCGCCAAGCAGGACGCTAGAGCCTACGCCGTAAAGCTAACCGATGAGGGCAGGCAGGTCTTGCAAGTTGCCCAACCCATCGCCAAGCGCATTGACGATAGAATTTTAGAAACGTTGCCCGCACCTGCCAGAGCCAAGTTTCTGCAAGATCTAATTCTAATTATCGACGAGCTCAGCAATGTGCGCGATAATAAACCCATCAAAGAATAATCAGACAGGTATATCAAAAAAACAGATGTTTATTGAAATAAGAAAATAAGACTACATTCGAAATTAGATATCCAATTCAGAATTAAAACTGCTTTCGGGTAGAATTACCAAATTATTCCAATTGAGCAGCCAAAACGAAAACATCACGAATCCTTTCTCAACAACTTGCGATTAATAAGTATCTCCGCGATTTGCACTGCATTCAGCGCAGCTCCTTTCAGCAGGTTGTCTGAGACCACCCACAAAGACAAACCATTTTCAACCGTGCTGTCTGTCCGGATACGTGAAATGTAGGTTGCAAACTCGCCAGCAGCATCAATTGGGGTCACGTACCCACCTGCTTCAGGCTTGTCAAACACGATAATTCCAGGCGCTTCACGTAAAACCACCCGCGCGCGCTCCACATCTATGGGCCGTTCAAATTCTATATTCACCACCTCCGCATGAGAAACAAATACAGGCACACGGACACAGGTCGCTGTCAGTTTGATTTTCGTATCCAATATCTTCTTGGTCTCAACAACCATTTTCCATTCTTCTTTGGTAAAACCATCTTCCATGAAGACATCAATATGAGGGATGCAATTAAATGCTATTTCTTTCGAGAACTTAGTCGGTTTTACTTCCTGTCCCGGAACATACTTTCCCTTGGTCTGATGCCACAACTCATCCATCGCATCCTTACCCGCTCCCGAAACCGACTGATATGTGGAAACAACTACACGTGTAATTCCCGCCTCGTCATGAAGAGGCTTGAGAGCGACAACCAATTGAGCCGTCGAACAATTCGGATTGGCGATTATATTCTTTTTGGTAAAGCCAACCACCGCATCGGCATTCACTTCCGGCACGATCAATGGAACATCTTGATCCGTCCGCCAGCAGGAGGAATTATCGATCACCACACAGCCCTGGGCACCAATCTTAGGGCTCCAGGTCTTAGAAATCTCTGAACCAGCCGACATTAGGCAAATATCAGCCTTTGAAAAGTCGAAGCGTTCAAGATCTTCACACTTCAAGCTTTTTTCACCGAACATCACCTCCGTCCCAATGGAACGGCGCGAAGCCAACGGAAACACCTTGTCAGCAGGAAAATCCCGCTCCGCCATAACATTCAAAAGTTCGCGGCCGACATTTCCCGTCGCGCCAACAACGGCAACATTATAGCCCATAACCGATATCCTTAAGATCTGTAAGTAAATGGACGGAGTGAACCACCACCCTGTTTGACAAGTCCCGCCCAGGGTCCAACGTCAGAAGACGACCATCTTGGAAAAAACGCTTCAAAGCGATGACTAGCCGCGCTGGAACCAGTTTTCAAGGCTCATAACATCACTCCCAAGACCTATATCATTCCAGCGTGCAAAATCAGCAACAAAACCAATAAAAAGAACAAGAACGAACGGCATTGAGACACCACATTCGCATGATTACATCCTAAATCACTATTTACCCTTACAAGCATTCACGCCCACAAATGAAAGCCATTAAGGATGATCCAAACCGCTATCAAAACTCTCATCATCGTGGCCACATTTACCATTTCCCAGCTCTCTCACGCAGGATCGCTTTGGATGAACGAAGATGACTTGCGCGCCACATTTGCAGGCAAGGAAATCTCCGGCCAGTATACGAACGGCCAAACATTCACCGAAAGCTACAAACTCGACGGATCATTGGTTTACACAGAATCCGGCCTGAGATTTTCTGGTTCTTGGTCCATAACAACCGGCACCTTTTGCACCATCTACGATGAAAACGCCACAGGTGGTTGCTACCGTGTCAGCCGCACCGGATCGAACTGTTTTGAATTTTACTTCATTGCCCGCACCCGCCAGCAAGCGACGACACCTGAAGAACACTCCAAACCCAAATGGTCAGCACGCGCTTGGCATTCAGACAAACAGTCAACCTGTCAGGATGAGACCGCCGTTTAATTTTCCAGCCAGGCGACAATCATGTTCACATTGCCGGGTTCAAAACTTAAAAACCCAACGATTCTATGTGAGAGCCCGGCCAAATAGCCAACAACCCGCGCTCACAATGGAACCCACCTCAACATCATCCTCGATCAGTTCGGGAGAAACAACCACATCATAAGTTGCCGAAGAACTTTTTACCGACATCCAGAGAAACGAGTTCTCAGTCTCTTCGTTAACCAGTTTTTCAACTGCCACCACTTCTCCGACAATCAAAGCATTTGAAGATGGAGTGGGCTTCTGCTTGAGATCTTTTTCAGCTTCACCAGCAGAAGCCACAAACAACCCAACTGGAAAAAACGATCGTGAAGAGATCCTCTGATCTGCGATCTGCGAGGCATTAAAAGCTTCTTCATCTGCATAGACAGACAATTCACGTGCAAAACCACAAATCCGCGCCCGCCATCTCTCAGGTAACGTGCGATGAGACAACGCAGCAAAATCAACAGCATCAAACACAACCGGATAGGCACCCTCACCGTCCTCATCCGGTGCGACCCAGGCATGAAACGCACCATCCATCATGGAATCTTCTGATCGCTTCACACTCGAAATCACATTGAGTGGCACATCCGAAGTCCCTTCAAAGAACGGTGTAAGCCCCACAATTTCTCGTTCAACTGATTGATCATCACTTTCCAAAGGTGCCAGATGAAACCACACTTCAACCCCTGTACGCGAGCGCCAAATCGCATAATCTCCAACAGGAGTCGCAACCCTCGCCGTACCCGATTGAGCAAGAGCTAAAAGTTGTTTTTCCAGTTCCTCTGGTTGTGAATCATCAAATCCAATCGTCGAAAGGTTGCTCGCCATTTTTCCACCCCCCGAAAAATCATTGCCGTAAAAAGCAGGCCCAACAAAATATCCTGGCCGGCCTTAAGCCATCAACACACCCAACTCTTCCAAAATTGCAGAGCCCATTTCACTGGTGCTGACCTGCTTTTTGCCGTCCTGCATAATGTCTCCAGTGCGCAAACCCTTTTCCAAAACAGCCGCAACAGCTTTATCAATAAGGTCCGCTTCTTCACCCATATCAAGCGAATACCGAAGCGCCATCGCAAAGCTTGCAATCATCGCAATAGGGTTTGCCAGACCCTGACCAGAAATATCAGGCGCAGAACCATGAACCGGTTCATAAAGCGCTTTACGTTTCCCAGTCTTCTCATCTGGCGAGCCAAGAGAAGCAGAGGGCAACATACCAAGCGACCCGGTCATCATCGATGCTTCATCCGAGAGAATATCGCCAAACAGGTTATCCGTTAAAATCACATCGAATTGTTTTGGATTGCGTATAAGCTGCATCGCACAGTTATCCGCTAGGATATGCTCCAATTCCACATCCGGCGCATAGTCTTTGTGAGTTTGAGTCGTAACCTCACGCCATAAAACTCCAGTTTTCATCACATTCCATTTTGCCGCCATATGGACCTTGTTGCCCCTTTTGCGCGCAAGATCAAACGCCACCTTGGCAACACGTTCAATCTCTCCGGTTGTATAGAGTGTCGTGTCCACACTACGTTTACTCCCATCTTCAAGAGTAACCGTTTCTTTCGGCTCACCAAAATATGTCCCGCCAGTCAGCTCACGCAGGATCATGATATCGAGACCCTCGACAATTTCGCGTCTTAATGAAGAAGCATCCGCCAGCGCAGGATAACAAATCGCAGGTCTCAGGTTCGCGTAAAGATCAAGGTCTTTCCGTAACCGCAATAGGCCAGCTTCGGGCCGTATATCGTAAGGCACATCATCCCACTTCGGTCCCCCCACCGCACCAAAGATAACCGCATCGGCTGCAACGGCTTTCGCCATTGCCTCATCGGTAATTGCAACGCCATGAGCATCCACAGCTGCCCCACCAACAAGATCAGATGTTGTCTCAAATGAATCTCCATCAGATCGGCCATTAAAGAACTCAATAATGCGTTCCACCTCGGCCATGATCTCAACACCGATCCCGTCACCGGGTAAAAGCAATAGATTGTGAGTCTTCATGGAAGGGTCATTCCTCGTATTTATTGGTCGAATCCAGCCACACGGCCTCATGATCACTCATCAATCCGTTAATTGGCCGTCTAACTTGAAATTTCATTAAAGGCAGGCGAAGCGCACACTAATGCTCTTATTGAAAAGTGTGAAGCTGTTTCTCAACACATCAGGTGGAGAAAAAAACAGATCGGGGTTGAACAAACAAAAAAGTCCAAGCACGAAAAAATAAGCCAATAATGGTTGAACATCTTGGGACTTGAGCCAGTTATTATTCCACCAGAATGCGTGAAAAGCAAAAAAACTGGAAAAAAACTCTACGCCACTTTGAGGTCCAGTCTATTGGCCACATGGCC
>JAJRZC010000184.1 GCA_024275435.1 Alphaproteobacteria bacterium
ATAATTGTGCCCAAAATCCACCAAAATACCTCAAACCGACAGGGTTTGGGCACAATCCCCTGCCCTCGGGGGCAATAATGCTCCCTAAAACCAACAAATCGTGCCAATGTCGAAAACTCACCGGTTAATAGAACCGTCCAGCTGGCAATCCCAGGCGGTGTATGGTCACTTCTGGCTGATCCCGACACGCTTCACAAAATGGCGCTGATCGACAAGGATGAAGGTGATCCTGCCTTATCGGCTCTCGCCACTCATGTTGTGGAGATGCGCAAAAACGAAGATCACTATCCCCAGCATAGAGGTGCTGCGGTGCGTTCGCTAAGAATTTTTGGTGCAGGCAGTCCGCTTCATCATGCGGGCATGGATGCTGATCTTTCCCACCTGCAATTGCTTCAGGAAAATTACGTTGTCTTCATCGTAGGACCGCAACGGCATATGGAGCGGCTCGGTGCTTATTATGCGCTGCATCTGCAATCCTTCATGGGCGCTGTTCTAAGCGGTGAAGCAGGAGCCACAGATTTTATTCTCGATGAATTTACCAACGCGCCGCTCAAAGAACTGATCTCCCGCCTGACCACGATCCGTGGCTATGGTGGCAGGTGCCACATGATTGCCCAGTCGCGCTCGGAGATTGAACGCCGTTTTGGCCGCTTAGAAACTTTGACCATAGAAGAAAACGCGGTGGTTAAACAATGGTTTGGTTTTTCATCTTTTGAAGAAGCTGAGCGGGTTTCCAAGGCAATGGGAGAATCCCAAATCGTCTCACATGGGATGGGTGTCAGTTCTGACAAGATGGATATCTCCGGGAATTTCAGTGTTGGCAAAGAACGTATGTTTCCACCGGAACGGCTGATGAGTTTGCCAAGCGATGAGCAGATTATCCATGTGAAAGACATTGGATTTATTCACTGCAAGAAAGTTCGTCAAAACGAAATCGCGCCTTACTGCTTTGACTTGGCCGACAATCCATTAGAAGGCGGTCGCCTGAGACCTAATCCCAAAATCTCGCTTCCCACATCTCTGGCCACGAAATAACAGGAGACAAAACCATGAAACCCCGCCTGCTTCGTGCCAGCTTTTTAATCTGGGTAATTGTGCCGGTTGCCACCTATCTGGCCTATCTCACTTTTGGCCTGCCGCATATGATCTGGTCATACGAATATAGACAGGTCGGTCCTGCCTCGACCGCAAATCCTTTTGCCGGTCGCTACTACACGCGCTGCACCTATATCGGTCCATACGGATCATTTTCGACATTCGCAAAGAACGGCAAATGCGGCCTTGTTTCTTTCTTCAAAAAGGAAGCAGACTAATGGCTTTCCACCACTTTCAAACGCGGCGGGATGGGTTTGCGCACCAGATCGAATTTCTCGACAAGTTCCATCAAGGCCATGTGTTTCAAAACATCGATTGCGGTATCCATTTCCAGCTCGCCACTGGCAAGCATTTGGTCGCAATGTTCTTTGCGTTGCAGCACCAGATCATAAGGTGCAACCGCCACCCAGAAGCCGCGATAATCCATCGGCTCCAGCCATTTTTCCACATCTTCGCGATATCTGAATTTTTTCATGGACTGAGAATATCAAATCACATCCATCAATTGCAAAAGTTGCACGGAAAGCGAGGCAGGGTATGAGTTTCAACATATCAGACGAAATCAAACGCACCTTCGATTTGGCCAGCCTTAAACATCAGGCCGCCAAGGATTTTACGTCACAGGAGTGGAAGGCCTACCGCAAAATTACGCTAAAATTTGATGATATGCGCCGCTTTGAACAACGCACCTATGAGATTGAGTATAAAACCCGTTTCGAGGTAGCGCGTAAGAGGCTCGTCAACAAAGCGGGTTCTAAATCGAAAGATTTCAAACATCGCTGGTTTGGCCAGGATCAGTTCGACAAATCTGCGATCAATCGTCAAGCCGAGCGCAATGTGCGCAATTCTCATTACCAGCTTATGGCGGGTATTGATAAGCAAGAGGCGCGCGAAACTGGCCAGCTTTTAGACACTTGCAAAAAGCAATTAGAGCTGCGCGAAAAACCAAAACGTGATTTCTCAAACGCCTCTGATCGTCGTGGCCGAAATGGCTTGCCTAAAGATCGACGGCAAACACGCATCCGTCAGCAGCAACGGTAATTCCCAACGCACCTCAAACCTCAACAGGAGAAAACCCATGAATAATTTATTTGATCCCAAAGAACAAAACGGCGTTGCAAAAGCGCGCGACAGTTTCTCTGGCCGCATGCTGACCAATCGCCAATTTGATGATGCCATGGCCATTACTGGCATATTGGAGCGTGAGATCAAGGCCACTGGAAAGTTCAAGGAAAAACTCTCAGATTTTGCCGTGGCCTTCGCACGCACCGAAAAATTCGACGTGATGAAATCGGAAACGATTTTGCGTGACCTTTACAAAGCCCGCACGGGTGAGACCATGAACCAGACACGAGAAAAGCTAATGGAACGCGAAGCCGCTCTCACGGAAAGTGACACCTATGATGCCTACAAAAATGCCCGTGAGGTCGGGCAGATGATTGAAGATGGCGACAAGATATCCTTCCATCGTGCCCATGCCCATGTGGCCGAAAACTTCGCGCAACAACTCGGCATTACCGATGCATGCGCCAAAACGCTGATGAAGGAAGCGCTTAAATCGGTTGAGGACAAAGACCTCTATGAATGGGGCAAAGAACAGGAGGACAAATATTATCGTCCCCAGATCGAAGCCGAAAAACAACAGCGTGAAGCAAGAGCTTCCAGTGATGGGCGCACTCAATCTCGATCACGCCAACGGGCATAGTTTCCAATAAATCTGCGCCACTAAATCATCATTGGAAAGCATCATTTTTGCCGATTAAGGCAACCATCATGGGCAACACAACCATATGAAAGGAAACTACAATGAACCAAACAATACAAACAAATGAAACTGCCCAATCACCTCAAGCACTCGCTCATGATGCGCGTGAGTGCTTTTCTGCCCGTCTTTTGAGCGACGCACAATATTTTGAGTGCAAGTCCGTAGCGCGCATTATTGAACGGGAAATTCTTTATTCAGGCACTTTTAAGGAAAAGCTGGGCGATTACGCCTATGCTCTTGCCCGTTCCCAGAAATTCGATGTGGCCAAGGCGGAAACCATTCTTCGTGATGTGTTTAAAGCCTCTACGGGTCAATCGATGAACCAGATGCGTGAGTCCCTCGTCAATAATCTGGATGCTATCAATGATGATAACCGTCAACAGGCCTACCAAAGCGCCTGCGATATTGGTGACATCATGGAAAACGGTGACAAGCTCACTTTCAACCGCGTGTTTGCCAGCCAAGCGCAAAATCTGGCGAAAGAATTCAGCATTACGGATGTCGCTGCCAAGCGGATCATGGGTGATGAATTCAACAAGGCCGAAGGTTCCAAACTCTATGACTGGGGCAAGGAATTGGACGAGCAATTCTTCCGCCCGCAAATTGATGCTGAAAAGCAGCAACGTGAAACAAGAACTTCTCGTAAGGGACGCACAGGAACGAATGCCAAATCAAACAGTTCTGGACGCACCCGCCAACGCGCACGCAGCGGTCCACAATAAGGGAAATCCCTATGACTAAAAACAAAGCCCCAACGATGATTGATCAGAACAAGCCAGAGACGATTACAACAGTCCGTCCTGCGCTCAAGCTGGATGTCGAGCGTTACGAAAAGATGTTGAATGACTGCGATCTGACAGAAGAACAGCGCCAGGAATTTCTGGAAACAATCTGGACAATCATCGTCGGCTTTGTTGATCTTGGTTATGATATTCACCCACTCCAGCAAGCAAGTTCTGAAGAATGTGGGCAAGATTTGGATTTGACCTCATTTATGGCCGAAAATGTGATATCCTCAAAAAAGGGATTACCGCAAAAACAATTTACTGATGCCGCTGATTGCCGTGAGACGCAAGAAGTGTAAAGGATAGAGTCATGACCGGGAACACAATTCAAAAAGCTATTATCTATTGCCGTGTTTCAAGCAAGAAGCAGCGCGAAGAAGGAAGCGGGCTTGATAGTCAGGAACATCGCTGCCGCGAATATGCTGAAGAAAAAGGCTATCAGGTGGCGGCAATGTTTCCTGATGATGTTTCCGGTGGTGGCGATTTTATGAACCGGCCGGGCATGGTTGCCCTGCTGGCTTTTCTCGACGCCAGCCCCCACGAAAAATATGTTGTCATCTTTGACGATCTCAAACGCTATGCCAGAGACACCGAATTCCATCTAAAACTTAAACGAGAAATGCTTGCACGCAATGCGCGGCGCGAATGTTTGAATTTCAGATTTGAAGACACGCCAGAAGGCAAGTTTATTGAAACCGTTTTTGCTGCACAAGGTGAGCTTGAGCGCGAACAAAATGGCAGACAGGTGCGCCAGAAAATGCAGGCGCGTATGGAACAGGGTTTTTGGGTTTTTCACGCCCCAGTCGGCTATTGCTACACAACAGCAAAACATGGCGGCAAGGTACTTGTCCGCAATGAGCCGCTTGCTTCAATTATTCAAGAGGCTTTTGAGGGCTATGCTTGTGGGCGGTTTGATTCTCAGGTCGAAGTTAAAAGATATTTTGAATCTCAACCAGAATTCCCACGCGGTCCATCGGGCATTGTCAAACAACAGCGCGTAACTGAAATCCTGACCCATCCAATTTATGCAGGTTACATCTCTCACAAGAACTGGAAGATTAGCTGGGCGCAAGGACGCCATGAGCCGCTTATCTCACTGGAGACGTTCGAGAAAGTCCAAGAACGCCGCAGGGGCGCTGTAAAAGCTCCAGCACGCAAAAACCTCTCGCTGGATTTCCCTTTACGTGGCTTCGTGCTTTGCCATGATTGCAACAAACCACTTACTGCCTGTTGGTCAACTGGTAAGCGCAAGAAATACCCATATTACCTTTGTGATACAAAAAGGTGTGTCAGCTACCGCAAGTCCATTCGTCGCGAAAAAATTGAAGGTGAGTTCGACGAAATTGTTCGCTCTCTGCAACCGTCAAAAGGCCTATTTGCGATGGCCAAGGCCATGTTCCGCGATGCCTGGGATCAGCGTGCCGTACAATCAGAAAACCTTGTGGAGACGCTCAAACTGGACATGAAGCTGATTGAAAAGCAATTGGAAGATGTTCTTGAGCGCATTATGAGCGCTTCAAACACAACAGTGATCACCTCCTACGAAACAAAGGTTGAAAAACTAGAGCAGGAAAAGCGCATTTTGGCAGAAAAACTGGCTAAAAAACCAATGCCGCAAGGCAAGTTCGATCAATTTATCGAACACTCGCTCGTATTTCTCGCAAACCCTTGGAAACTATGGCGTTCTG
>JAJRZC010000185.1 GCA_024275435.1 Alphaproteobacteria bacterium
AAATGCGCGCTTTGCACGAACATGCCGCCGGAGCCACAGGCCGGATCAAGGATGTTGCCGTGGTCCGGTTCGATCACATTCACGATGGTTTCGACCAGAGAGATCGGCGTGAAAAATTCACCGCCATCATGGGCTTTCAGATCGGCAAACTGGGTCAGGAAGTATTCATAGATTCGCCCGAATATGTCACCGTCGGCCTTTTGCAGAGCCGGGTCGTTGAAGGTACGCAGCAGCATCCCGAGGTCGTCGTTGTCGAGTTCCTGATACTCGGATTTCGGCAGGGAACCGGCGAGGGATTCATAATCGGCCTCGATGCTCTCCATCGCATCGATGACAGCTTTGGCCCGGTCGCCACCATCCGGGATTTCAACTAGGCGGTCGAACTGTGCTTCGGGCTTCAGGAAGATCGACCCGCGCTGCGAAAAATCCTCCTTGGTGAGCGGGCGGGTCTTGCCGCCGCGCTTCGGCAGAGTGGCCTCAATTTCAGGCTTCACACGCAAGAACCGGCTGTACGCGTGGCGTAGGAAGATCAGACCCATAACCGGCATGAAGTACTCGTTGCTCGAAAAGTTTGAGTTCGCCCGCAAGTGATCTGCAACCGACCAGAGCCGTTTTTCGATCTCACCGATGTGCTGCAATTGGTTCTCCTGGGTTAAGTCATTGATATTGTTAGTGTCATTCATACGCGTGAAAGTTGTTCAGACATTATACAGGAATGTATGGAATATGAAGGGATTGTCAGGGGCGCACTTGGGTGGCGGGGTTCCCAGGTGGCCAAACCAGACCCGGTATGCGGTTGGGGACTATCGGTCCTTTACTGACCTTCGGCCAATGACCGCTCCAGGCGCCAAAGCTGCGCTTTCGCTCTGTCGCCGGCGCGCAGGCCATGCCTGCACTTGGCTGGCCCCCTCTCCCCCCAATCATGAAGGTATGTGTTCACGACACCTCGGATACTCAGTTGCTGGTCAATCACCAAACCTTGTGCCATCTTGTAGCGAACCGCTTATACGATCTTGGATATCGAACATGCTGAACAAATTCTTTCCGAAAGCATTGAACTCATATTCATCTGTCTTAGAACTGAGAGATTACTCAAAGGGGCCGAAGACATCTTTGAACAAGATGCAAATTAGATCATCTGTCAAAATTGCAATAATTGACGATGAAAAGTTCAAGGCGCACGCCAATTTGACGAACTACGGGTATCAGATTACCGAGCTTCCAGATATCCGCTCTTTGGATGACGTAATGGAGTACGATGTAATTCTGTGTGACCTCATGGGGGTAGGTAACAACTTTGATCAATCCATCGGTGGGGCCAGTATTATTCGAGAGATCAAAGACAGCTATCCCACTAAATATGTTATTGCATACACTGGTGCGCGCGCCAACTCCGCTGAATCAAAGGCTGCCAAAGAATTTGCCGACGATTTTCTAAAAAAGGACACTGAAATTACTCAGTGGGTTGAACGGCTTGATTTAGCAATCGATTTTGCATGCAATCCCTACGAAAGATGGCTGCTGACCAGGCAAGGGCTGATAGATGAAGAAGTCGACTTAAGGCGCATAGTTGAACTTGAAAGCGCTTATGTCGAGGCAATAGAAAGTAAGGATTCTGATTTTTCCAGCCTAAAATCGACACTTGAAAAGGTGGATTTGAGTGGAAACTCAAAGGGAATTATTCAAAGCTTGATTGCTTCCGGAATTTATGCACTCGTTTTTGCAACATGACCCTGGCGTTTACCTCAATAACTGTTAATCCCCTTGGAGAGTACAAAGTTCATGATGGTGCGCTGTTTTCCTTGCCGCCCGAGCTTTCTGACAAATTTAGAATTCAGCAATATTTAAATATTTCAAATATTGGTTGGGTGAAATCGGAATTTGACTATATGGCGCTGGTCAGAATAGATAGTGCTGGCAATAAAATTATCTTACCGGGTCTTTATCTGCACGACGGACCTCGTCCAGCAAAGAGAATTTATGGGTATACACCGCAATTCACAAAAGCGCAAGTGGAGCAATATCTTGAACGCCAACTCGCATGGGAAGAGGAACTCAGGCACGCTTCTGAAGGCGAGTTAACTGCTTTGGTTCACGACCTTAGGCACCTGTCCACTTCCATCTACCATAGCGCACTAGAAGCAGAACGGGCGGCTAGATTAAGGAAGTTTGCGGAAGCTGGGGAAATGATTAAGACGGTTATTGCCTCTCAAACGATGTTGAGGGTTCGGATTGACTATCTGGACTACTCAAACTCAGTTGATAGATTTGACGAAATAGAACAGATACCTGTGTATAGTAGGGTTGATAAGGTTATAAGGTGTTTCAGAGCAGATGCGAGACACAAAGGTATTGGCGTTCTCCTTCAAGGAGAATCTTTTCGGCTAGCCGAAGGTCCAAATATCCTTGATATTGTCCCATACACGCTGATTGAAAATGCCATCAAGTACGCTCCTAGAGGCACAAACATTACTGTGGATGTCATTGACACTGATTCAGAAACAGAAGTTTGCATCCACTCCCTTGGCCCAGCTCTTAATGAAGGAGAAATAGACGCCATTTTTTCTAAGGGCTTTCGAGGAAGGAATGCTAAAAAAATCCGCGCTTCTGGCACTGGGTTGGGATTGTCGGTCGCACGCAAAGTAATAGATACATTCAGAGGCGAAATTACAGCTAAACAGCAGGGTGCTATCGATATGCGCGAAGGGCTCCCTTATTTGAATACTACCTTTCGTTTCCGTCTACCCACGGCAGGAGAGGACTCTATGCGCAAAGGACAAGCCGAAGCACGAAAAAGGCGTCGCGCGAAACGTGCAAGAACCATTGTCACTTGACTGTCCATGAAGTGGTTCGAAGCCACCATTTTCAAAACGGTTAAACAAAATCAAGCGTGCATGCAGAGCATGTTCCTGATGAAAAGTCAAATTTTTATTCCGCTACTTCTTCAATCCCACCAACTTGAGCTGGTATTGGTTTAGTTATTGCATCAGTTAATTCGGCTTGTAACGCCCAACCTCTGCGCAAAGATGTATCAGTCGCCAGCGTAGCAAATATCTGCTCTTCGCCCAAATGACGGGTGACCGGACTGTGCACACCCGGCCACCCTTGCTCCCTATACAGGAGTGCCGGTCAGGTCTTCTCGGCGATCCAGCCGTTGCTGAAGCCAGTCCAGCACCTCATCCTCAACCCATCCCACTCTGTTCGGGCCAAGTTGTATCCGCTTGGGGAACTTCCCGGCTTTTTCCAGTCTGGCCACGTGTTGTGGCGAGTACAGAACCATCTCCTTGAGCTGGCGCTTTGATAGTATCCGCATCACGATCTCTCCATGGTTGAAGAGCATCGCGATGCCCCAGGTTACGACAATACCTAGGCGGGGCGAATATATCATGCAGCAATCAACTTGGCGAGGTATCGATCGTACTTCTCCAGCGCTGCCTTCATCTCGTCTCGATATGAGTAGCGGTTGTAGACAGCAGCCACGCCGCTGATGGTTCCGGAAATGTGATTGAGGATTTTCTCGGTGACCTGAATTGGCACGCCCAACATCGCCATGTTGGAGCTTAACGTTCGACGCAGATCGTGCAGGGTATATGGCTCAATGTCCAAGGGTTCGTCGAACCGGGCTTTGCATTTTCCCCAGCCGTTGAAGGACGACTCAGGGTTGGTACGTGACGGGAAAAGCAAGTCGCCCGTCTCAGGCAGGTTGTGGATCAGCGTTAGCGCGGTTGGGGGTAACGGGAGTCGATGCTCTCGCTTGTTCTTGGTAAATCCTTGAGGGAAGACCACCATATCCTCTTCGACCCAGCTACGCCGCAACGCCGCTATTTCGCTGCGACGTTGGCCAGTAAGGACCATGAGTTGCACCATGGGGCCATAGGGGTAGGAATACTCAAGGGAACGCTGGTATACCGCCTTCAGTTCGTTCTCGTCGAGAACACGATCTCGGCTCGACGCCGTGCGTGTCATGGACGGCACCGGCGAATAGTCAAGATACCCGTGCTTGACGCACCAATTAATCATGACGCGGATCGCCACATAGGCGTGGGTCTGTTCTGATGGGGTGCCGGATAGCGATGACACCACCTTCATAACCTGCTGTCTAGTGATCGCACGGATATCGGTCTTGAAGGTGAAATGGCGGTTCAGAAGGCGGGTATAGTCGGATACGGTACGCGGTTTGTTGCGGGCCGCGCAATCCTTGAGGAAGGCCTTCTTGGCTTCAGTAAAGGTTACTGATGGCACCTCTGCAGTGTTTGGGGCGTTTTCTACCCCCACGAGAAAGCACCGGGCCGCTTTTCGGGCTTCGGCCAACGACAACGCTGGATATCGGCCAACCGTTTTCAAACGCCGCCGTTCGCCGAACATCACGACGAAGGACTTGCTCTTTTGCGAGCACCTGATGCCAAAGCCGGGCGTTGTTTCATCCCAGTACGTAACCTGTCCGCGCTCGGGCAAACTGAGCTTGCGAACAGCGATGTCGGTCAGACGCAGTCTCACTTTAGTCTCTTTTTAGTCACATAGATCGCGTGCATAAGGGCGGCTTTCTATGTTCCACTATATGCAGAACTTTTCGTTAAAGTCAATGTTTTAAATACTTTAGGTGGCTCCATGTTCACCCATGACAACTTCAGTACACGAAATCATAATCCGCGTGTCGGGGGTTCAAGTCCCTCCTCCGCTACCAACAACATCAAATAGTTATGAGATTTTTTCAACGCCGCGAGATCTCTTAGAACCCGATTCAAAAAGGTGTCACGCTTTTCAAGCTCTTGCGAGAAGCCTCGTCATGCGCCTGATATCGGCGATGAAAACCCAGGCCTCAGTGCTTTCGATGGTTTTCTCCCAATCCTTTGCCAGCCGCCGACATTTTCCGAGCCAGGCGAATGTCCGCTCGACGACCCACCGGCGGGGCAAGACCTCAAAGCCCTCGGCGGT
>JAJRZC010000186.1 GCA_024275435.1 Alphaproteobacteria bacterium
CTGTGGTTCCGCGCATCAAACAAGGAAGCGCCCCACGCAACCGTGTGCTGGAGGACCGAGAGCTGCGAGAGGTTTTGCTGAGGGCTATGGAAACTCCGTATCCTTTTGGACCAATCATTCAGCTCCTAGTTTTGACCGGCCAGCGCCGATCAGAAATTGGGTTGCTGCGGCGCTCATGGTTGGTCGATCACCAGATTGTCTTTCCAGAAGGCTTCGCCAAGAACAAACGAGAACATCGGTTCCCGTTGTCGGGGATGGTCAGGAAGGTCATCGAGAACCTTCCTGACACCGGTGATCTACTGTTTCCGGCCTCTACCGATACCGAAAAGCCTTTCAGTGGCTGGGCATGGCACAAGGCGCGTTTTGATGAGGGCCTGGAAAACGTAGACCCATACACCCTTCACGATTTGCGTCGGACATTTGCGACGATCCATGCCAAGATCGACACACCAATCCACGTGACTGAAAAGCTGCTGAATCACGTGTCCGGCACGATCAGCGGTGTGGCAGCGGTCTATAACCGACATTCATACATGGATGAAATGCGCGAGGCGGTGACCCGATATGACGATTACCTCGCCAAGTTGATCGCTACCTGATATATTCGCCCCGCCTGGGTATTGTCGTAACCTAGGGCATCGCGGTGCTCTTCAATCATGGAGAGATCGTGATGCGGATA
The DNA here is from genome assembly GCA_024275435.1 of Alphaproteobacteria bacterium. Lineage (GTDB taxonomy): Bacteria > Pseudomonadota > Alphaproteobacteria > Rhizobiales > Hyphomicrobiaceae > JAJRZC01. Next base: position 680 of record JAJRZC010000186.1, read on the forward strand.
CTATCAAAGCGCCAGCTCAAGGAGATGGTTCTGTACTCGCCACAACACGTGGCCAGGCTGGAAAAAGCCGGGAAGTTCCCCAAGCGGATACAACTCGGCCCGAACAGAGTGGGATGGGTTGAGGATGAGGTGCTGGACTGGCTTCAAGATCGGCTGGATCGCCGAGAAAACCTGACCGGCACTCCTGTATAGGGAGCAAGGGTGGCCGGGTGTGCACTATCCGGCCACCTGATTCGGGCCCGCCAGGAGGCAAACCAATAAAAAAGGTGTATCATGGGAACAAGCCTTTAATAATGTTCCCAAAAATGCAAACTAATCCCCAATCAAGAGCAGAAAATGAAAGCCAGCAACGAATGCTGTTAGACAACAAGAATCACGGCAAAGTCATCGATGAACTGCGCGCGTCCTTGGGGACGAACTCAAAACTGGCGATATTGACTGGCCTGTTCTCTGTTTTTGGATTTTCTGCTCTGAAGAGCGAACTTGTAAAAGTCAACGAGTTGCGTCTGCTACTCGCGAACTCTGATGCAACTTCGGTCCTCAAACTTGCTGGGACAATCGAAGAAACCGGGTTGAAAAACCGGCTTGATCTGCAATATGTCTCGAAGGAATGCGCAGACTGGGTGCGTAAGAAGGCCGAAGTGCGAGAGCTGACCGGCACTCCCATTCAACAGAACATATTTCATACTGAAACTTTGAATTCGGGTTCTAGCGCGATCACTGGCACTTCGGATTTTACTGCCTCAGGACTAGGTGCGGTTCGTTCCAACGCATTTGAAATGAACACTGTCGTCAAAGATCCGGAAGCGACGAAACAACTACTCAACTGGTTCGAAACAATCTGGAATGACCCGACAGCAGCGGCGAATACCAAAGAGCTTTTAATGGAAAACCTCTCACTACTGGCCTCTGACAAACCGGCAAACCTCATCTACTTCATAACCCTGTTCAATCTTTTCAAAGACTTCCTCGAAGACATCGATGAAGAGAACATCATCAAGTCTAAGACCGGCTTTAAAGATACCCTGGTTTGGAACAAGCTCTACAAATTCCAGAAAGACGGGGTGCTTGGTGCAATCGACAAGCTGGAACGACACAATGGTTGCATTATTGCAGACAGTGTTGGACTTGGTAAGACATTTGAAGCACTTGCGGTAATAAAGTACTACGAACTTCGGAATGACCGTGTGCTGGTCCTAGCCCCTAAGAAACTCCGAGAAAACTGGTCGGTTTATACGATCAATGACAAGCGAAATCTCCTGGCGGGAGACCGCTTCAATTTTGATGTATTGAACCATACTGACCTCAGTCGTGAAACTGGAAAGTCCGGGGAAATAAGCCTGGAAACCCTAAATTGGGGAAACTACGATCTGATCGTCATTGATGAATCCCACAATTTCCGAAATAACAACCCAAAGAAGGATGGTGTGACCCGGTACCAACGCCTTATGGACGAGGTCATCAAGAGCGGTGTTAAAACTAAGGTTTTGATGCTGTCTGCTACTCCAGTGAATAATCGACTGAATGATCTCAAGAACCAAGTTGCCTTCATTACGGAAGGTCGAGACACCGCCCTCGCAGACAGTGGCATACAAAGTATCGAAAACACGCTCAGGCGTGCCCAAACTCACTTCAACAATTGGCTCAAACTTCCAGAAGAAAGCCGTTCAACCGAGTCACTACTCGAAAGCCTGAACTTCGGATACTTCAAGCTCTTAGATCTCTTGACGATTGCAAGATCCCGCAGACATATCGAAAAATACTATGACACGAAAGAAATTGGAAAGTTTCCTAAAAGACTAAAGCCCAATAATATAAAGTCTGACATCGACAGGGGTGGCAATTTCCCACCTTTGAAAGACATCAATCGCTCGATTAGAAAACTGAGCCTCGCGGCTTATGCTCCACTCGACTATGTTCGGGCGGACAAACAAGAGGAATATAGCCGCAAGTATGATCAACAGGTTAAAGGTGGAAAATCAACGCTAAAACAAGTTGATCGAGAACGCAGCTTGATTCACTTGATGCGAGTAAATCTTCTAAAAAGAATGGAAAGCTCGATTCACTCTTTTGCGCTAACAGTGGAAAAAATCCACACCCAGGTCGGCGGCCTGTTAGCCAAGATTGACGCCCATGAATCTTCGGAACTTGAAGAACTAAGCATCGAGGATATTGAAACTGATTCCCCCGAACTCGAAGACATGATGATTGGCAAAAAGGTAAAGGTTCTTATTCAGGACTTGGACCTTATCAGATTGCGCCAAGACCTTGCTGCGGATCATGTATTCCTTGGCTACCTACTTGAAGAGGCGCGCAAAATCTCTGCTTCTGACGACGCAAAACTCCAAAAACTCAAAGAAGCGATTTCCGAGAAACTTGAAACACCGATAAACGACGGAAACAAAAAGGTTATTATTTTCACAGCATTCTCAGACACTGCAAATTATTTGTACAAGCACATCCACGAATGGGCTCTCAAAGAGTTTGGCCTTCATAGTGCGTTAGTGACTGGCAGCGGAACAAATCGCTGCACGTTTGCAGACATTCCGCGAGACCTGAATAACATATTGACCTACTTTTCACCGGTTTCAAAAGAGCGCGACAAGATTGCCCCAGAAGCAACTACTGACATCGATATTTTGATTGCGACTGATTGCATTTCTGAGGGCCAAAATCTTCAAGATTGCGACATGCTCGTCAATTACGATATTCACTGGAACCCGGTTCGCATAATTCAGCGTTTCGGGCGTGTAGACCGCCTGGGCTCAAAGAATGGAGCAATCCAGCTTACCAATTTTTGGCCAAATATGGAGCTGGACGAATACATCAATCTCGAAGCTCGTGTTAGTGGCCGTATGGTTTTGCTCGACATCTCTGCCACCGGTGAAGAAAACGTCATTGAGTATGACGAAAAGAATCAAATGAATGACCTGGAATACCGGCGTAAACAGATGCAACAACTCCAGGACTCAGTTGTTGACCTGGAAGACATGGACGGAAATGTATCGATCACGGACATGACGCTCAATGACTTCAGGATGGATCTTTCGGGCTTCATGAAAGACAACTTGGCTCGTCTTGAAGCTGCACCAAGCGGTTTCCACGCCACAATTTCGTCCGCGTTCGAGGAGGCCACCTCAGGTACTGTTTTTTGCCTGCGCGATCTCAATGGGAATGTTCAGAACGACGACACCTATGCGCTCGCGCCCTACTACTTGGTTTATGTGTCTGACACCGGTGACATAGTATTCAATCACCTCCAGGCAAAGAAGACCCTCGATATCTTCAAGAAACTGTCGGCAACGACGACCGAGTTGGATCAGGATGCCATCGACGCGCTTAACGCCGTTACGAAAAATGGGCGTGATATGGCCCCGTACCGTAAACAGCTTGATAGGGCGATTGAAAGTATCGTTGGTAAGACCGAAGAGAAGGGTGTCGAAACCCTTTTCTCGCGCGGCGGCACAGCGTTGACCAAGGACCACCTCAAGGGTAGCAATGATTTTGAAGTGGTCAGTTTCCTCATCATCAAAACGCCGTCATGATTGATACGTTCCTGAACAACCTGAATATTCCCGACGCCTGCCTGCTGAACAAGCCTGTTTTCAAAAAGATGTTCCAGGATCATCTGGAGCTTGACCAGACCGACAAAAAGGCGCTTAGCGAGGATGTTGGGCGGATACGATGGCAATACACTCTCAAGCCAGAAACGATCAACGTTGCGCCATTTCTGGACGATGAGCGGGAATATTTGGAGGTTGCCATCCTCACGGTCGACCTGAACAACCCATCACGGGTCAAGCGCATCGCCAGCTTCATGCACAAGGCGATTCCATACCCGCTGATCCTGATCTTTGGCCACGGTGACAAAGTCTGCGTTGGCGTTGCAGAAAAACGGATCAATCAAGCAGACAAATCCAAGCTCGTTGTAGTCGATCATTGGCAAACCGAATGGATCGCCCCGGATAAACCAACCACAGCTCAAGCTGGGTTCATGGACGCAATACGGCTTCAGAACTTACCATCCACTAATTTCTACGCCCTCTATGAGGCGTTTCAGGCGCGCGTGGTGGAGCTTCGCACCGCAGAACGCACTGGTTTCTTTGAAGCAGCGCCTGTTTGGGTTGCTAAAGAACAGGGCGAAACGCTAAAGAAGATCGAGGGGGTAGAACGCGAGATTGCGGAGCTGCGTACCACCCTCAAACGTGAAAGCCAAATGTCGCGCAAGATCGCCTTGAATACCAAGATACGAACCCTCAAAGATGCTATACTCAAACTCGAAGCCACACTGAAAAATTCTCAAGAATAATCAAAAAGATACATCATGGACAAAGTCACACTACAGGACGGTCAGAGCGCTGATATCGTTTCCCAAAACATCGATAGGCTGAAAGAGTTGTTTCCTGACGCCTTCACCGAAGGCGGCGTCAACTTCGACGTGCTGCGGCAACTCTTGGGAGACGCTTCCGTTCTGGATGAAGGCGAAGAAAAATACGGTCTCAACTGGCACGGTAAGAAGAAGGCGCGGCAAATTGCGCTGTCTCCAAGCACGGGAACACTGTTGCCTTGTCCCGAAGAGAGTGTGGACTGGGATGCAACCCAGAACCTGTTCATTGAAGGTGATAACCTTGAGGTCTTAAAGCTCTTGCAGAAGAGCTACTCGAACAAGGTCAAGATGATATACATCGACCCACCGTACAACACGGGTGGAGAATTTATTTATCCTGACAAATTTCAAGAAAATCTAGATACCTATCTAAAATATACCGGTCAAATTGACGATAATGGGATGAAATTTTCTAGTAGCACAGAAACTTCAGGGCGGAAACACACAAATTGGCTCAATATGATGTTGCCTCGATTGCGCATCGCTCGAACGCTACTTTCAAAGGATGGATATATTTTCATTTCAATTGATGAAAATGAATGCGCGAATTTGAAGTTGCTCTGCGACGAGATTTTTGGTGGCGAGAATTTTTTGGCTGAAATAGCCTGGAAACATACTCAGCAAAGCAAAAATGATGAGCCCTACTTTTCCAGGAATAAGAACGCGCTGATAGCGTATCGTAAATCGCCAGAAACAGCCTCATTCCGCTTCCCAAGAATTGCATCCGATAACAAAAACTATTCAAACCCAGACAATGATCCAAATGGGGACTGGAGAACTGGTGATGTACGCAGCCCGAGCCTCCGTCCGACACTGAGGTACGAAATCGAAACCCCTTCCGGCGGTAAAATTCTAGCACCAGATAACGGCTGGCGATGGAGTAAGAATGCTGTTTCTTCCAAGATAGAATCAGGGGAAATAGTATTTTCAGCTGATGAGACTATAATTATTCGGAAAATATATTTGAAGGATCAGGAAGGGCGGACACCTGAAAATGTCTGGATTGGTGAAAGGTTTGGCACAACAAGGGGCGCGAATACACAAATTAAGGAGATATTTGACGGTAAGGTTCCATTTGACACACCCAAGCCCACTGAACTAATAAAGGCAATTATCGACCTGGCGCATAAAGATGAAGACTTTACCGTGCTCGATTTTTTTGCAGGTTCGGCGTCGACAGCTCATGCTGTGATGGAATCAAATGCTGAAAACGGAACAAAACGGAAATTTATTTGTGTCCAGCTACCTGAAAAAGTTAATGAAAAGTCAGTTTGCGCTGAGTTGGGATTCGACAACATTTCTGACATTTCAAAAGAACGTATTCGTCGGGCTGCAAGTCTTATTACAAAAAATCATCCAGACAGCGATGCCGACCTAGGTTTTAAAGTCTTCAAATTAGATAGTTCAAATGTACGAATTTGGAACCCAGATAGAACTGACCTAGAAGAAACCCTTCTGGCACACAAAGATCACCTTATTGAAGGGCGCTCAGAACGGGATGTTCTCTACGAGCTTCTGCTCAAACGCGGGATCGAACTGACTGTTCCGATTGAGGAAAAGCAAGCGGAAGGGAAAACGATCTATAGTATCGGTGCAGGTGTGCTGTTTTCCTGCCTTGATACCTCAATCAAGGCTGAAGATGTAGACGGCGTCGCTCAGGGAATTCTCGACTGGCACAAAGAGCTAGAACCGGAGACCGATACGCATGTATTCTTCCGCGACAGCGCCTTTGACGATGACATCGCCAAAACCAACATGGTCGCCATTCTGGGGCAGAATGGCATAACCCACGTCCGTAGCCTGTAAGCAGATCGAATATGCCACCAATGAAACTCCATTTCGAAGATGACCTCGACTATCAGCAAGCCGCGATTGCGTCGGTTGTTGATCTGTTCAAGGGCCAGGAAATTTCCCGGTCTGAATTCACCGTCACCTACCGTCCCGAAAGCGGCCCGCAGGCCACGCTTGGCCTTGAAGAGAACGAGTTGGGTGTAGGAAACCGTTTACAACTGATAGATGAAGAGCTGTTGGAAAACCTATCTGAGGTTCAACTCGGGAATGGCTTGGCGCAGGACAAGATACTGCAATCCGGTGACTTTACTGTCGAGATGGAGACCGGGACCGGCAAGACCTACGTATACTTACGCACCATCATGGAACTGAACCAGGAATACGGTTTCACCAAATTTGTGATTGTGGTGCCATCAGTGGCGATCAAGGAAGGTACATATAAGACCCTTGAAATCACCCGTGACCATTTTGAGAACCTGTACCCCAAAGCCAAGGGTTACGAGTACTTCCTCTATGATTCATCCAAGCTCGGCCAGGTGCGGAATTTTGCCACCAGCTCGACCATTCAGATCATGGTCACAACAGTTGGCGCTATAAACAAGAAGGACATCAACAACCTTTACAAGTAGAACGAAAACACCGGTGGCGAAAAGCCAATTGACCTGATCAAGGCAACAAACCCGATCATAATTGTGGACGAACCTCAGAGTGTTGACGGAGGCTTGAAAGGTGCGGGAAAAACTGCGTTGCAGGCCATGAACCCGTTGTGCACGCTTCGCTATTCAGCGACCCATGTGGACAAGCATCACATGGTCTATCGTCTGGACGCGGTGGACGCTTATGAGCGCGGTCTGGTTAAGCAGATCGAAGTTGCGTCCCTAGAGATAGAGGGAGGTCACAACAAGCCCTATGTAAAATTGATCTCGGCCCGCAATGTTCGTGGATCAATCACCGCCGTGGTCGAATTGGATTTTCGCCAAGGCCAAGGCGTCAAACGCAAGCAAACGACTGTAGAGGATGGCGACGATCTGGAACAGATCACTGGACGCCAAATTTACGAAAACATGCAGATCGGAACGATTGATATCCGGGACAAAGGATCAGTCGAAATAAAAGGTCCCGGTCTCGACAAGGTTTTGAAGCCAGGCATGGTGCTCGGCGGTGTTGATCAAGATCAGCAGAAACGCCTTATGATCCGGCGAACGATCAAAGAGCACTTGGACAAGGAGCTGCGGTTCAAGGAAACCGGTCGTCAAATCAAAGTTCTCAGCCTTTTCTTCATCGATAGTGTCGAGTTCTACCGACAACACGATGAAGACGGGAACGTGAGCAAGGGCAAATACGCCCAGATGTTCGAAGATGAATACGCAAAACTTGCGAAATCACCTGCCTACCAAACGCTTCTTGCCAGCATCGACCTGGATACTGATGCAGAAGAGGTTCATGAGGGCTATTTCTCAATCGACAAGAAAGGTGGTTGGACCGAAACCGCTGAGAATAATCAGTCCAATAGGGACAATGCAGAGCGTGCTTACAACCTGATTATGAAGGACAAAGAGAAGCTCTTGAGTTTCGATACCAAGCTGAAGTTCATCTTTTCGCATTCTGCCTTGCGTGAAGGTTGGGACAATCCCAATATTTTTCAGATTTGTACTTTGCGAGACATGGGGTCTGAGCGTGAACGTCGTCAGACCATTGGCCGGGGCTTGCGCCTTTGCGTCAATCAGGACGGTCAGCGTCTTCGAGGTAACGACATCAACACCCTCACCGTCGTCGCAACTGAAAGCTATGAGGATTTCGCTAAAAACCTTCAAACAGAGATCGAGAAGGATACTGGCATTAAGTTTGGCATCGTCGAACCCCACCAATTTGCGGCAATCCAAGTCAAGGACGACGACGGCGAAGCTGTCCCCCTCGGTGCAAAAGCATCCGAACGTCTTTGGGATCATCTAAAGTCTAAGAACCTGATCGATCTGAAGGGGCGCGTGCAAGATAGCCTGCGCGTGGTATTGAAAGATGGAATCCTAGAATTGCCCGAGGAGTTTGGGGATCAGGCCGAAGAGATCAAGGCCATTCTCAAGAAGCTAGCAGGCCGCTTGGACATAAAAAATGCAGATGAACGAAAGGTCATTCGAACAAGGGAAGCTGTTCTTCAGAGTCCCGAGTTCAAGGCCCTTTGGGACCGGATAAAACATAAAAGCACATACCGGGTTGAATTTGATAATGCGAAACTGCTGAATGACTGTGCCGAGAATATCAGGAATAGCGACCCAATTACCAAGACGCGCGCTCGTTTCCGCAAGGCTGGTTTGGAGATCGGAAAAGGTGGCGTTGCAGCTAAAGACGATGGCTCAAAGAGTCAGTACACAACGATTAACGAAAATGACATTGAACTGCCGGACATTATCACAGATTTACAGGACAAGACGCAGCTTACCCGTGGTAGCATTGTTGATATTTTGATAAAATGCGACCGCATAGAAGACTTCAAACGCAACCCTCAGCAATTCATAGACCAAGCTGTGGAAGCCATCAATCGCACAAAACGCCTAACCCTTGTCGATGGCATTAAGTACCGCCGCATCGGCGACGGTCACTTCTATTGCCAAGAGTTATTTCAGCAAGAAGAGCTGAAGACGTATATGAAAAATACTATTCCGACCAATAAATCAGTGTTTGAATATGTGGTGTATGACTCTGAAGGTACAGAGAAGAAATTTGCTGAAGACTTGGAGGCTAATGAAGCCGTAAAGATATATGCGAAGATGCCCGCATGGTTTAAAATACCTACCCCGTTAGGGACCTATAACCCAGATTGGGCCGTTCTTGTAGACCAAGAGGGAGAAGAAAAACTGTACTTTGTTGTTGAAACCAAGAGTAGCGGTTGGTGGGATGACTTGCGACACCAAGAAGGTGCGAAGATCAAATGTGGCGAGAAGCATTTCAGGGCCATTGAGGTCCAGGACAACCCTGCCAAATATATCAAGGCCACGTCTGTAGACGGGATGATGAAGCATACCTGACAGCCTTTAGTACACGCTGATATTAAGAGATGGAAATGCTGACCGTTGCAAGTCATTTTGATAGATTTCTGGGGTTTCCTTCGCAAACAGGTACTTTGTTTCAAGCGAAATCGTGAGAATGGACTGACGGACAATATCAGAGCAATCCGACAACATTTCTAGAAATCGCGCCTCGTTCGACCGAGTCGAAAACACCCAAAGGATCAGCAAGTTGGCAGATAAACCAAAATGCGATTTGTGGATCTGTTTCTCGATCAGTTTACGATAGAGGTCAATCGAATTCGCCAGGCTTTTCCGCTTGGCGGTTGTGGTTTTTGGTTCAGTCCCGCGATCAACTTCCAGAGCGAAGGCCCGGAAGCTGCCCCCATAATCAAGAGCAAAGAGCTGATCAGGTATCAATGTGGCCTGATCAATAGAGATGGACAGCGACGCATTCTTGATCGCCAGAATTTCATGCGCTGGGATATAACGCACACCATCACGTGCAGCGGCGATGTCGATGGAGCTGGTAACGCAGGATGTCATATACCCATGCCACCAATGCCCGGTTGGGCGGACAGTCGGTTCGGCCATATCCAGATCAAACAGATGATCTTTGGCCTTTTTCGTCAGATCGTAAATGTACGGGTTAAAATCTGCATGTTCTGTCGCGCGTTGCTGGCGCGGTAACATCAGGAATCCTCCCGCCCGGAGTTTCTGCATTTGTCGCAAGGCTGTGTCCTTGCAGCGGTGTGCGTCGCGGGTCAGTTCATAGAGATACTGCGAAGATTGTGGACCGTGGCGCTCTATGTGCTTGAGCCAGCGAATCTCGCGATTCGTCGGACGCACGCGCTCTTGCGGCGTTATGTGATGGAATGTTGATCTGCCTAGGGTCAGGACTCATAGCCAGAACATGACGATGGCGGCGAGGGCACAAGCTGAGAGGAAGACCTTGGGACACCGGTCGTAGCGGGTTGCGATCCTTCGCCAGTCCTTGAGCCGGGCGAAGCTGTTCTCGATGCGGTGGC
>JAJRZC010000187.1 GCA_024275435.1 Alphaproteobacteria bacterium
GGCTACGCCACGACACGGCACATGATCGCGATCGCCTACCTCATCGCAGGCAAACTCCGGCACCTCCCCGAGTCCCCGTACACCACAAGATGTTGTGGTCAGGCGTGAGAACGCTCGGTGGAATTACATCCTACTGCCCACACGATTCGGAACAGAACCCAATAGAGTCATTGGAAGAATGGCTTTCTGGGCTATTAATCAGGTTGCGGTGTTTGTTTTAGACAGTGATTTTTGTTGAAACTTTGTGAGTGCAAATGAAAGATTTGAGAGAAAAGTCCATTAAGAGCGTGATGTGGGTCGGATCAACCCGCCTCTTCGGCCAGTTTCTTTCTTGGGGTGTCACGCTCCTCCTTGTCCGGTTGCTCTCGCCTTCCGACTTCGGTTTGATGGGGATGGTGATGTCGTACCAGATGATCATCATCTTGATCTACGACCTGAGCCTCGGTGAAGCTATCATCCAAAAAGAAGAGTTGTCGGACGAAGACACAAGCACCTGTTTCTGGTTCACCTTGGGGTTTGGCTTGTTCCTGACGGCGCTGACATGGGTGTTGGCGCCCGCGATTAGTTCTTTTTTCAGGGAGAGCCAACTTACAGCCATGCTGAGGGTTTCGAGCCTTGGTGTTCTCTGCCTGGCTGCTCGCGAAATCCACAACGTGTTGCTGAGCCGGCAACTCGATTTCGAAAAGAGATCCAAAGCTCAGTTATTTGCCGGGATCGCCCAATTGGGGGTGAGTCTGGTTCTGGCACTTCTTGGCTTTGGTGTATGGAGCTTGGTGTATGGGCTGCTTGCAAATAATTTTTCCCACGCAGTTTTAGTTATTTCGTACCAAAAGTGGCGCCCAAAGCTATATTTTAGTTGGGATAGACTGGTGTCTATGTTTAGATTCGCCGGACCGCTGGTCGGATCAAATCTAATATGGTATGTTACTAATAGTGCTGATTCTGTTGTTGTTGGAAGAGTTCTTGGAGCTGTTAGTCTTGGGTATTATAGAGTTGCAATGGATTTCTCTAGAATACCTATAGACAAGTTTATAAAAATCATACAAGAGGTGTGTTTTCCTGTGTTTTCGAAGCTGCAGAACGATAAAGATGGCTTGGCCAAATATTTCTTGAAAGTTACGAAGTATATTGCGCTTTTCTCCATGCCTGTATTCGCCGGAATGGCTTTGCTTTCTAATGAAATCATTGACTTGATCCTGACACCGAAATGGCGGCCTGCGAGGGGGTTGCTGGTAGTCTTTTGCGTCTTGTCGATCTACAGGTCGTTCGTGGGTGTGTTCATGGCGTTGATGAAGGCCATCGGTAGGGTGGATATTTTGTTTCGTTATTCCGTGCTTTGCGCCGTTCTTCTTCCTGTGACTTTTCTGGTGGCCGTTCAGTATAACGTGATGGCGGTTGCTGTTTCATGGTTGGTTGTTTTTCCTCTCATGTTTTTTTACCTGCTTGGCAAGATAGCACTTGAGCTTGAGATCAAAGTTTTCGATTTTGTAAGAAATATGCATGCTGAAATAATCGCTACAGTTGTGATGTCTGGTGCAGTAATGTCTGTCAAAACGGTAGCTTATAAAGATAGTGTGTCGTGGGAAAGCCTGTCTGTATGTGTTGCTGTCGGTGTTTTTATGTATATGGGGACTTTTGCTGTTTTCTCCCCTGAAACCTATCGGGATTTCATGGGAATCGTCAAGATTGGCTTCTCCGGAGACAAGTCTAGTTGAAGAAGTGGAGGCTTTGTGATGATTGTTGCAGAAAAAGTTGACTTTTTTGATGGTGGGACGCGTTCAATTTGTCTAGACGTCGCGACAGAGACGGGGGATGTCGGCAATACCTATGAGTGGCAGACTTGTTTATGGAAAGCACACTATCCAAATTCAAGCCCTCTTAGTTATTTGTTCAAGGAAACAGGAGCGGGACCGCTTGGGATCGTGGCCCTGTACACTGAACCCGAACGCATCTTAGGTGTTTCGGTAAAAAAAGCAAAGTTGCTCAGCGGAATTTACTCTACAAGAGGAGGTGCACCCCTCCGATATGTGAATGAAGAGGTGGTCGAGCGTCTTTTTGAGGTCATTGGCAGCCATTTTGACTGGCACGTTTTTGATGTGTGCGTGGAGAAGTCATCTGAATTTGCTTCTTCAGCGGTGGAGTTTTCTTCTAAGTATGCTGGTAAATTCGCTGTTCTCCCATATGAGTCTGCCCCTTTTTTGGAGCTTTCAGGCAACACGGATGATTTTCTTGCATCGAAGTCCAGAAATTTCAGGAGCAACCTCCGTCGCAAGGAAAAACGGTTGGCAAAAGCAGGGGATCTACAGGTTCAAGTGGTCACGCGTCCAGGCGAGGTCGACAAAGCGTTGGCTGCGATTATGGCGATAGAAAACGACAGTTGGAAGTTCCAAGAAGGGACGGCCATTACCTCTACCCCGGCAGTGGAACGTTTTTATCGGACGCTTGCCAAGGAGATGGCGTGCCGTGGATGGCTGAGACTATATGTAATGACCCTGGATGGCAATCCAGTAGCATATGATTACGGATTGCTTTTTGAAGGATGCTACTCGATGCTGAAAACGAGTTATAGAGAACAATGTAAATATTTGAGCCCAGGAGTAGTGCTGCGGTGGTTCGTCGTTCGGGACCTATTTGAAGTGGGCTGCAAAGAGCACGATTTTATGTGGGGGATGGAGCCATACAAAATACAGTGGTCAACAGGAATAAGGGAATACTCCAGGCTGCGGTTTTATAGGAATCATATGGCTGTTTCGTTTATGGTTACAATGAAATCCGCATTCGACTCTCTGAAAAAACGAGTACCCGAGAAGTCGATGGAAAGAAATGTTGCCTGAGTCGGGTCTGCCGTCTGTCCGGGCCTAGTTGCCCTGTCCGGGCGTAGCATGTAGGGATCCTGAATCCGTGAGCCCAACAACGGTTTTTTGTTGTTTTGAATATCGTAACACCTTGTAATTATTAGCTTTTTTGTGATATCCTCGCACCTGTCTGGAACTCACTCAACAGGTGCTGTGATGAAACCCGAGTTTGACACCGCCTAGGCACAAGAAAGCCGGAAAAACGAGACACTTCGGGTGGTTAGCCCGAAGGGCGTTCTTCCGGCATGTATGTAGGCCCTCAGGCCATTCGCAGCACTGGGGGTGGTTTCTTGATCTGTAGTGATTTCAGTCGCTTCAGTGCGGGTTGCCGCGGCTCCGTCACCTGCCACACCTCTCCGTGAGGGCTCGACAATTGGGCCAGTTTGATCTGCTTCAGGTCGCCGCGGATGTTGCGCCACGTGTCCGCGCAGGTGTGCTCGGCCACCTGCTCCAACAAAAGCGCCAGCACCGCCAGCGCCACGTGCGCCCGGATCCGGTGCTCCGCCCGGTGATACACGGGCCGAAGCCGAAGCCCGCTCTTCACCGTCTGCCAGGCCTCTTCCACCCGCATCAACTGCTTGTAGCCCAGCGCCAGGTCCTCGGCCGGCAGGGTGTCGTCGTTCGTGTGCACCACGAACTTCCCGTCGAGGCTCTCTTCGGCCCGTACCGCTTCCCGCGAGATCACCAGCCGGCCCCCCTGCGTCTGCCTCGGGTACTTCCCGTAGCGCCGGCTCGCACGAAGCGCGCACGCGCGCTTCGTGTGGGGCTCTCCCGCAAGGTCCCCAGGGCCGCAAGCTCCGCTTCGAGCTGCGCCAGGGCCTCCTCCCGGTGCGTCGGTAAGTCGTGGGGGCCATCTCGTTCCTCCAGCCGGGGTCTCGGATACCCGGCCGAGCATGGCAGCACTGGCCCTCGCTGAGAAGATGGGGTTCATTGGGCGCTTA
>JAJRZC010000188.1 GCA_024275435.1 Alphaproteobacteria bacterium
AAGCGAAACGGCGGATCACGCTCAAGGATCACCGGTTGGCCACTGAGGGGATCGAGTGCCGCAAAGACAAGGACATTCTCGATGAGAGCCCGGCGGCTTATAAAGATATCTCAGCGGTGATTGCCGCGCAGGGGGACTTGATCGAGGTGGTACACACGTTGCGCCAAGTGGTGAACGTGAAGGGGTGATTGTGAAGGATTGTCGTTGAGTTGTGCGTCACTTACTCGGCGAACACATCTGAACGACTTGGTTCATTTCCCGCAGGCTGACGCGGGCGCGCATCATCCGGGCTGGATATCACGTCTGCTAGCTTACACTGATCACGCGCGGTTTGCGGCCGGTGATGGTTACCGAAACAACGTGCAGGTCGCTAGCCCTGGCGGCGCTGATCTGCTTTTCAGTTGCAAGTTCCGCAATGACGTCATCTGGAATATCAATGCGGCGCTCAGCTTTTATTTCTACGTTTTCAAACCCGGCGTGTGAAATCAGCTCCAGGTATTTGTCTTTAGGCATCGCACCGGCCACGCATCCAACATAGAGCTCGGCGACCTTCATGGTCCAATCCGGCAAGGCCTGTGACGCAACGATATCTGAAATGCAGAAATGGCCACCCGGCTTCAAGGTGCGGTAGATTTCGTCAAAGGCGGTTTTCTTGTTGGGGACCAGATTGAGGACACAGTTGGAAATTGCGACGTCAATACTATCGGACTCCACCGGCAGGCTTTCGATTTCTCCGAGCCGGAATTCGACATTCGTATAGCCCAGGGTGTCGGTATTTTCGCGCGCTTTATGGATCATTTCCGGCGTCATATCGACACCAATAATTTGACCCGTCTCGCCGACCTCACGACGCGCAACAAAAGAATCCAGCCCTGCGCCTGCGCCAAGGTCGAGAACGGTATCGCCGGGCTCTAGTCCGGCATACTCAACCGGCAACCCGCAGCCAAGGCCTAGGTCGGCATTGGCGACGTATCCGTCGACGCCATCGTAGGCATCGCCAATAATGCTGAACTCGCCCGTTTCGGACTGATTCGTACTGCAGCACGTCGGGCCGCAACAACTATCACCGGCGGTTGCTATTTCGGCATATTTCTTACGCACCGACTCGCGGAGACTTTGTTCTGCCTTTGACATGTTTTTTCCTTTCAACAACAAGACTCGAGCTTCCCGAAAAGCGCCTCGGTACTTTTGCGCAAACGCGCGATCGCTTTTGTGTCGATGCAATAACAAGTCCGGGGGCCTTCGATCGTGCCGGTGATCAACCCAGCCTGTTTCAATACTTTCAGATGCTGCGACACGCTTGCTTGCGAGAGCGGCATGACGTCAACGATCTCGCCGCATATGCAAGTTCCCTGCTCGGCTAAGCGCTGCAAAATTGCCAGTCGTGCGGGATGCGATAGCGCCTTGCAGGCCTCGGCGAGCGGTTCGTACTTTTCCAAGTTTGGTTTGTTTGACATAGCTTAATCGTATATCGACGATGAACGATATGTCAAAGGTGTTTTGTCTGGGGCAGTGGGTGACGCTCGCTGTTGATGTTGGGTGGGCATTCGCGTGCGGATGCGAAACGGTGGATCACGCTCAAGGATCTCCGGTTGGCCACTGAGGGGATCGAGTGCCGCAAAGACAAGGACATTCTCGACGAGAGCCCGGCGGCTTATAAAGATATCTCAGCGGTGATTGCCGCGCAGGGGGACTTGATCGAGGTGGTACACACGTTGTGCCAGGTGGTGAACGTGAAGGGGTGAGGTGGGGTGTTTTTTTATTTCGCCGGCACGAATGAAAGCTTATGGGGTGCGCACGTGATGGTCATCTTTTAGCTTTAGAGGATGTTCCTAGCATTTGCGGGCGGCATTACTGCTCGCGTTTTTCATGGAGGGACGACCTTATGTTCAAGCCTGCACTTTTAGCAATTTTGATGGTTCCACTCCTGGCCTTGGGGAGTTCTCCGTCAATGGCGTGTGCGTGTTGCGGGACGTGGAAGGTTTCGCGTGTTGCTGCTGGCGACGTTTTGAATATTCGCTCCGGACCGGGTCCGCACTACAATATCGTGGGCCAAATTCCCAGCGGGTCAGGGTGCGTTGTGAAGACCGGAAAGTGCATTGTTAACTGGTGCGCCATCTCTTATGCGGACCAGAAGGGCTGGGTGTCGAACAGGTATCTTTCGTATATCAAGTAGTGTTTCAAGGGTGGTGGGCTCTGGGTTACACAATCTGAGGGTAACGCAATCTGAGCCCACCTTCCCATAGCTGCAATGCTACGGCTCCCTTTTTCAAGTTGCCACTTACCAACAATCAAAACTCTGGGTCGTAGGAACATGATGCAAGACGGGTACATTTTTCTCGCCATCCTGGCCGGGTTTATCGTTTTATTCCCGCTGTTTTGGATGGCGATTGTCCTGCTGATTTCACGCGTTGGCGGATGGGTAAGTCTGGCGCGCAGCTTTCCCGGACCGCAGACGCCGCCGCAGGAGGGCGAAACGTTTGGTTGGGTCAGTGCGCGGTTTGGCAGGTTTGCGAACTATAATAACGTTCTGAATGTTATTGTTTCGCGGAACGGAATTTATATGCGGCCCATCTTGCTGTTTCGCGTGGGGCATGCGCCCATTTTGATTCCATGGCACGTGGTGCAGGATTTTAAGCGATCTGAAATCTTGTGGTCCAGTTATGTGAAACTAACGTTCAAGGCACCGCGTGACGCGGGGCCAACTTCGGTGACGTTTTACGGCAAGCGGCTGGCGGACGCTTTGGCGCGCGGGTATGATCTATAGCTCAGTGACATTTGTAATATCCATAGTATCAATCAGAATGATTTTATCCCACGCATTGGGACGGGAGTAAGCGTCGCTCAGTTGTTTTTTATCATACTCACTCAAGGAACGCCCGATATGATCTACAAAAATAAGCCACCAGTTCGGATATTTGGCCCGGTACGGAGAGACCTTTTGGGTCTTCTCCGCTACACAAAGCTCAAGGTTGTCAATGATTTCAGAAACAGTAAACCCGCCGCGATCAAAATCTAACCCGGGACGGAAACAATACTTCTTCGTTTGAGCACTTGTATTCCGGAGAAACTTTATATGGAAGTTCTCTACGACGGAAACCCAATCGGTCCGCTGTTTCGGATTGGCATCAAAGCCTGCAATCGCTGCCTCTACTTCGCGTTTTATTGTCTTCCATTCTGGAAGAGGCCTGTGAAATTTATAGGAAACGGTCCAGGCGACACGTTCGGTTGGAGGACCACGACCGTTCAGAAGTTCTTTCATTTTCTGATCAAGACTAATCGAGACTTCCTCAAGGCCTTTTGAAGCCTGACCGTCGTTGAAATTCTGGTTGAGACGCCTGACCTCTATCGCTGTTTTGCCATCTTCCAGGAGAAAGTCAGGCGGAATGTTTCCGTCGGGCTCGTAAGTCGGGGAGTGGCCGAGGTTATTTAAGTAACGGTCCACCAGCACTTCGCTTTCATCCATTTTTACGCCTATCGCAAGCTCCATAAAACAAATCGAATAAGGTCTGCGGCCAACGTTCCCGGTTGTTTGCCGGGAATCGGTGAGCAAGTTATTTTACCATGAATAAAAAACGCGAAAACGCCCGCGGGCTGGTTATGGCCTGCGGGCGTTTTTGTGATACTTGGCATCTTGAAGAGGGGATCTATCTTGGTTCGTTCTATACATCATCACGTTTCGGCAGACCTGGCAACGACCTACTCTCCCGTGCCTTAAGACAAAGTACCATCGGCGCTGGAGCGTTTCACGGCCGAGTTCGGAATGGGATCGGGTGCAGCCGCTCCGCCATAGCCACCAGGTCAGCGGAAACGTGTTGATGGGCGCCACTGATTTTATATGTCAGTGGCGTGAAAAAATTCTGATCTTGATGGGCATTGCTAAATGAGAGCAATCAAGCCAATCGAGTTATTAGTACCGGTAAGCTCCATGTGTTGCCACACTTCCACACCCGGCCTATCAACGTGGTGGTCTTCCACGACTCTCAAGGGAGAACTCGTTTCGAGGTGGGTTTCCCGCTTAGATGCTTTCAGCGGTTATCCCTTCCATACATAGCTACCCTGCTATGCCGCTGGCGCGACAACAGGTCCACCAGAGGTATGTCCATCCCGGTCCTCTCGTACTAGGGACAGATCCTCTCAATTCTCCAACACCTACGGCAGATAGGGACCGAACTGTCTCGCGACGTTCTGAACCCAGCTCACGTACCTCTTTAAATGGCGAACAGCCATACCCTTGGGACCTGCTCCAGCCCCAGGATGAGATGAGCCGACATCGAGGTGCCAAACGATTCCGTCGATATGGACTCTTGGGAATCATCAGCCTGTTATCCCCGGCGTACCTTTTATCCGTTGAGCGATGGCCCTTCCACTCAG
>JAJRZC010000189.1 GCA_024275435.1 Alphaproteobacteria bacterium
ACAACAATCTCAATGTGGCCGCGCGCGGCGGCTTTGCTTTTTTCGATGAGTGTTTTCCGAAGCTCGTCAGCTGTAGACGGACGTGCTGTTCCTTTTTCAGGGGGCTTAAGTTTTTTGTTGTCTGCTACGTCTTCACCAAACCAGAACACAAGGTAAATTCCTTTATGGTCAGCACGCCAATCATTGCTATAGAGACGGTCTAGCTGTGTATCAGCGGCATGCCATAGGTCTTTGTGCCATTGGCCTTTGACTTCAATTGGCAACATTAGTTCGCCAATTGTACAAACGATATCAGTACGCTTATCATTTGCCAGGTGGCCTTCGGGCGCGCACTGAATGCCAGAGGGATAGTCACCCAGCATTTTAATCAACGTATCTCGGCAAGCTTCTTCATCTTTGGGAATACCATGATCAAAAAAATCTGAATACCAATCAGCTGGGTGAGAGCGGATCTTATCTTGGGCAGCCCTCAGTTCCTCAAGAATAATGGCCTGAAGCTGAGCTGCTGAATCTGGTGGGCCATCGTTTAAAACACCAGAAATTTCGGCAATTGTTGGCGGAGTATAGTTTTTTTCAACCACCTTTCGGCGTTGTTCGTTAAAAACTCTTTTCAAGTTGCCAGTGTAACTGTCTTCAGGTGCATCACACAACGCAGACAGCTCATCCATAGCTTCGGTGGTTGTCTTGTTACCCAGTCGGTTGATTACAGCACCGATGAACGCAGCCGCGTCCCAAGGGTTAGAATCGCCCGTTGTCGACCCAGTTGGATGTGATTCATGCGGCCACTTTGATCGAAAAACTCTAATAATCCATGCCAATTGCGCCGAAGAAAGGGGGGCTGGTAGGCCCTCATCGTGACGACCACCTAAACGAGACCGCAAATGCCATAAAAAATTTGGATCGCTACCGCGTTTCTTTTCAATATTTGTATGTTCTTTCTCGAAATCGACAAGGAAAGACACAGAATCCCAAAGCAAGTGCCGCTCCTCATCAGAGCTCCCGCGCACTCGGCGCTTTGCTATGAATTCTCGAAGGAAATCGAAGCTTTCAGTTGAAATCAGGCAATCAATTAATTCTATTTCCGAAACCCTAGACATATCAGGATAACGATCAAGCCAATCGACCGCTAAGTCTACTGCCATTTGTGATTGATCAGCATCGTGAACAAGTTCGTAGAGGCCCTCAACATGGTCTTTCTTCGCGTCCAATTGCGGTTCAATTCTTAAACGCCAGAATTCTTCCCAAAGGCCGGGCCGCCTTTTTAGCTCATTTCTTACCGCCTCGGAAACATGATCAATACTGGCGTGATCCAGAATTGAGGTAAAACGGATTTCAAGAAATACTGTGAGTAGACGATCATCTGTCAAATCATCAAGCGGTATTCGATTGCGAACTCTTTCGGCAACTGCTGCAACGAAAATATAGGCAGCGTCCCAACGCCTACTTTCTGCGAAAGATTCAGCAATTTCAGCGGCAGATGGTTTTGAGTTCGGGTCCATCAGAAAAACCTCAAAGCCCTGAAAGGCCGCTTCTTGCAGCTCGAAACCCAACCATTGCTCTATCCGCTCGTGAGCGGGCACATTATCGCCCATATCAGAATAGAGATTCAGATAGGCTTTTGCGGGGTTAACGACTTCACCAAATTTTCCGTCGCGAAGCTCATCAATATGCTCAAGGAAATTAATTCTATGCTGTTCCCATGATTCCTGCTGCTCTTTTTTGCGTTTTTTATCGCGTTTATCCTGCTCTATTTGCCAATCCGGCACTTCAGGATTAGTGAGCCGTTTGAGAAATTCACGATCTTCTCCCGTGGTCGCGAAGCGGGCAGCAACATCGCGAACAATTGTCCCGTGCTCATCATCGTGGGAGCAAAGGCGAACAAGATCTTGCCAGTTATCCCTAAAAGATTCCGCAGAGGGGTCAAGAAAGTTGAGAAGCTCAGCTATATCAGATTCATCAGGATAAAGGCCGTTTATTCTATCACTAAGGCGCCAACCACGCATCCAAACGTTCTCAGAGCCTGGCTCTTCGAGTAGCGCAAAGCGCTGAATTTTTCTTCTCGCGCTTTCGTTGCTTTTCAGCCAATCAGAAATGGCCTTTAAAGAACTGTCATGAATAACGCGAAACTCTCCAACGGTAGATAGCCAATGCCATACCTTCAGAGGATCCACTTGCCCAAATGCCAGCTTCCTTTCGGTGAGGGTATAGACAAGAGTGATGGCATCAGCATTTTCAAATACATCGTAGTCTTTGCTTAGCAAGGCATCCAGATAGTCTGTTAATAGATCAAGGACCGACTCGATGCGTTCATCTGGAAGTTCTCTTTCCAAACGCCAGAAAACACCGGCCAAACGTGTTTTTTCTGTTCGGGGATATTCACAAACGCTTAGACCGCTAAATGCCACGATCAATTCTACGATCATCTCATCTGTTGGGCCCTTAAACGAAACACCCGGTAAAAGCTCTATCGCAAGTCTAAGTGAGCTTTCATCCGCCATGTGATGGAGTTTCGAGAAAATGCGCGCCCAGTCAATATGGCCATCTGATAAATTAGCAATCGCATCTCCAGCAGCACGCCGCTCATAGAATGACTTTTTTGGGGAGAGAACAAGCTTTTCGAGTGGTTCTGCTAGCTCTTTTGCAACGTCTGATCCAATTATTGAGTTCAATAAAATAGCGCGTAAAGGAAAGGGGGTTGCCTCGTCTGTAACTAAGCTTTCAATTTCCGCACACAATGAACGCTTCGCGACACCCCGAATAGAGTGTCTATTTTGAAAGTCGTGGCTACGCGGGTTACGCAGACCCAGATCGTACAGAGACGATAGTAGCGCGCGCGCCTGCTCATCTGAAAGCTCATCAGTATCGCCATATTCCACAACGCCCATCGGATCAAACTCAATGACCTCCAACGCAAAGCGAGGGTCAAGTGCAAGCCAAGCGTGAACGCCACGAAGGCTTGCAGGAACGTGGCTGTGCCCCTGAAAAACCTTCAGGAGCCGGCGTCGCTTTCTTTCTGTATTGGCACGTTTCGCCAACCAGCGCGCGGCCAAGAACTCGCCGACACTTCTATGGGTGTATCCAAAGCGGTCTGGGCTGCCTTCAATATTACTTGAAAACAATCGGCTTTCAAGAACGGCATCTATTTTGTCCTTTGGCATGAGTTCACTTATTTCAACGATGGAAATGTCGTTTGCGTCGAGGGCGCGATTGGGCAATCGAGAAACAGCTCTTTTACCGGCCAAAATCAGCGCTGCGAACACACTCCCAGCAGCGTCGAGTGCTTGGCTCTCATTTAGCTGCGAAAGGGAAGAATCTTGCTTTTTGTTACTATGTTCGGCCCAAAGTCGCTTTGTAGAAAGCTTAAAAAGAGCGGCCCGTGACTTTGGTAAATTCTGCTCTTGAGCAACAGCAATGATAAGGTTCAGTGTTTGAGGATTACCAAACAGCCCCTCAAGTCCATACTGTTCAAAATGGTCGATAACATGCGCTGCTCGGCCTCCTCCTACGTCTTGTGTTAATAATTGCAGAGCTTCATCGCGGCTAATTGGCTCTAAAAACAGCTCTAACGGCTCATTTCCATAAGTATCTACAACAGCCTGAGTGCTTGTTGCGCTCCTCCAATCTGCCGCCCTACAGGCAAGAATGAAATTGGGGGATCCAGCTTCTTCCAATTTAGAAAGTACAGCATCGACGCCGTCTCCCTCATTTTGAACCGTCAGTTCGTCCAGAGCATCTATGACGAGCGTTGTTGCATCACCAAGAAGTGCTAACGGATTGGGTGAACGAACAAGACGCCTCGCATGTACAAACGTGAATCCGCCTTCTAATTCAATTTGTTTGAGGAGGGTCGTCTTGCCCATCCCTGCGTCGCCCAAAACAACAGTTGGCTCTCTCCGGCCTATAAGATCGGACTTGGATAGCTCAACCTTTTTACCTTCAGCATTTATGCCGCTAAGACGGCGATTAATAGTGGGTTCTTTCATCGTCATCTTTCACAAATTGCGTGGCAAACTCGAACCATCTTAAAACTTCTCAAAGTATAGGAGTGACCACGCATGCCTACAACAAAAAGCTTTGTTGGCCAGGGGTGGGCGGGCAAACAGTTTTTCGCTGTCAATACCAAAATAGTGATAAGGCCGGGGCGTGATATGACTAAAGCACACACATTTCGATAACTGAAGCACCGTCATCAACTACTGGATTTCATGCCAATCTTCTTCATTAATGCTCTCAGAGAACTATCACTATGAACAACACGAAACCAACCTTCAGGCGGATTGCCAAATCGCTCGATCGTTGCCGCTGACATCGATTTAATAGCAAGGCCATTATCATATAGTTCCACCCTGATATCTCTAGCATCCTGTGCTACCAAACCAAGAAGCCCAATATTTTTGGTCCGTGCCGTCAAACCCTCTCCCGACTTGTCAATTTCCTCAATCTGCCACATGCAGTGATCGTCAACACCTTGGATTACCAAATGGAGGCCTTCGGGCATCCCGTTCCGGCGGGGTGGTGGGCTGCCCATCTTCCCTAAATGCACGTGGGTTTTGACGTGCCGAAGCTCGGGATTTCCGTCAAGTATATCGCGGGCAAATTTAAAGCCGTCAGTAGCCGAGTAGAGAAAACGGGCGCTTTGCCCCACTTGTCGGTTATTCCACCCAGACAACTCCGTAGCTTGAATTTCGATAGGGGTTCTGAGGCGGAAACCATCACGGTAGCGCTCCATACGAGCACGTTGCTCAGTTTCCAGTCCAACCTGGTCGATTGCCATGTAACGCTCAATAACCGTTGGGCACACGAGTACAACTGCAAACTTCGGTGAAATTGGGAGGAGCACCATTATGCCATGGCAATCCAGACCAGCATCACCATAGGGCAATGCGTTAGTGATCGTGACCGGATGGTCAGACAAGACAAACTGTTGACCGGTTCCTGCCGCGAACAGAGCTGGTATCAGGCGGGCCATTGAGCGAGTGATTTCCTCTCTATCCAGAAACGATTTTACAGCACCGAGACGTAGCGAAGAATCGCTTGGTATCGCCAAATCCGGATCGTCGTCGGGGTTGCAACCCAGCGAAGAAATAATTCCGCGTATCTCTTTCGCTATATGCAGAGGCGAAATGCGCGTGAAATGTGTGCGTAGTATTTGGGTTGCGAATAGATCGAACAGCGCAGTTCGGTCATTTTCCACAATCCAAGCAACCGACTTCTGTTCAATGATTTTTGAAATGAGCTGGGCTGAACGATCATCCACATCTTGAAAGATATATTCGAAATTCCACCGTCCAGTGTTGAGTTCAACTGTGTTGAAGTGATTTTCTGAACCAGTGTCTCCGATAGCACCCGGCCATGAACGACTGGTACTCTTGTCAAAAACCCAAATCGTTTTACGCCTTGCATCACACGCGAAGTGACGTAGCTGGGCCTGCGGCACGTAGTGATGCTTTTTGGATTTTGTCCCATTTTTTGACATCAGTTGACTATATGAGAGCCACTTCACAATGCAAGTTCAAAGCCGGTCCCGCACAACGGCCGAAATTCTCTGTGAATGGACCCGGAAGCTGCCCTCAACCAAATTCCGCCCAGTTCATCTGATTTATGAACTTGATTGTACATATGGCTCAGCAATACCCAAGCCAAATCCAATCTATCTGTCCTGAAATCCAAAATAGTGGCGCGTAGGCCGCAAACTATGTGGCATTTTACACCATTCTTGGCCCTAGCGGGCATTTTCAGGGGCTTCGCCCCCCACGCCCGCAAGCAAAATAGGCAGGGCCGTGTGGTCGGCTGCGCCGCCTGCCCGCACCGCTCCCTGTCGATATTCCTTGCAGTTGCACCCCCCACTCTCGGCGAGGGCCAGAGTTTCAGAAGGGCGCGCTAAAGCGCTTTTCAAAAACTCACAGCCCATTGGGGAATATACCTCAAAGGCTGCACCACATAAAGGACGTTACTTATGACTAAGCACTCTGACATCACCGCCATCGAAACCCCTGCAATCGCATATTTTGACCTTGGCGATCTTTACCTTTCCGATTTGAACCCACGCCAAGATGTTGCGGAGGATGAAATCAATCTTCT
>JAJRZC010000190.1 GCA_024275435.1 Alphaproteobacteria bacterium
CAAAGGGGGAAACAACTCATCAGAACACGCCGTTAAATGTGCAACAGGATAAATTCCTGAAAATACGTGGCCCCTGAAACCAATGGCGTGTTTTTAGTAGCCATCAGTGGCAGAGTGAAGGCAAATAATTGTCTTCATTGTTGAAAAGGCCACAAATACTAAGGGTGACACAAAGAGGCTTTTAGATAGAGCAAGCTCAGAAATTAGGCAGCCACTGGCTTAAGTTCCAAGGCTGAGCGCGAAGCCACTTTCCGTGTCTTGGTTTCAGTCTCTATCGAAGTTTCAAAGCCGGCAACCATCTGTTGCCTGAAATAACGAGAAAATCTTAGTGTTTCGGCCTCGCAAATCTTAGGTGCAATATGAACAAGCACGTTCATGGAAGCATTATCATGAACCAAAACAAGCTCATGATGAAAACCAGACAAAGTGGTCCGCACATTGTGCGAAATGCCGTTAAATTCACTGAGCAAACAAGACCATGTGCGCTTTCCAAACAAACTCCGGTCCGTGACGCCCACACGACCATCGACAATTTCAACCTGGCGTTTGGCCCCAAGCTGCCTCAAAAACCGCCAAGCCGGAACACTCCATAAAGCCGCCCATAGGCTCAAACCAAGAACAACCATCAAAGCCGAGCCGGCTTTTTCAAAAAGTGCAGCTCTCATCCCCAAATCAGTAATTGCCAGACCGCCCAGCAACACAACAGGCGTCAACGCAATCGCAATCGCTGGTAGTAAAATTAGCAAAAATACAATTGCAGAGGAAACAGAAGCACGCTGCTCAATTCGCATCCCAGAAGATGGCGTATTTTCGGAAGTGATGACTGAATCTATATTGCTGATTCGCATTTAAGCCCCGGATATATTTGATTAATATATGATCCAGAACATACTAAATGAACACGGTTAACCAGCGCCTAAGCAAAACCCTTTGCAAGTCCAAGTCTGATTATTTTCTAAAAACATGAGATCCGACGCTGAAACCAGACAAATTCACCTCGAAAAGGCTCCGAAAGCCGAAAATAAAGAAACAAGGTCTGAGGTGACTTGACACATAAAGATATCTTTATATGTATAGCTGATGCTTTCAGATCCTCTCACATATGGCCAATTGGATACCGACAACCTTGTTACAGCCCTAAAAGCTGTCGCAGAGCCCACGCGTTTGCGCATCCTCGTTTTGTTGCGAGATGGAGAACTGAACGTCAAAGACCTCACCCAGATCCTGGGTCAAAGCCAACCCCGCCTCAGCCGACACCTAAAATTGCTCAGCGAAGCTGGGTTGGTTGAGCGCTTTCGAGAGGGAAGTTGGGTTTATTTCCATATCTCAGAGCGATCCGTCGGTGGCCGGCTTTCACTAAGACTTTTAGAAAGTATCAACAAAGATGATCCGGTCCTGATACGCGACAAACGCCGCGTAAATGAACTCCGGCACGCTCGCGAAGAAGCCGCACAAGCCTATTTCCGCTCCCATGCCGCCCACTGGGACAGCATAAGATCACTTCACGTGTCCGAGCACGAAGTTGAAACCAAGATGCGCGAACTGTTGGGTCGAGGGCCTTTTCAACAATTTGTCGATCTGGGATCGGGCACAGGGCGGGTTTTAGAGTTATTTTCCTCGACCTTTGAGGCGGGTATCGGCATCGATGTCAACAATACGATGCTAAGTTACGCCCGTTCAAAACTTGAAAGCGCCGGGCAACACCACATCCAGATGCGCCACGCAGACATCTACAACCTGCCACTTCCCGATAATATGGCCGATGCCGTATGCGTGCATCAGGTTTTGCATTACCTCAACGATCCTTCATGCGCCATAACCGAAGCCGCCAGAATTTTAAAACCCGGCGGACAACTCTTGATCGTCGACTTCGCTCCTCATGAACTGGAATTCCTACGAGAGAACCACGCTCATGTAAGACTGGGATTTTCCCATTCAACAATTGAAGGCTGGTTGAGCGACGCGAATATCGAGCCCACCGCCGCATGCGATCTATCGCCTAAAAACGGTAAAGACGCGCAAACCCTGACTGTTTCATTGTGGAAAGGCATGCGTCGACCAAAAACTGAAATTCAACAGACAACTTCCAACGAAATAAAACCACTTGAGGAAACCACCTGATGCCCGAGAACCGACAACGCAAGAGCCTTCTCCTGGGCGCAGGAGATATCAATGTCTCTTTTGAGTTTTTCCCGCCCAAAAACGATAAGATGGCAAACGACCTGTGGGCAGCTATCAATCGGTTGGGTCCTTTATGTCCGGAATTCGTTTCCGTAACCTATGGGGCAGGTGGCTCCACTCGCGAGCGTACACACAATACCGTCACCCGCATTCTAAAGGAAACCGCTCTGCGCCCGGCGGCTCATTTGACCTGTGTCGATGCCCTCAAGGAAGAAGTCGACCAAGTGGCCCAGACTTATTGGGATGCAGGCGTACGTCACATCGTTGCCTTGCGCGGAGACCCAGCAGCAGGTGTCGGCCAACAATACACCCCGTTTCCGGGAGGCTACGCAAACGCCGCGGAACTTGTTGCAGGCTTGAAAAAAATAAACAACTTCGAAATTTCAGTTGCCGGGTATCCTGAAAAGCATCCTGAGAGTCCAAGCCTGAAGGCGGACATCGAAAATCTGAAAGCCAAAGTGGATGCGGGCGCCGACCGAGTCATCACCCAGTTTACCTTCGACAACATACACTTCTTGCGTTTCTTAGAACAAGCTCGTGCCGCCGGCATCTGGGTGCCCATCATTCCCGGCATTGTACCAATCCATAATTTCCGTCAAGTTGCCAGTTTTGCCACACGAACCGGCGCCAGCGTCCCCGCTTGGCTTGCCCGCCGTTTTGAAGGCCTTGACGACGACGAGAACACGCGCCACCTCGTCGCTGCCGCCATCGCAACCGAGCAATGCATGGAACTGGTTGATGAAGGTGTTCACAGCTTCCACTTCTACACACTCAACCGTCCAAACCTCGTCTATGCCATTTGTCACCTCTTGGGCCTGCGCCCACTCAAGACAGCGCCCTTGGAACAACAGCGTGCCTCTTGAGGTATGAGATAGACTTGCAAGAGACGACATAACAGCAAGGGAACCGACAATCACAAGTGTCTGTCCCTTTATCAGCAAACCAACACTTAAAAAGTGAAACCTAATGAAGAAGATCGCAAGCTATGAATCCCTGGAGAAAGCCGCTCTAGAACGCATTTTGATCATCGACGGCGCCATGGGCACAATGATACAGCTTCACAAATTGGAAGAAAAAGATTATCGGGCAGACCGTTTTGCAGATTGGAAACAAGACGTCAAAGGTAACAATGACCTGCTTGTTCTAACCCAGCCCAAGATCATCCAACACATCCATGAACTCTACTTGAAGGCTGGTGCTGATATTATTGAGACCAATACATTTAACGCTCAAGTCATCTCCATGGCCGATTACGGCATGGAAGAGATTTCCCATGAAATCAATCTTGAAGCTGCAAAATTAGCACGCGCAGCCGCGGATATCTGGACAAGAAAGACCCCCGACAAACCACGCTTTGTCGCCGGAGCAGTCGGTCCAACCAACCGCACTGCCTCCATATCACCGCGAGTTGAAGATCCTGGCTACCGCAACACGTCATTTGATGAATTGCGGCAAGCCTACGCTGAACAGGTGCGTGGTCTAATCGAAGGTGGTGTCGACATTATTATGATCGAAACAATATTTGACACACTCAATGCCAAGGCTGCAGGCTTTGCGGTCCTGGAAGTCTTCGAGGAAAAAGACCTGGAACTTCCAATTATGATTTCAGGTACCATTACAGATGCGTCCGGCCGCACACTTTCCGGACAAACTGCTGAAGCGTTTTGGTACTCCATGCGCCATTTGAAACCCTTCTCCATAGGATTGAATTGCGCCCTGGGAGCTTCCCCAATGCGTCCCTATCTGATGGACCTTTCCAAAATTGCCGACGTTCGTATATCCGCTTATCCCAACGCCGGCTTACCAAACGCCATGGGAGAATATGACGAAGGTCCAACTGACATGGCGGACCAGATCGAACCGTGGGCAAAAGATGGAATCATCAATTTAGTTGGCGGATGCTGTGGCTCTACGCCCGACCACATTGCGCAAATTGCCAAGCAGGTCTCCAAGTACCCACCAAGAAAGGTGCCGTCCATCGAACCAAAAATGCGCCTCTCAGGCTTGGAGCCATTTGTTCACGGCTAGGCAACAAAGAAGCCAAAAGAGTAGAAAGAACGAACTCTAGTCTTGATCTACAACAACTAGCGCCTTTCAGGCGCGCACATACATCAAACAGGTTTAAGGGGCGGCTAGAACAAATAAAGCCGTTAAACAGATCATGAGCGAAACAAGTGCTGCAATGCAATTTATCAATGTCGGCGAGCGAACCAACGTCACCGGTTCTGCAAAGTTTCGCAAGCTGATCGAGGCGAACGATTACCAGGCCGCTCTTTCCGTGGCGCGCTCTCAGGTTGAAAACGGAGCCGCGATAATCGACGTCAATATGGACGAAGGCTTGCTGGATAGCGAAAAGGCAATGGAAACATTCCTCAACCTCATCGCCTCAGAACCCGACATCTCACGCGTCCCCATCATGATCGACAGTTCCAAATGGAGCGTCATTGAAGTCGGCCTGAAGTGCGTGCAAGGCAAATCCATCGTCAATTCCATATCCATGAAGGAGGGCGAACAGGCTTTCATGGAACAAGCCCGCAAGGTTCTGCGCTACGGTGCCGCCGTCGTAGTGATGGCATTCGACGAGCAAGGCCAGGCTGACACCATCGAGCGTAAAGTATCCATCTGCGAACGCGCCTATGAGCTTTTGACCAAAGAAGTTGGTTTCCCTCCCGAAGACATCATCTTTGATCCCAACATCTTCGCCGTCGCAACGGGCATAGAAGAGCACAATGCCTATGGTATTGCCTTCATCGAAGCCACCCGACAAATCAAGCAGAAGATGCCGCTCGTTCATGTCTCCGGCGGCCTCTCCAACTTGTCATTTTCTTTTCGCGGCAATGAAACCGTCAGACAGGCCATGCACTCGGTTTTCCTGTTTCACGCCATCAAAGCCGGCATGGACATGGGCATCGTCAATGCCGGCCAGCTGACACTCTATGATGACATTCCAAAAACCCTCAGGGATTTAGTCGAAGATGTGATCCTCAACCGCAGAGATGATGCCACAGACCGTCTGCTTGAAGCCGCAGCCGACTTTAAGGGCGAGGGTGGCCCTAAGAAAAGCGTCAAAGACCTCACCTGGCGCAAGGCAACAGTCGAGGAGCGTCTGACGCACTCACTTGTCCACGGCATTACCGATTTCATCGAGGAGGATACCGAAGAAGCACGCGCTAAGGCTGAGCGACCTTTGCATGTGATCGAAGGTCCGTTGATGGCTGGCATGAACGTGGTGGGGGACTTGTTTGGAGCTGGCAAGATGTTCTTGCCACAGGTCGTCAAATCAGCACGCGTCATGAAACAAGCCGTCGCTTACCTGAACCCTTATATGGAAGCAGAGAAAGAAGCCGCAGGCGAGAGCCTGGGCAAAGCAGCTGGAAAGATCCTCATGGCCACAGTTAAAGGAGACGTTCACGATATCGGAAAAAATATTGTCGGCGTTGTTTTGCAGTGTAACAACTATGAGGTTATTGATCTGGGTGTAATGGTACCCGCTTCAAAAATTATTGAAACTGCAAAAAAAGAAAACGTCGACATTGTCGGGTTATCTGGATTGATCACTCCTTCCCTTGATGAAATGTCGTTCATGGCATCTGAGATGGAGCGCGAAGGTATGAATTGCCCGCTGCTCATAGGCGGAGCCACAACCAGTCGTGTGCACACTGCCGTTAAAGTCGCTCCCAACTATAGCAAGAGTCAGGCGATTCATGTCCTCGATGCCAGCCGAGCCGTTGGCGTCGTCTCTCAACTTTTATCCCCCGATACGCAAGTAGACTACATCGCAAACATAAAATCGGAATACGAAAAAGTAAGGACAAACTATCTTGCCAAAGAGCAGAAGAAAAAGCGCATATCTATCGGCATCGCTCGCGATAATAAATTTGAGATCAATTGGCAGGACTATGAACCCACCAAGCCGGGATTTTTTGGCCCACGTGCTTTCGAAAACTACGACCTTTCAAGACTTGTTCCGTATATTGACTGGTCACCATTTTTCTCAACATGGGAACTCAAAGGACGCTATCCCGCTATCTTCGATGACAACAAGTTTGGCGCAGAGGCCAAAAAACTCTATGACGACGCCCAACAACTTCTAAAGCGCATTGTTTCTGAAAAATGGCTGACGGCAAATGCTGTTATCGGGTTTTGGCCTGCAAACAGCATTGGCGATGACATCGAACTTTATACGGGTGAGCCACGCCACACCTCATTGGCAACCTTACATACTTTGCGCCAGCAGATGGCCCGTGATCCAAATCGCAATAGGGCCCACACAGCTCTGGCAGATTTTATCGCCCCGAAAGAAAGCAAACGAGACGACTACGTCGGAGGATTTGCGGTCACAACCGGTATCGGGGAAGAACAAGCACTTGAAAAATATTTTGACAAAACCGACGACTATGGACGCATCATGTTCAAGGCCCTGGCGGATCGACTGGCTGAAGCCTTTGCCGAACACATGCACCAGCGTGTCCGCAAGGAATTCTGGGGTTACGCTACCGATGAAAATCTAACCGGTGAAGAACTGATATCAGAAAACTACAAGGGCATCAGACCCGCCCCTGGTTATCCCGCCCAGCCAGATCACACTGAAAAAGAGACACTCTGGCGCCTCCTCGACGTAAAAAACAAAATTGGTATCAAACTCACAGAGAGCTATGCAATGTGGCCTGGCTCATCCGTTTCCGGTCTCTATATTTCCCATCCAGAAAGTCATTATTTCGGTGTTGGCAAGGTCGAACGCGACCAAGTGGCTGACTATGCCAAACGCAAGGGTTTTACTTTGCAGGAGGCCGAGCGCTGGTTGGCACCGGTGTTAAATTACGACCCAGCATCATCCAAAAACGAGCCTGCCAAAGTGGCTTAACCTTGGTCATTCAGAAATAAAAAACGCGGAGCAAATTAAGGCTCCGCGTTTATTTGTTTTTTCAGTATCGCTTTTTTGGGGCCACTTAATCGCCAGCAGACGATTTAAATATTTTTTCTAGCCTCATTTGCTTTTCTGAAATTACTGCATCAAAACTTCATTCGGATATAGTCATGTTTTCAAACTATCTTCAGAAAACACGAAATTATCAAATCATTCCGAATACGATTGCAGTAAGAAATGCGAACGACACAGCCGCAGCCAATACGTTAATTTGCATTTGAAGAGTCATTGTTGCCTCCCAACGTTGTGTCATCATGCTTTTCAACGCACGCATGTTCCATCGTCTTGCCAATAGACTAGAGAAGCACAACCTAAAATTTCAAGAAAAAAAGTTTTTGCGTTGCGCAAATGTCAAACCAGAAAAAGTTCCCATATGACCTGCATTTAACCCAACACCACAGCCACATGTGATGTGGCCCACAAACAATGCTTTTGCGAATAACTTTCCATAATCATTGACAGGAAATACACAGGCCCCCGTTTTAGCTCACGAAACAGCATGTGTTAATGAATGAGGATAACCTGCGTTCTCACCGTGCCTCTAGGGTACCAACAGAAAATCAGCGTACCCGCGAATCAGAACTATGAAATTGTTGCTATGCACTCGTGGCTTTATATTTCCACAAATAATCACTTTTTTCAGGAAAAAAACCTCCTTAAGGCTCGAGAAAACCTAAACGTTGAATGGAGTCTTTTTCTCAAAACCTGAAACTAATTTCAAACTGCGTTAGCCTGTCAAAGGGTTCTTTGGCTCCCTCTTGAGAAATTATACTGCGTTCTCAGGCTTCAGCCTCTTGCGCATTAGAATTTCATCACGCCCAATCACCGCAAGGTCTGAAATCTCACACTCTTTGGCAAACCCGTGTGCCTCGTAGAAGAGACGCGCTTTGCGGTTCATCTGAGAAACCATCACCCAGAGATTGGAACATCCGTCCCTTCGTGCTTCTCGTTCGAACCACGAAAGAACCAGACCGCCAAGACCCCGACGTTGAAAATCAGGCTCAATGCCCAGAAACTGAAGGTACGGCCCGCGCAACCAATTGGTCCTAAGACCGCATGCACCAACAACACGCTCATCAACCACAATTCCAAGGCGAGGAGCCCCAGGCTCTATCAACATAAGATACTGTTCGAGCAACTCCGTTGAAATGCCATAATCGGACCAGGGATCCATTGCCGCAAATACTTCAGCTAGCCGTTTCCCATCATCCTGTTTGAGCAAAATAAGACAGACCTCATGTCCCAATCCACATCGACCAAGATCTGTTTTCGAAAAGCTCGAAGATACTTTGCCAAAACTCACCGACCGCTCCCAGCGCTTCGCTTATGCTTCCTACCTGCAATAAAGCGATCGTACTGATCCGTATCTCCCGGCCGACTGTTATAACAAGTTGTCGTGATAACGGGTCGACCAGCCGCCAAAAGCTCGCTCACTGTTACAAACTCATAACCACGCCTTAAAAGCTCAGACACAGCCAGTGGCAAACCTTTGGCTGTATGCACCCCACGCCCATTGGCATGTGCAATAACGATGGAACCAGGCTTAACGTTGCGTAAGATTTGACGCGAAATCGCCTGAGCCGACATGGAAGGCGTGGGATCACCTGTTGATACATCCCATTGAATGGCAAGTAATCCAGCATCGTTCACGGCATCCAATGAACGCTTATTACATGCGCCAAACGGAAACCGGAATAAGCCTAGACGAGGCGGCAGTAACGGCAAAGCCTCAGGATACTTTGCCAGACACATATTCTTTTGTAAGGCCAAGCGAATATTTTCATAGGCCTTTTGTGGCCCGAGAATCTCACGCATCAAACGCTTGCCCGACAACCCCCTCAGATTGCGATGCGCTTCCGCATGATTGGCAATCTCAAAAAGCGGGTCCACCATAAGCTGCTTGGTGCGCACCACATGGGAGCGCATCCACTTACCACCAGCAAACACGGTGGCCTTGATTTTGTTCTCTCTCAAATAATCGAAAATATCACCGTCATATCCTGAAATCTCACCACGCTGCTCGCACATATCAAGTGTAAGAGCGACGAGCTTGCGCCCATCCGTTACCATTACACGACGAATTGCCCCTCTCAAACCGGCCGGAACAGGTTCGCCAATAGAAGCTTCAAAATCTTTCGGAGGTCGATCAAATTTTAGTTTGCCCTTGATAACAAACCGTTCCCCGTTTCGCGCTGACAAATCATTTTGGGGAAAACACGCTTCAAAAGCGGAAGTCAGCACATCAAGACCTTCAACTTTGGAAGCATTGAATGAACCGACGCTGCGTTCATTCGTTGCGTTTCTTACCGAAGAGTTTTCCTTGTCTTTATTTGAAAGAGAAACTTGAGCCTGGGCTGCTGTAGCAAAACATATTCCCAAAAACAAAAACGCTGGAAAAACATAAGTGATGACCCTTTGACATACAGTCAGCATATCATAGGCCCTTAAACTCAGGTTTGCGTTTTTCCATAAAGGCACGCTGTCCTTCTTTGTAGTCTTCACTTTCAAAACACGCATCAACCAACGTTTCCAGATAAGTCAAGTCTTCAAGTGCTGGGTTAGCCACCAATGCGTCAATGGATCTTTTTGCAGACTTGATTGACAACGGAGCATTGGCACAAATCTGACTAGCCATTGTACGCACATGATCTTCAAGTTCATCAGCCACCACAACTTCATTGATAAGGCCGCTCCTCAACGCCCAGTCTGTGTCAAAGCGATTTCCGGTAAACAGCAGTTCTTTGGCACGTGGCCCAGAGACGGCAGCAAGAATTGAACGCAACCACCGTGGATGATACCCAATGCCCAGGCGTGCTGCAGGAATGGCAAAAAGAGCGCGCTCATCGCACACACGAAGATCACACGACATCGCCAACCCCAGTCCGCCCCCAAGACAATAGCCATGAACCATTGCAATGGTAGGAATCACAACATCTTCCAAAGCCAGAAAGGCTTGATGATTAAGCTGGTTGTAAGTTTCCGCCGCTGAACCACTTCGCGCTGTTGCAAACTCAGATATATCAGCACCCGCCGAAAAGGCTCTTCGACCTTCACCACGAAGCACAATGACTCGCACATTTTGATTTACTTGCGCTTCCTTGAGAATTTCAGGTAGCTGAGCCCACATATCAGCGCTTAGCGCGTTCATTCGATTTGGATTATCAAATATGATCCACGCGATGCCACCATCAACGGAAAGTCTGATAACAGGCTGGGAATGAGGAATATCAGCCATAAAGAACCCTATATTGCATAAACTTATCATGTAGAATGGATATTGAACCTACAACACCACAGCCTTATGTAAATCCAGATAACCAACCCAAGTCGGTGCACGGATTTCCTACTAAATATGTGTTGAAATGAGTGATAGGTTCCTTAAACACGTGTTGATATCAACATCACTTCAATCAACATCAAGAACATGGCATTTGCGATCCGCTCATAGCCCATTAAAATAAGCTTCTGTCCGCTCTTGAGCAGGCAATGCCTAGAAAACCAAGTCTTCAACGCGCCCGGGAGGCCCTTTTGTCTCCAACTGGCACCCCGGAGGGGTGATATGTCACTGAAACCACGATCCGCTAAATCCGATCAAATCGCCACTCACGATCCCGTCTGGTCGCAGATCCGTAAAGAGGCGGAACACATCTTAAATAACGAACCTTCTTTAGGCAGTTTTGTCTACGCCACAGTGCTCTCTCACCAGAGGTTGGAAGCAGCAATCATTCATCGTCTCGCGCAACGTCTCGATCATTCGGATGCTGATGCCGGTCACATCGCAAGAACATTCGCCAGTGTCATTCGAGATAATACGGACCTGAATGCCGTTTTTCGTTCAGACCTTGCCGCGGTTTATGATCGAGACCCCGCATGTGAACGCTACATTGAACCACTTCTGTACTTCAAAGGATTTCATGCGCTGGCGACCTACCGTTTTGCTCATGAACTTTGGAAGCAGGGACGTAAGGATTTCGCTCTTTACCTGCAAAGCCAGTCCTCAAAACTGTTCAGTGTCGACATTCACCCGGCTGCAAAATTCGGCAAAGGGATCATGCTTGATCACGCAACGGGAATCGTAATCGGAGAAACAGCCGTCATAGGCGACAACTGCTCATTTCTTCACGGGGTCACTCTTGGCGGCAGTGGAAAAGTCACCGGCCAGCGTCATCCCAAAATCGGCACCAACGTTTTAATTGGAGCCGGCGCAAAACTACTTGGAAGCATCTCTGTTGGCGATTGCTCCTTGGTTGCTGCCGGTAGCGTCGTACTGGAAGATGTACCCGCCTGCAGAACATTCGCTGGCGTTCCGGCAAAGGACGTCGGACCGGCAAACTGCCCAGAACCTGCCCGTACCATGGAGCAAGGCATAATATCCGATACCAAATCGAAGAAATAACTCCAGGCCAGTTTGTTCTTCCAGCGGTGAAAGGTTAAGTTTCACCCCTGACGGCTGCGTCTAGTGTATTCAACAAGGCCATCTACCAATACAAGAATTTGAGAAAGGGATCACGTGGATAAAAAAGAAATAGAACGGGTGGAAAACTACCTGAAGAAAACCTTCGGTACCTCAACGCTCAATCTCCGCCCACAGCCAAAGAAAGCCGACATGGCCGAGGTTTTCATTGGCGATGAATTCATAGCAACCCTCTATCGCGAAGATGAAGAAGGTGAGCTTTCCTATCAATTCCAAATGGCAATCCTGGACATTGACCTGGAAGAAGCCAGCTAGCTGCGTCTACCGTCCCAAGATAAAAATGGAATCTCAAAATGGCGCAGCATTCCCTCGACGAAGAAAATGTAACCACGCCTCCTTGCGGTAACTTTTGGATAGCCCCAAATGCCATTGTCGTTGGCAAGGTCGAACTACGCAAAGAAGCCAGTGTTTGGTTCTCCAGCGTTCTGCGTGGCGACAATGAACTCATACTTGTGGGCGAGTGCTCCAACGTACAAGATGCTTGCGTGCTGCACACGGACCCCGGCTACCCTTTGACCATAGGCCAAGATTGCACCATCGGTCACATGGTCATGCTGCACGGTTGCGAAATCGGAAACAGAAGCCTGATCGGAATAGGCTCGATAATCCTCAACGGCGCCAAAATTGGCGAGGAATGCGTTATCGGAGCCAACACGCTGATTCCAGAAGGAAAGATTATCCCACCACGTTCTATGGTACTGGGTTCCCCTGGACGAGTCGTACGTCAATTGACTGATGAAGACGTAGCGCGTTTCACAGGCGCCGCCGGGCGCTACGTCAAGAATTGGAAGCGATACAAAACCGCCATGAAACCGCAAACTTAAGCATCAAAAAAGCGCTTCACGGATCAAGAACCGCTGACTTATGCTAATTGTTTCCAGAACCAGACGCCACGACACTCAGACCGTTGTCATTGGAATAAGCCTTGTCGAGAGAAACCCAAACCAATGGGTTGACGTAACTTTGCCTCATTACAAAGTGGTAGGGCATATCGCTCCATAAACGAACATCAACAGTCTTGTTATCTAGAACAAAATCTCCGTGCTTTGTGCGCACAGTCAATACCGCATGACCTTCACCCAGTTCATCGCGCACCACCGTCAACAATAGCGCGCTGCGCGGCCAGCCACGTCGCTCAAGCATCTCACGTTTCAACAGAGCATAGTCTTCACAATCACCACGCGTTGTTGGCAAGGTCCAGTATTCGGATACACCATAGATTTCCTGATCTGTGTAAGGCGCGATAGCTTCGTTGATTTGACGATTAACAAGATCAAGCTCACTGAGCCGTTGAGGTGTTGCATCAAACCGTTCAGAAGAAACAAGCGATTGAATTCTGTCCGAGGTACAATATTGAGGATTGATGCTGCAAAATCTCAAAAAACCATAAGGTGGCTGGGCAGGCCCATAGATCCTCATAAAGGATGGTGATTTCAATTCTTTTTTCTGAAATGAAATTGGTTCAGCATTCGCGTTAGATCCAACAATGCTGACGGCAACACCAAACGCAATGACGCTAATAATACGCAGCATACAAAAAAACCCCATACCCTCTACACAAACCAAGGCTCGAAGCCGCAACATAAGCCTGGACTGTACGTCCTTCATAAAACTACGACCTAGAGTTGACCATTCCTGCATGGCCGCAACAAGGCATAAACAATTTTTGCTTCGTTACGAACGTGATCATAATTCATTTTGCTCACTTTGATCCGGCTCATTTGCCATAACAAATTGAAGCCCAATGCCATTTTCGTGATGCCGACGAACAATTGCCCGCTGTTTGCCAAGCTGAACAACAGCGCCAAGACTGGGCCGAGCCGCCACTTCCACCGATGCACCCGTAAGCGATATGTCAAGAATCTTACACTTCGTCTCAAAACCATCGCCTAGCGACAAAACGGAATAGCGGTCGCAAACCGTCAGACGTTTATCGCGTCGCGCATCAATGGAGGCAAAGGAATCTTTGTTGATCAGCCAGGTAAGTTCAGCGGCTAGTTTTTCACGTTTATGTTTGGAAATTTTGAGACGCAATCCAAAACCACCGTCAAATAAACGTGCAACATGACCTTGCACACTTCCTATCTTGTCGAAATAGGCGACGATAAATTCGCCTTCTTCCAGCTCCACAGGAGACATTACCGATATACCACCAACAGAGATATTGACGAGGCGGCATGGATATTCTTGTTTGTTGGAACGCATAAAGCGACCAAGAAGAGTAATCGAAACACGCTTGTGTTTCCTGCGCCCCGATGCCAGGTCCGGCACCATCGTCAAATGGATTTGGCTATCTACATGATGTTCTGCAACCACAGCCATAAACGTCACCTGAATCCTGATTCTAAAATTAGTGACAGTCCAACCAGCCGAAAGGTCAGCCAGCGCACCCGTCAGAAAAATTCTGATCTACTATCAGTCTCAGGTTGTTAAAGATCGCCTAACATGCGGGTCGAATATGGAAATGGCCCCCATTTTAGAGGACAAAAATTTTAGAACCCACGGCAACCAACAGTTTTGAGCCATGCCCCAAGGCAGGAAATCCTTGTAAAATGGTTGGTGTATTCACCTCGGGAAGGTCTGCCCAAAAAATATTGATGTATAAATTTGAAAATCTAATCTAAAGAAGCCAGTTGGCACAAAGACCCCATCATTGAAGGCCAAGAGAAGGCCAAGATATGAAAAAGCTCTCTTCAAAAGCCCTGCAATATCGCACCAGCTCACTGTGTAAACAAACAATTACCGATCAGTCTTGCCTTGCTGAGAAAGACCGCCTTCATAAACACGGAAACTACGCCTGTCGTGTCTGACGATTCGAGCATGTCTGATATGGGGCTCAAAGACAGGAGGCTTTTCCATTTCCTGTGTTTCCCTGACTTCTTCAGCTGCCTGAGCGCTCGAGATGCTGGAATTGACCGGCCAATGAAGTCGCGTTTCCCTAAGTTTGAGAGCGGCTCGGGTCCCAAATCCCTGACTACAGTGATTTAAAGACGTACTCACAACTCCCAAAAATCGATCTATCCTCATGTTTGTATGAATAAGAGGCAGAATAAGAAACTCAAAATGAGAAAGCAGACCTTCGCCATATTGAGCTTCAACATCCGCGACCAGCACAGCTCCCTTCTCAGAAATGCGATCAAGCTCTTCAGCAAGAACCAACCGATCCTCCTTGCTCCAGCAACTCAAAAAATTGGCTCCTCGGAACTGTCCACCAAGTCGATCGCAGACCCGTGTCCCAGCGAGACGGAAGCGTATTTCCCGAGAGCCAATCCTCTCAAGGATAAAAGTCTCCGGCAGTATGTCGGCAATCCTTGAAGGCTCTATTTCAAATCGCCGTGGCGCTATACGTGATCCTCGTAACTCATCCCAGTAGGAATAAAGGATTTTGCTGGATTTGAAACGCATCACAAGATGTTCCATAGGTCGTTTCCTGTGCTGAGTTATGTTTTGCGCTCAGCACTTAGGGGCTGTAAAGACGATTTACGAAACCCACTGCTTTGTTCCATTTCGAAACAATCAGGTCCCTAAATCAGTGTTGAATGGAAAAGAACCAGCAGCATCTATGCCAAGCCGTTTCCCGGCCTGGAAAGAGATCAAAACTAATGTGCTCCAAGCACATTCACAATTAACGGTGCGAGAATTAGAGCGATCCTGTACACATTATCTGTCAAATAAAAGCACCCACGAGAACAAGGACCATCCGTGCAAAATCATCAAAAGATGTTCAACGTACCAAGCAGCGTCGTCGCCTTAATCGCCATCATGGTCGTTGTGCATTTGTTTCGCCAAATACTGCCCGAAACAACAGACATTTGGTTCGTGAATATGATGGCCTTCAACCCGGCCCGCTATGCGTATCCCTTGCAATATGACATCCCCGGCGGAGAAATCGCGGCCTACACATCATGGATTACCCATATGTTCGTGCACGGAGACGCCATGCACTTGATGTTCAACGCCGCCTGGTTTCTGGCATTTGGCGGCGCAATCGCTCTTCGTGTCGGAACCATGCGTTTTCTTTTATTCACCGCAGTGACGGGTATCGCTGGTGCAGTGGCTTTTTTAATCAACAACATTGGCCTTCCAATTCCTGTTGTTGGCGCATCCGGAGCCATTTCAGGTTTGATGGCAGGTCTGCTTAGATTTTTGTTTTCAGCAGTTGATCAGGGCGATGTTGCTGCGTTGCGATATGCACCCAAGAGCATTCGTTTAACGCCGTTGCGAACAGCCTTGCAAGACCAAAGAATCTTGATCGTTATTGCAATTTGGATAGGCCTGAACGCACTTGCAGCAATCGGGCTTGGCGGCGCACAAGACGCAGGTGCAATAGCGTGGGAAGCCCATATGGGTGGCTTCATTGCAGGCTTTATTTTATTTGGATTTTTTGATCTTCCGCGCCAAAATAATATCCACATTTTGCATTGAGACTTGCGCGAATGCGTACTTTAGAACAAAATGTAGACCAACTGAGAAGTCAAACGAGCTTGCACCGGC
Organism: Alphaproteobacteria bacterium; assembly: GCA_024275435.1. GTDB lineage: Bacteria > Pseudomonadota > Alphaproteobacteria > Rhizobiales > Hyphomicrobiaceae > JAJRZC01. Next base: position 16,077 of record JAJRZC010000190.1, read on the forward strand.
CACCACAAACTGACCGAGGAAACGGTCAAACCAAACTTTAAAATTATCAAAATATCATTAGCCGGGCAATGAAGGTGCAACAAGATAGTCGATCAGATTAATCTGTTTTGCGTTCAAAATTGGAAGCACTTCTGACTTCGATAATAATGCACGGGAGACAAAGTTATGAACGTTGCAGCAATTTTAAATACTAAAGGACGATCCGTCGTAACAGCAAAACCGGAAACCACGATACTTGAAATCGCAGAAAAACTTACATCCCAAAAAATTGGTGCTGTCGTTATCATGGGTTCCGAAGGCAAAGTCGCCGGTATTTTTTCAGAGCGCGATATAACCCGTTCACTTGCAGAACATGGACCAGAGGCCTTAAAGCAGCCCGCGTCAAAACTCATGACCACAGAAGTCATAACCTGCGAACCATCTGTTACAATAGACGACATGATGGAAACCATGACCAAAGGTCGTTTTCGTCATGTGCCGGTTATCGAAGATGGTGCCTTGGTCGGTCTCGTATCCATCGGAGACGTCGTTAAACATCACATCGCTGAAGTGGAATTGGAAGTGTCAGCGATGCGGTTCTACCTCAACGGCTAGTGCGAATAACCAAGCTAAAAAATGGGGGCAAATCCAAAAGAGCCCCCATGAAATCACTGCGGTTGCTCAGCGAGTTCAACCACGACAAGCTCTTTTCTATTTCAAAGCTAGGCCACCGCTGGGGCTAACACACCCTGTTCACGCCTCACCGATATTTCTTGCAAGATGATATCCAATTCCCGTTGGGCGGCCGTGTACCCAAAACGGATAAGATCTTCCGCACGGTGGAAATCAAACAGTCCGACGCCATGCAGACGAGGCGAAATCATCGCATCTGGCGGATCACCGGCTAACCGTGAGCGTGCAATCCGGTCTTGCACGATATTAAAGGCATCAATCATAACTGTCGAAATACCCGGCGCATCGTCTCCTTTGCCGAATAGCTGAAGCTGTAAAAGTCGTCGTGCCCCTGGAATGCTGCGCTTGGTTTTCTGCTCAGAAACCGTTTCCGCACTTTCAGGTTCTATAGCAGCTGCCAACGACACATCATTATCGAACTGTGGAGACGTCGTTCCCCGCGCAGCCAAATCAAAATTGAGATTGACGGCAATAACGTACCTAGCTCCCATGGCACGGCATACAGATACCGGAACAGGGTTGACCAGCGCACCGTCAAACAACCATCGTCCAGAGCACTTAACGGGCTTGAAAATACCTGGCAGTGCATAAGAAGCGCGAACCGCTTCAATCAAGGGGCCTCGTGACAACCAAATTTCATGGCCGGTGCCGATCTCGGTGGCCACAGCCGCAAACTTAATGTTCATGTCTTCAATGGCACTATCACCAATCGTGCTATTTAATTTATCCGTTAAGCGCTGACCATTAATCAAACCGGTCCCTGTTAAATTGAAATCAAGCAGTCCAAAAACACGTCGCCGCGTCAAGCTACGAGCAAAGACCTCGATTTCGCCAAAATGACCGGCCGCGAAACAGCCACCAATAACAGCCCCCATTGACGTTCCAGCGATAATATCGGGCTCGATGCCGGCCTCTTGCAAGGCATGAAGGACACCAATATGCGCCCAGCCACGAGCAGCACCACCACCTAAAGCCAGTCCGATCTTGCCCGTCATAATCCGAGCACTCCTGTCGTTTTTCAAAAACATATCAGGTCTTCTTTTAGCGTTAGCAGCATAATTCTGCTGCATTGCCGCATTTTTTGTTTTCAGACCCCTGGGAAAAATCCACGATGGCTTAAAAACCCAATTTGGTTACCAGCCTGCGAGGGTATCTGAAAAACATGTATCGTTACTGAAGACCAAAATATTCATTTCCGATTCTCTTAAAATCATACCCTTTATTTTAATGGGTGAGATAATCAAAACCGATAAATATCGCGTAATCAAAGCCCATAGGGACCAGCCAGCGACATTGAGATTTCGCCCGCACTACCGCATTGATCGCCGCCATAATGTAAAACTTAATTGTCAGCTTTCAATTCTGAAACGCAGTTTAGAAGCCTTAACATCAGATGTCGTCACACTTACGCTACGATAAAAACAACTGCGCCTTTTCGTGTGGCAAGCCACGCCGTTACCCTCAACCTCAACCTTGAGCCACAGCACGTCCTGATCACAATCTGTGCGCATCTCGACAACATTCAATATATTCCCGCTTTCTTCCCCCTTCTTCCATATCTTTTGCCGTGACCGGCTCCAGAAATGAGCGTAACCACTTTCCAGCGTTTTCCCTAAGGCCAGCTCATTCATCCATGCAAACATCAGCACATCCCCTGAGGTTTTGTCCGTTACGATCGCAGGTATGAGCCCATCTCGGTCAAACTTAGGAGCAAACAACTCACCTTCTTCCAAGGCGGCTTTATCTGAGAGGTTCAAAAACTTTTTATCCATTCGCTCAATCAACAATAAAAGATTTCAAGGACAACTGAAGTTTACTCCGGTTGGCTTCAAAAACCATGCCTTACCCCCAAAGACCTGAACTATGCTGCCATTGTTTTTAAGGTATCAGCAAACCAGTTCGTGAGTTCAACGACAAATCCCTATATAGAAGTATGCCCAATCATCATTTGATAGCAGAAAATGACAGACCTCGACGATATCTACTCCAATAGGATCATGGAGCTGGCCGCGGCCATATCCCAAACCACGCCGCTAAAAGATCCTCACGCCACAGCGCGTGCACACTCCAAGCTGTGTGGTTCTCAAATCGAAGTGGCCATCAAGATGAATGATGGCCGCATTACAGATTACGCCCAAGAGGTCAAAGCATGTCTGCTGGGCCAGGTCTCAGCCTCCATTGTCGGCCGTGAAATTGTCGGCACCAGCACAGACGAATTTCGCAGTGTCGCAAAAAGCATGCATGACATGTTAAAAGAAAACGGTCCTCCACCCACCGGACGATGGGCGGACTTGGCAATCCTCGAACCCGTGAAGGACTACCACGCCCGCCATGCCTCTACATTACTGGTCTTCACAGCCATTGAAAAAGCTATCAGCCAGATAGAGCAAGGGGGATAACGTCATGCCAATCATAAAATCCCCAAGTGATCTACCCGCTCGAACCAGTTCAATTTACCCGCAGCCTTTCCAGGATGCTTGTAAGGGCCGCTTTAAACGCGCTTTGACGCACGAACTTGGTCTCACGCAATTCGGCTTGAACATGACCACTCTTGAGCCGGGAGCAAAGTCTTCGCTTCGCCATTGGCATAAGAACGAAGACGAAGCCATCTATGTACTGGAAGGGGAACTGACCTTGGTAGACAACAGCGGTGAACATCACCTCACCGTAGGCATGGCTGCTGGTTTCCCCGCCGGTGAGCAAAATGCTCATCACTTGATAAACAAATCCTCCCAGCGCGCCACTTATTTGGAAATTGGAACCCGCAACCCTAATGAGATAGCAACCTACCCCGATGTCGATCTTGTCGCCAAGAAACGAGACGGTCACTTCCAGTTCTTCCATAAGGATGGCACGGCTTATGAATAGATATACGGCGGCCACCCCATGAAAATGATGGCATGGCTCTTAAAACTACCCATCCACCTTTATCGCCTCACGCTGCGCCCGTATGTGGGCTGGCAGTGCCGCCACCTTCCAACCTGCTCGGATTACGCCCTGGAATCCATCGACAAGAACGGACCCTGGCGCGGCGCCTGGCTGACCGCCTCGCGGCTGTTACGCTGTCACCCCTGGGGAACCGCCGGCTTCGACCCGGTGCCGGATATCAAGAACGAGCGCCATCTCTTGGCACCTTGGCGTTATGGCCGCTGGAGCGGCAAACACATAACCCAGCGCTGGGAGGAGCAGCCTCAATCCCCCACAAACTCCCATGACCAACCTTGACAACTCCGCCGCTCAAGCGGACAAAGCACAAAATCCTACGTGAGTCTCACGTTTGCCTTCTCAAGCAAATGAGATCACATCTCCAAAACAACCCGTCTTACCTGCTCAGTAGGCAGAGAGTGAGCAAAGGGCTCAAAGAAAAATGACAGACATCACAGTTACGTTTCCCGACGGTGCAACACGCAACTACCCTAAAGGCACAACTGGAACGCAAATTGCGCAAAGCATCTCCAAGTCACTCTCCAAAAAAGCAGTGGCCCTTGTCGTAGATGGAAATCTCACCGACCTCGCAGATCCCCTGAACACAGACGCACAGGTGAAAATCCTCACGCGCAACGATCCGGAAGCGTTGGAGCTCATTCGCCACGACTGCGCTCACGTGATGGCCGAAGCGGTGCAAGACCTGTGGCCCGGCACCCAGGTCACAATCGGTCCGGTCATCGAAAACGGCTTTTATTACGACTTTGCCAAGGAAGAACCCTTCCACCCAGACGATCTGGCCAAGATCGAAAAGAAGATGAGCGAAATCATCGCGCGCAATGAGCCGTTCACCAAGGAAATTTGGACACGTAACGACACCAAGGCATTTTTCGAGAAAAAGGGTGAAACCTTCAAGGTCGAACTGGTCGACGCCATTCCCGAAGACGAAGACCTGAAGATCTACAAACAGGGCGAATGGCTCGACCTGTGTCGCGGTCCCCACATGACATCCACCGGACACATCGGCAAATCCTTTAAGCTGCAAAAGTTCGCCGGGGCCTATTGGCGCGGCGACAGCAACAATCCCATGCTTCAGCGTATCTACGGCACAGCCTGGGCCAACGGCAAGGACCTGCAGGCCTATCTGCACCAGCTTGAAGAAGCCGAAAAACGCGACCACCGAAAGCTGGGTCGCGAAATGGACCTGTTTCATTTCCAGGAAGAAGCACCAGGCTCCGTCTTCTGGCACCCAAAAGGCTGGTCTTTGTTTCAAGCCTTGATTGACTACATGCGCCGTCGCCAGCAGGAAGCGGGCTACGTCGAAGTGAACTCGCCCGACATGATGGAGAAGAAATTCTGGGAGCTGTCCGGTCACTGGGAAAACTACGGCGAGCACATGTTCGTCACCGAGCTGCCCGATGAGCGCGTATTCTGTTGCAAACCCATGAACTGCCCCGGCCATGTGCAGATCTACAAAAACGGCCTCAAGAGCTACCGCGACCTACCCTACAAGATCGCTGAATTCGGCAAGGTCCATCGCTACGAACCTTCAGGCGCGCTCCATGGCCTCATGCGGGTGCGCCACTTCACGCAAGACGACGCGCACATTTTCATCACCGAAGACCAACTGATGGAAGAATGTCTCGCAATCAACGACCTGATGCTGACCATCTACAAGGACTTCGGCTTCGAAGAGATCGTCGTCAAGCTCTCCACAAAACCGGAAAAGCGTGTCGGTGATGATGCCCAATGGGATCACGCCGAAGCAGTCATGGGAAAAGTCCTCGAAAAAATCGAAGAGCAGGGCAAGGGTCGCATCAAGACCAGCATCAACCCCGGCGAAGGGGCCTTCTACGGCCCCAAATTCGAGTACGTCTTGAAAGACGCAATCGGCCGCGACTGGCAATGTGGCACCACACAGGTGGATTTCAATCTCGCCCAACGCCTCGGCGCGTACTTTATCGATGACCATTCCGAGAAAAAAACGCCGGTGCTCATTCATCGTGCCATGTTCGGCTCATTGGAGCGCTTCACCGGCATCTTGATTGAAAACTACGCTGGCCACTTCCCACTTTGGCTGGCGCCATTGCAAGCTGTTGTGACCCCCATCGTATCTGACGCCAACCAATACGCCCGGGAAGTCCACGCTGCTCTTTTGGCAAATGGCATGCGCGTGGAACTCGACGAGCGAAACGAGAAGATCAACTACAAGGTGCGCGAGCACTCCTTGAAAAAGGTGCCCGTGATCGTGGTTGTGGGCATGCGCGAAGCGCAAGAGCGTACGGTTTCCATTCGCCGCCTTGGTTCCAAGGACCAAACCGTCATCAGCCTGGATGAGGCCATCTCAAGCCTGAAAGATGAAGCCATACCCCCGGACTTGAAACGTGCCACCATGAAACAGGCGGCCCAGTAGGGCAGGGACTGCAATAACAATGTTCAACCTCACCTCTATCGCAATCACCATTCATGCCTTAAGTGCGCTCATCTGGGTGGGTGGAATGGTCTTCGCCTATTCGGTATTGCGGCCCGCATTGTCCTCAGTTGACGCGCCGACGCGCTTAAACCTCTGGAGTGGCGTACTGTCCCGCTTCTTCATATGGGTTTGGATTGCCGTCATCGCCCTGCCTGCGTCAGGCTATGTGCTGATGTTCCACCTCTACGGCGGCTTCTCCGGAGCACCAGTTCACATACACATCATGCACCTGCTTGCGCTCATCATGATTACACTATTCATTTTCCTGTTCTTCATGCCCTACCGACATTTCAACAAAGCGCTCAAAGTATCAAATTGGCCTCTGGCTGCAAAACACCTTAACACAATGCGACGCCTTGTTGCCATCAACATGACGCTGGGTCTCATCACCGTAATAACGGGTGCCTCCGGACGCTACTGGGGCTGATAGCAAAAAAGCAGAGGCTCTCAAACTTCGCAAATCATGGCAGTTGCTTTTCGAAATCCAAAAATATGGCGCAGTGGACCCATATCGTCTGTGAAGGCAGGGGTAAAGCCAGAGCGTTCATACAAGGCGCGCGCACGTGGATTTGTGTCAATTACATCCAGTCTAACTTTGGAACAACCAAGAACTTTTGCCTTTTCAAGAATGGCTGACAAAAGCGCCGATCCGACACCGTGCCCCCGTGCCTGCGCGCTGACAAAAATACCATCCATCAATAGTATTCCCGGTTGCACCGGACGATCCAAAGTGGAGAGGATAAGACTCCGCCAAAGCCCTCCAACTGTTCCATAAGCAGAACACATTTCTTTCAGGTCGCCGCCGATAAACGATCCTTTTTTTGTCTTGAAGCCTGCAACGCCTATCAAAGTACCATCAGACAGAACGGCGCTGATGGCGTGGGAGGGATCGGCAATCTGACGCAGAAACTTAAGAGCTGTTTCTTCTGGTTTCATGACCGGATGAAGCTTGCCTTTGAACGCTTGCCAATAAAGCTCAATGGCCTTGTCCCGCTGGCTAGGCTGGAAGCCATCAACAACCGAAAATGCCATTTCCTCTGCCACAAGCTTGCCAAACCATTTTTTAGGCCAAGTTTACAAAAACAGTCTCTCTTTTTCTTGTGATCGGTTCAATCAACGAAACCTCTCGCCCAAAAAAAACGACAACCCTTCATTTTATTTGGAAAGGCTCAGTGATCAACGCACCTGCTAACCTTTCACTCTTCAATAGCTGCATGCGCCTCATCCTTGCGCTCAAAAATGTGGGCCTTGATCCCACGTCGATCCATCGCTTCGTTCATCTTCAGTCGCAAGAAAGTGCTGGTCGCATAGCGGGCCGTAGACTCATAATGATGCTCAAGCAGATATTCGACCATCTCGACGTAATCGTCATAAAGGTGGTCACTGATTTCACATCCATCATGGTTCACAACGGATTTAACGCGTTTTCCAATCTTTTTGCATTTGTTGATGATAGCCCGCTTGAGATCAATAATGTCGGCCTTAACTCGAGCGTGCCAACCTTCAAGGTTGAGAAACAGAATATTACGTTCCGCGTCATAGCTCAGACGATCCTCAAGGTCGAGGTTGAGCAGATCATGAATGATATCCATAGGTCTATCAATAAAGATCCGCTTATCCATTATTTTGGGGTTGTTGATGATTGGTTTGAAATCCATATGCGCGAGAATGTCTTTATCAAGATCCATTCCAGGTGCAATTTCAATGAGCTCCAAACCCTCAGGCTGAAGCTTGAACACACATCGCTCGGTGACATAAAACACCGGCTGATTACGTGATTGAGCATAAGAGCCACTGAATGTGATCTGTTCCACATCCTTGATGAATTTTCGTACACGGCCTTCCTGAGTGATGATCAGCTTGCCATCCTTGACATCTATTTCAAGGCCGCCAGCCGTAAAGGTTCCGCAAAAAACAACAACCCGGGAGTTCTGCGAGATATTGATAAATCCGCCACAACCATTCAACCGCCCACCAAAACGGCTTGCGTTCACATTGCCATGCTGATCACATTCAGCCATGCCCAGTCCGGTCATATCAAGACCGCCGCCATCGTAAAAATCAAATTGCTGGTTCTGGTCGATGATACAATCAACATTGATACCGCCGCCGAAACTCGAACCACTGGCCAGCACACCGCCAATGGCACCCGCTTCCGTTGTCATCGTCAGATAGGGAGTCATCTTTTCTTCATTGGCAACCGCCGCAATGCCCTCAGGTGCCCCAACACCAAGATTAATGACACCGTTTGGAGGTAACTCAAAGGCCGCGCGGCGCGCGATGATCTTTTTCGCGCTCATAGGCATTTTTTTCATTTTTTCTACCGGAACTCTGATCTCTCCAGCAAGAGCAGGGTCATACATCACACCATAATTCATCCGGTGAAGTTCAGGTGTCTCCGCAACAACCACGCAGTCCACAAGGATTCCAGGAACATGAACATTCTTGGGTGGTATGCTGCCCTGCTCAACAATCCGCTCCACCTGCGCAATTACAATGCCGTTGTTGTTGCGTGCGGCCATGGCCTGCGCCAGATTATCAAGCGTCAAGGCTTCCTTTTCCATGCTGATATTGCCCGATGGGTCGGCACTGGTCCCGCGAATGAAGGCGATATCAATTTTCGTAGCCTTGTAGAAAAGCCATTCCTCACCATCAACATCGACAAGCTTGACCATGTCCTCCTTGGTGCGTTCGTTGACTTTCCCGCCCCCAAGTCTCGGGTCAACATAAGTCTGCAATCCTACCTTGGAAAAAAGACCCGGCTGTCCCGCGGCACAGGCACGATAAAGCTGCGAAATCACCCCTTGAGGAAGATTGTAGCCGCAAATCTTTTCATCAATTGCAGCCTGGGCAATTTTTGGCATGCGACCGAAATTACCTGCAATCACACGTGTGATAAGACCATCATGATGAAGACGCCCGGTTCCAAGACCTTTGCTGTCACCCGCACCCGCCGTCATGATGAGTGTCAGGCCGCCAGGTTTACCCGTCTCCACATACCGTTTCTCAAGGGCCGCATGAAGAGATTCAGGGATACAGCTTTGAACAAAGCCGGAAGTGGTAATAACGTCTTTGGGGCGTATCAAGTCAATGGCTTGGTCTGCGGTAATAATCTTGTTATTCATCAGGCGTTTCCTTGGGTATTCCCGCTCAGCATTATTGTTTTTTTGAATGGCCAAACGGATCTTTTCGTCTTTTCACGCACGCCCCACGCTGGCGAGAACATCCCCTCGGCCATGCATAAAGAGCCCGCAGTATGTACCTTAGTACCGGGCCGCTGCGTGTCACACAACTGAGGTGGTTATGACGCCGCAGCTTTGCGGTCCATCATGCGGAGATAAAACTTGAGAAGGACTCGCTTAACCCCGACCCCGATAGGAAGCAACACCCTGCTCAGGGAGCCAGACTTTTTCCGGCAGTGTCCCAGATTGCCAGAACACGTCGATCGGCATCCCACCGCGCGGATACCAATACCCACCGATCCGCAAAAAGTCAGGTTCTAGAAGTTCAAACAGCCTCTTACCAATGGCCACCGTGCAATCTTCATGAAACGCACCATGATTGCGAAACGAAGCGAGATAGAGTTTCAGGGATTTCGATTCAACAAGCCATTGATCGGGGACATAATCGATAACTAGGTGCGCGAAATCTGGTTGCCCCGTTACTGGGCACAGCGAAGTGAATTCAGGAGCAGAAAAACGCGCCACATATTTGGTATCAAGATGAGGATTGACCACCTTGTCCAAGACAGCCTCCGAAGGCGATGATGGGAGCGCGCTCAGCGTCCCTAAAACGCGCGTCTTAGGCGTCGGTTTATCGCTCATCAGAACCTCAAGGTCTTATTCATAGGTGATCTCACCGGGAGGCCCATGATAGATGCACCCTTCACCACAACTCTCTCTCATCACCTGAACTTCCACAAGCCCAGGGACGTCTGTCAAAACATGATCCCAGATCCAAATGGCAATGCGTTCAAGTGTCGGCGCCTCAAGGCCGGAAATCTCGTTGAGCATATGATGATCCAAGGCATCGCGAACCTCGCTGATCGCTGCAGTCAAATCGTCAAAATGCACAATCAACCCGGTTTCAGGGTCAGGGCTTCCCTGCACCACAATGCGCGCACGAAAAGAATGCCCGTGAACACGAGAGTTCGGGTGACCAGGCTCCGCGCTGGGTAAGTAATGCGCCGCTTCAAACTGGAAGTCTTTATAGATTTTCATGTGCGCTGCATAAGCGATTTTGCGCGACCTTGCCAGCACCCAGAGCATCGCAGGGCTAACTTTTTGAAAAATCCATTGTTTTTATACCGTTGACCTCACCCAAGACTTGAAGGTGATTGTCTTGAGCACCACAGCGGAGCCTCAGGTTGCCGCGATTAACCATATCATCCTTACCCCTCAGCCCACCCAAAACCTTGAAAGTTCAATCTTTGAGACGACCTATAAGGTTCAGGTAACACTGACTATGAAATTCCCGGGTCGCGCTGTGCACGCGGTAACATCTTAGACATCCATGTGCAGATAAGCTGCAAAGTATCGGAGATTAAAGGGGAGAGTAGGGGGAAAAACGCTTCACAGCCGGAGTTTTGCGTAATGACCAGTTATCGAACCCTTGCCTTCTCAGTTCTGGCCCCCATAGCGCTATTCTTTTTTCTGCCACCGACGCCCTCAATGGCCCAAGACATCGGAGCCTGGGGAATGTGGGGCAACTGGAACGATGATCAGGGACGCCGGCACCGTAGCTCAACCCACTCACAGCACCAATCCGGTTCCAATACCGACCGCGAAGCAAATGCTCCAAACCATGGCCGCGTATTCCCCACCCACATGACCGGTGGGACCCGCCCCGTATTGGAACCAGAAATTCCCGACATCGTCGAGTTTCCTAACACCGAAGAACCCGGCACCATTTTAATCGACACGAATGCGCGCAAACTTTATTTCATTCTCAACCAAGATAGCGCCTACCAATATCCTATCTCTGTGGGCCGGGCCGGCTACACCTGGACGGGAAGCGAAAAAATATCACGCATAGCCCAGTGGCCAGACTGGCATCCGCCAAAAGAAATGCGCCAGCGCGATCCGGGGCTCCCGATCAAGATGACAGGTGGTCTGAAAAACCCACTGGGAGCCGTGGCCATTTACCTAGGCGACACGCTTTATCGCATTCACGGCACCAATGATGCAAAATCCATTGGCCGGGCAGCCTCGTCAGGCTGCATACGTATGCACAATGCCCATGCTGTCCATCTGGCCAGTCTTGTCACTGTGGGAACCACCGTGAAAGTCGTTTCAACACTTGAGGATCTGGAAACCGTCTTAATTAGCAATCCTGAGTTATCTCGTTCAGGAGGCTGAAACACCAAGACATAGCCTTCATGGGATTATTTAAGGTATGCCCAGCAATTTGTGGGATTGTATTGATAGCCGCCAGACAGGATTGTTCTTAATGTAGGCAATGGCCGCGGTTGTATTGGACGCAAGATCCGGTCCATCCATCGGTTGCAGAAATTGGACGTCAAAGTCATAGCCCTCGACCATTTCCGGCAACAACCCCTGTTGCGGATAGACCAACTTAAGCTCGTTGCCTGTCGTTTGCTTGAGCTCCACACCTGCTTTGGGGCTCACACACACCCAATCAATTGATGGCACAACCGGTAACGTGCCATTGGTCTCAATACCCACCTCGAACCCAAGCTCATGCAAAGCCGAAACCAGAGCCTCATCCACTTGCAACATGGGTTCTCCACCGGTGCACACAACATAGCGGTTGCTATTTTCCCCGCCCCAAGCTGCTGCCACCGCTTGCGCCAAAGCTTCTGCCGTTTCAAACTGACCGCCTCCAGGCCCATCTGTCCCGACAAATTCCGTATCACAAAACGAACACAGAGCCTGCGCCCGGTCATCTTCGCGGCCTGACCACAAATTGCATCCACTGAAGCGGCAGAAAACCGCCGGCCGACCCGCCTGCGCACCTTCACCTTGCAGCGTATAGAAAATTTCAAAAACCGAATACATCTATTTCAAACTCTAACGCTCTTGATGCAAATCTAATGAGAGCTGCTCTTCGATTGCGGCCCATTCGCGTGACACATCTGAAAACTCATCAAATGAATGATCGCATCGCTCATACCAGTAACGAGCATTGACCTCATCACCTTCAATTTTATGAAGCACGCCATGAATCCAACATGCCGTCGAATCACCTTCCAGGCTCTGAACCATATGATGTGCTTCATCCCAAGCACCTTTCCTGGCAAGAGCAACAGCTTTGATTAACTTTTGCTTGTCGTCATTTCCGCTTGCCATTTCTCATACCCCTTTTTTCGAAGCACACATGCCGGGCATTGACCACAACCGTATCCCCACTCATGACGCAACGAGCGTTCACCGAGATAACAAGTATGTGTGTGTTCATTCACAATGTCGCAAAGCGCATCACCACCAAGATTAAAGGCCATCGCCCACGTTGCGGCTTTATCTACAAACATCAAAGGCGTCTCGATCACAAATTTTTTGTCCATGCCTTGCGTGATGACATCACCCAGCGCGCGCAGTGTTTTATCCCGGCAATCGGGATAGCCAGAAAAGTCTGTTTCACACATTCCACCAACAAGAGTGAAGATATTGCGCCGATATCCAAGCGCCGCTGCATATGTAAAAAACAGAAGATTACGTCCAGGAACAAACGTCGATGGCAAACCCGATTCCGTCATCTCAATGGCCGCATCCCGCGTCAGAGCCGTATCACTGATCTGCCCCAAAGACGGCAGATCAATCATATGATCTTCGCCCAGGCTCTGTCCCCATGCTGGAAAGCGTCTTTTGATTTCAGCTCTAACTGTTTCGCGAGCGCGTAACTCAACCTCATGTCGCTGGCCATAGGAAAACCCGACGGTTTCCACATGGCGAAAACGATGAAGAGCCCAAGCAAGGCAAACTGTCGAATCCTGACCACCCGAAAATAGGACGAGAGCAGACCCTTCAGCCGTCAAATTATCATTCATTAAAGCTGCTTCCACATCTTTGGCCCCAAGCGGGGTCGATGCAACTTAAGGCCAACGCCACCAACCAGAAAATAGCTGGTCTATCTGTTTAATCCTAACGCAGGAGTCTTGCGGTCCCCAAGTGGTTTCAGCCCTGACATATACTGGAGTTTCCGGGCCCCAAGACACGGTCTCACCATTCAAAATTTAAAAGCCAGCTCCTCATATAATACAGCCTAGCGGCAACCTAACACACTAGCGGTCTAGCTCAGGC
>JAJRZC010000191.1 GCA_024275435.1 Alphaproteobacteria bacterium
GCTATGTCTACATCTCCGAACCGATCTTCGCCGGCGATTTCAATGACATTCTGAAAATGTTCCACGATGAGGAGCAGGTGCGCCTTGCCGCCTTTGAAGCGACGAAACGCGCGGTCGATTCAGGACTGTTTGAGCTTGCCGGCGAAACTTTCTTCAACTCGCCGATGCACTTCGAAAATTTTGCCGATTTCGAAGAGAAGGTTCTCGGCGTCACGCACACCGATCATCAGCTTTCACCGGAGCTGTTTGAGGCTGTCAAAGCGAAGTTTGAATCGCACATAACGCCCGACGGTGCCAATTTTCTGATGCCGATTCGTGTCGACCTGCTCAGAAATATCTGTGATTAACAAAACACAGGAACATGAACAAAAGGTTTTTAACAACTTTGTTAATGCAGCAAAGCTCAATGTGATCCCAGATTCCATTCGTCCTGAAGAAGCGCCTCTACCTGATATCTCTTGCCACATAGGTGGTCATCTTCATTACTTCGAACTCACACGAGTTGCCGATCAAAGTATTGCCAATGAGGTAGGGGCCTTGTTAACAAGAAACCCGTAGAACTGGCAAAAGAGGTATTGGCCATGTGACGTGGTACGATGACAGACAGATGTTAAGAGAAGCTATTACACGTAAAAACGATAAAAAATACGAAACTCATGGTGCACCTCTTGATCTACTAGTCTATTACGACGCTACGATCAGCCCTTCACCTCTTCCTGAATTGATAGAGTCAATCTTCCATAGCCTACAAACAGAGTTCCATGACCAATGGAACAAGATATGGCTCTATGATTGGTCCAACAACCAAGTAATGTTTGATTCGATAGATTTATAAATAAGCCCGCTCATCGTAGCGGGCTTTTTACTTAGTCGATTATGATGATCATTGTTCCAAGACAAGGCGATTTTCAAGCATCTTATCTACAAAGATCACGAGGAGTTTTCCTTCAGAGCAAGGCGTGAGCGCTTTGAGGCGCGCAGCATATTGTTGAATATGTGAGCACCCGAGAAGCGCGAACAACGCAACTATGGAGGAAAAGAGCCGTGATCAGTGGCGGAAGTGCCTGATACCGGTGAAAACCATCGCCAAGTCAAATTCATCTGCGGCAGCAATGACTTCCTCATCACGCACCGAGCCCCCCGGCTGAATCACCGCTTTTGCACCTGCTTCAGCCAGAGCCTCTACACCGTCACGGAATGGGAAAAATGCATCCGATGCCACAGCAGAGCCCTTGATCGCCTCGCCACCATGGTGCGCCGCAATGCGGGCCGAATTCACCCGATTCATCTGACCGGCACCGATACCCAGTGTTACGCCATCTTTGGCGAACACAATCGCATTGGATTTCACATGCTTGGCCACACTCCAGGCGAACAACATATCTGCCCACTCATCTTCCGTTGGCACACGTTTGGTGACCACCTTGCAGGCATCACGGTTCAGAATGTGGGCATCACGCTCCTGAACCAACAGGCCACCATTGATCCGTTTGAATTCGAGGCCTCCACTGACCGGTTCGGCAGACGGCGCCAGCAGCAGGCGAAGATTTTTCTTCTCCTTCAATGCTTCACGCGCTTGATCGCTAAAGCCCGGTGCAATGACTACCTCCATAAACGTTTCAGCAATCAATGTTGCCGTCTCCCCCTCCAGAGGGCGGTTAAAGGCTGCGATGCCTCCAAATGCAGACGTTGCATCAGC
>JAJRZC010000192.1 GCA_024275435.1 Alphaproteobacteria bacterium
AAAGGAATTAGCGAGGGTGCGTCTTTGCGGATGTCGGTGGGGCTGAGATGGTGCGAGCGATAGCCTCTCTATGGCCGCTTCTTGGCGAGCAAAGGACGTGCGCCCAACCAAACGTCAAGCTGACCCGCCTGTGGCGGTGGAGAGGCGGCGGCTTCAGGCGAAGTTCGGTTACAATCAAAATGTCTCGGATTGTAAATCCGGCGGGCAGCTTACGCACCCGTTAGATGCCTTTAGTAAATATACACAGCGGAGAAGACTTTTGTTTCAAGTCGGTGATGTAATTTCATATCTTGAAATGTGTTCCGCTGAAGGTGTCAACCTACAGCGGGGGATGAATTTTCGCCTTGGGAAAACCTATAGCGTGATTTTGATGAGTGTACGTCCAAATGCCCCATATGCTGATCGAATTGAAGAAAACGGTAGAGTTTTGATTTACGAAGGGCATGATGTGCCTCGTCGGAAAAATGGCCCTGATCCTAAATCTGTCGATCAGCCAATGTTGAATCCAGGTGGGTCACTAACTCAAAATGGGCTGTTCTATCAAGCGGCCAAGCGATACATTGAAGACGACGAACCGCCAGAGCCCGTCAAAGTGTATGAAAAGATTCGGTCTGGTATCTGGACGTATAATGGTTTTTTCTTGTTGATAGATGCTTGGATTGAGCAAAGCAACGGTAGAAAGGTATTCAAATTCAAACTGGAAATATCCGAAGACCAATCTCGACTAGAAATTGCAACGAATGCCATTTCACTAAACCACAATCGGCTTATACCGGCAGAAGTGAAAAGAGCAGTCTGGAAGCGAGATAAAGGTAGATGTGTGATTTGTGGAAGCACAAAGAATTTGCACTTTGACCATATCATTCCTTATTCCAAAGGTGGTTCCTCATTGGTGGCGGACAATATTCAGTTGCTTTGCGCAAAACACAACCTCGAAAAGCGAGATAAGATTGAATGAAAATGAATCGGCATCTAACCGTGCATTCACCCGACCCGCCTTCGGCGGTGGATAAGCGGCGCGAAATTTGCTAACTTTGGCTCTGGTTAAAGTTTCTCGGATTGTCAAAGTCGGCGGGCGGGTGATGCTCACGTTGGGCGGCGATCAGTGTAAGTACGCCACATCCCGTTGCACGGGCGGGAAATCATGACAGGCTTGAGAGAAGGCGAATATCCTACCCAATTGCACATGGTCTGGCCGGAGCATCTTCTTGATGCTCCCCCTCCTGTGCAACTGCCGTCCGGCTACTCGTTGCGGACATACCAGCCTGGCGATGAGCCTCGCTTTTTCAAAGTGATGGAACTTGCTGACTGGCCCAGTTGGAACGCTGAGAAGCTGCGACCTTGGCGTGAACGCATTTTGCCTCAAGGTTGGTTCATGGTTGTCCACAATGCAAATAGCGAGATTGTTGCAACCGCGATGGCGTTTCGTGATCGCCTAGAGTTTGGCCGCCAGGGTGGTGAAATTGGTTGGGTGGCTTGTATTCCCGGACACCGCGGCAAAGGGTTGGGTATGGCTGTCTCGGCTGCTGCTACCACGCGGCTCATTGAAGGAGGTTACCATCACATTCATCTCTATACGGAAGACTGGCGGCTCGCAGCACTGAAAATCTATCTGGAATTGGGTTACTTCCCTTTCCTGTATGCACCGGATATGCCGAAACGATGGCGCACCATTTGCACTCAGTTACAATGGCCGTTTACACCCGAAGAGTGGAAATCGTGAAACTGTACGCCGCCCAACACCCGCTGCAGCCGACCGTGCTGCACTCGCTTCGCTCGCTCCGCACGGCGGCTGAGCTTTGTCGTTGGACGTCGGAAGCGGTGGAGGGATCAAGCTTACACGATGAACGTAGGGCACCCCCTCGATAGAGCAGTTCGCAATGCTCGCGCCGACGATACCGGCATGATCAAGGAGTT
>JAJRZC010000193.1 GCA_024275435.1 Alphaproteobacteria bacterium
AACTGCACTGCCCGATATTCGTCGAACGACGAGGAAGAGGGGTAGCAGTTTTGCAGGGCTGATCGGCAAGACTAACTCTCTCATACTGGACTTGTCACGGTTTAGTTCCGGGTACTTGATAGCAATATTAGCCATCAAGGAGACAAGACATGGCATTAAGACACGGAACGGAATTTCGACGGGAAGCGGTTCGACTGGCACTGACGAGTGGGCTTACCCGAAAGCAGATTGCTACCGATTTGGGCATTGGTTTTTCGACCCTGAGCAAATGGGTTCAACAAGACCGTGATAAAGAGCTGATGGCTGGTCCACACGAGGATCAGGAAAAGGAGATTACCCGCCTTCGCAAGGAGAACCGTATTCTGCGAGAGGAGCGGGAAATTCTAAAAAAAGCGACGGTCTTCTTCGTGAGCCAAAAATGATGCGGTTTGCATTCATAGACGCTTGGAGGAAGACCTTTTCAATTCACCGCATGTGCAAGGTTCTGTGCGTCACGTCGCGTGGCTATCGTGCCTGGCGATGTCGTCCCATGAGTCAGCGTCAGCGCGATGATATGGTGTTATTGGCCCATATTCGAGAACAGCACAAACTCAGTCTTGGCAGTTATGGTCGTCCCCGCATGACCGAAGAACTACAAGAGCTGGGATTTGAAGTTGGCCATCGCCGTGTTGGACGTCTTATGCGCCAGAATGGCATTGAGGCTGTTAGAACAAGAAAATACAAGGTGACTACTGACAGTAACCACGCCTTTGCTATTGCTCCCAACCTGTTGGACCGGGACTTTTCTGCAACGGCACCCAATCAGAAGTGGGCTGGCGATATCACATATATATGGACCAGTGAGGGATGGCTGTATCTCGCCGTCATACTGGATCTGTATTCTCGCCGTGTCATTGGCTGGGCCGTTAGTAATCGCATGAAGCGCGATCTGGCCATCAGGGCGTTGGATATGGCCGTGGCGCTTCGCCAACCACCCAAAGACTGCATTCATCACACCGATCGTGGCAGTCAATACTGCTCTCACGATTATCAAAAAAGGCTCACGAAATATGGCTTCCTTGTATCGATGAGCGGGAAAGGAAATTGTTATGATAATGCGACTGTAGAAACCTTCTTCAAAACCCTCAAGGCTGAGCTCATCTGGCGCAGCACTTGGCAAACACGCAGAAAGGTCGAAATGGCCTTGTTTGAATACATCAACGGGTTCTATAATCCACGACGCAGGCATTCAACGCTAGGCGGCAAAAGCCCTCTCGCATTCGAAAGGTTGGCTGCGTAAATGAGATAAGTACCCGGAATTAAACCGTGACAAGTCCATACTGCTACTATTGATCGCCTTTGTCATTTCACGGCCAACGGAAACGGAAAGCGCAACTCCACGACCGTTGAAACCAATGGCGGCGTAGTAGTTTAGCGGCATTGACCCTTATGGGCCTGCCACGGGGCTTCTCACGCATCTGTGTTTTGGAGTGAATTGATCAAACATCAAAATCGCCACATTTTCCGCCTCTATCGGTTTTCAACGCCAATTGGAGTGAATAATGTCGAGCAAAATTTCCAGCACCTTTGCGGCTCTT
>JAJRZC010000194.1 GCA_024275435.1 Alphaproteobacteria bacterium
CCGAAAGGTACAATTCATGCGCGCCAGAGCGCCTGAACCGAGAAAGAAACTGCAAAATGTTGTGTCGGGTACCGCCAACGATACCGTCTTTATAACTGGAAACAGGTATATCCATCGACACCGGTTCACTAACAACGGATATCGGAAACCGAATTGACGGGTCCACAAACACGTGACTGGGCGGAGGAGGATCAAGTGCTCTGCAACCCGAAACAACACTCGCGCAAAGAGCGATAATCACACCGCAGAGAATAGTTTTTGATCCTTTGGAGTGCCCCGTAGCTAAATTATACGACATCAACACTCGGGATTTTCGTGACTTGATCATTTGAGAATAAATCCAATATCACCATCATAATTTGCCAGGGGAGCCGGACCATCCCATTCATAAATACGGTTCAGATGTCCAAGCAGAATGGCACGAAGGTCGCTCGCCGGAGCAAAACCACCATCAGGACTGGAAAGCCTTTTGCGAGAAACCGGCCTGACCAGTAGAGGCGTGACAATCACAACCAGTTCAGACTCTTCATTGATAAAGTCTCGACTGCGAAACAGCGTTCCTAGAACGGGGATGTTCTTCACCCCAGGAAGCCCATCAATGTTTTGTCGCGTTTTATTGGACAACAAACCCGCAATAGCGATCGATCCGCCCGAAGGTAATTCAACAGTTGAATTGGCTTGACGCTTGGTAAGTGCCGGGATCGAGATATCAGACAACTGAACCGCACCCTGGGTCGACAATTCGCTGACTTCTGTTTCAATTTTTAGGCTGATGCGGTCTTCCGACAGAACCACCGGCGTGAACGAAACGCCAATACCAAACTCCTTGAACGTCACCGAGGTCCTGCCCTGACTGTCCACAACAGGAACCGGAAACTCACCACCTGCCAGAAACTTTGCCGCTTCCCCAGAAACAGCCGTCAAAGTTGGCTCAGCAAGAGTGCGTAGCAAACCATCGCGTTCCAATGCCCGTATGGTATGGACAATCGTATTATTGGGTGTACTCCAAGAACCTGCAACGCCACTATTTCCGAAGGGAACGCCCGCAGCTGTTGGACCGCTATTAAAAAGACCAAGAGCCCCGGCAGCTGCACCCGCAGTATTGACCCCGGGAATTGGTATCGTACCCAATCCAGCAGCAGCAGTTAATGGCAGAGCATTTGCAGAAAGAAACGAAGTGACAAAATTCCCGGAATTGATCAAAGCACCAATGTTAATTCCGAACTGCTTAAGGACCGTCCTTTGAACTTCGACGACCTTTACCTGCAACATGACCTGCTCCACAGCATCAACTGTGATCATGTTTACAATGCTGTCTTGCGCCACTTTCTTCGTTGCCGGCTGACCATCCTTTCCCGTGGGGGCTACAAATCGCGAGGCAAGGTCAACCGCCCGAGTTGCATCGCTGGGATTTCTCACAAAGCCTGTAAGAACGATAGAGTTTCGTATCGTCTCCACAGCGATATTGGATTCAGGAATAAGACGCGACAGCATCGCCTGAAGCGCTGAGATATCCTGCTCCACCAAAATCTCAAGAACCAGAATATGATTGCCATGCTCATCGGTAAAAACCGCACTGGACTGGCCAATGGACTTACCAATTAAATTTATACGTCTTGAACTGTGAACCACCGCATCGACAATGGCAGGATTAGCGACAAGCACATCCTGGGCCTCGCGCGGCAATTCAATCAAAACACTTTTGTTGAGAGCAACACGTAGCCCTTTGACCTGTGGTACACCTGGCGTGTTTTCAATTGTCAGCAAAGCACGCGTTGGCTGAATAATTTTATTTCCCTCAGCTTGTGCGTCCACAACCCCCCAGCCAGCCACAAGCGTCGCTACAAGAACGAAGAACTTACAAGCTCGACAGATATTTGAATCAAGAATCATTTTGACGAAACCACTAAGCTTCCACACAAAGAAAAACGCGTCGCGATAGTTTATTGAATTCCAAACGCTCAATTCTTTCGCTGTTGGCGAAATTCTTTTGAAAGAAATGTTTGGTTCGTTCCCGACGCCACGAGCATTACTCGTCAAGCTAAGCGAGTCGCGACGGCGCGCCCGACGACTTGCTTTTCAAGCCGCCGTTTTCCCCATCTATTTCAAAAGTCTCTCGTCGACATTCTTCAGCACTGGGAAAATCTTAGTGGGGACCATTGGGCATTCCGTGCAACGGAAAACTGCGCAGTATCAACGCACAACAACGGAATCTGGCCGCCCTTGGAACCCAAGTAAAAAAAGCTAACTAAGCTCAATTCTATCTATGATTGTAAATTCGAAACAAACACGCACTAGGCGATCTGTGGATACTTCTCATCCTCCCCATGTGAAACCCAACCAAAATCACATCGCCAGATACGGACTTCAGCTTTTCAAAGCATGATCCACGAGCCCCAACTCAGGTCTTGAAACACCAAAATTGCCCCTGGGTATTTTTGAAAGCACCTTGCTGTGGCCTGATTGCAACAAAAACATGAATACCTATGTCCCCAGCGCAAATGGTTAATATTCCATTGAAAACCATGTAATCCCATGCTAGCCCATAAATGCCCGTCCGCACCGGGCATAGGCCGTGGCTGGGCGCCTGGCTTGTCGAGGGCCAAGCCTAAGGGCGACCGCCGCGGTCCTATTTCAGGATTGTCCGCATTTTCCCGGCTTGCATTGCCCTGACCAGCCTCAAGCGGAGACGAACGAACCGGAAAAGACCAAGCGGGCAAGAGGAGTAAAACCAACCGGCTTGTTGGTTTTTTCACAGCCTCAAAGTCTTGGTTGATGTTTTTTGTGATGTGAGAGTTGGGATTGAAATCGGAGAATGGATCGCTTTGTCTCGACATTCACAAACAAAATCGACGCCAAGGGTCGCGTCTCAATACCGGCTCCCTTCCGCTCCATTCTTGAAAGAGACGGATATGCTGGGGGAATCTATACCTACCCCTCACTCGATGCTCCGGCACTCGATGCAGGTGGCGAAAGACTTGCGAAGAAAATCGACGGGCTTCTCTCAGGCCTGCCGGATTATTCGGATGAGCGGGACGAACTTTCTGTCGCATTGTACGGCGACGTCAAAATTCTCACCATCGACGGGGATGGACGCATCGTCCTACCTGAAGAACTACGCAACCATGCCGGTCTTAAAACCCACGTCACTTTTGTCGGGCTTGGTGACAAGTTTCAAATCTGGGAACCGCATGCATTCCAAGAGCGCCGGAAAAACGCCCGCGCAAAAGTAAGAAACCACCGAAAATTACTAAGGCCGGAAAACCATCCCCATTCAGGAAGCTCTTCAAAAGCTGGCAACTAAGCTTGCCTTCAGCTTTTTTTGCTCGCGATATTTGTTTCAGCGATAAAATTTAGGGCGCACCTATTCTTTCGTAAGGCACCAACGCGTTTCTGGAGTAAAAACCAGAACGATTAGCAGCCAATTTCAAATGCTCAATTTCAGCTTATGATCATAGCGCAGCTTATTCGCGCAACAAATTGCTCAACAAATCAAAAAACGCCTCAACGAATGGCAAACATACCCCCCCGCGTCACATTCAGTGCCTCAATTTTCACGAAATCAAATGTCGAAATGAATCCATCAGGTGATTCGGTGGAGGGACCGAAATTAGGGGTATGAAATGACGAAGATGAAACAATACACCGAGGCAATGCATTCGCGATTGGGTAAGGTCGCGAACCGTGAGCAATTCCTCATACAAGCACTGGGCGAAGCCTTAGGCCGCGCCGACCAAAGACTTTTAGATGATGTAAGGAACTTGACTGTTGAGCATGAAACCCGTCGCGTATTGATCTTAACGGAATTGCAAGCTCTCGCATCTCGCATCGGAGCATTTCCCGCATCTAAGGAGCAAATTGAAATGCTCCAAGATGAGTCGCTAGATTTGCCGTACTATGCACCAGATGAAGAACCCATTCCTGCCCCTGAACCTGAAGTTCCAAACGGAGCAGACTGGCGCGAGGCAACAAAAAATATTCATGAAGAATTAAATCGACCGATAGAAGGCCTCAATATTCAGGTCAACGGAGTAAGAACGGTCTCATAACCCCCGTTATTTCACGCAACAAATCAACCGTGAACCACATCAGAAAAACGCGAGCAGTGAGAGGCCGGATTACAGGGCATCTCATTGCTGCGTGGGTTCATGTCCACAACAAACAAATTTTTCGCACTTCCATTTTTCCAGGGAACACAGTGGTTTCATAAATCGCTTAACAAGCAAAGAATAACAGCCCTTGCATAACCTTGAGTACAAGGGAACAATGCGCACCATGAAGATGCGCGATTCGAAACTCGTTCCCACATTCGACCTCGAAAGTGCCGAACTCAACCTTGATGGCGGCCCCATCGCCGGCGTAGATGAAGCAGGTCGGGGCCCTTGGGCCGGTCCCGTCGTCGCCGCGGCCGTAATCCTCGACCAAAACAACATTCCTCAAGGCATCTGCGATTCAAAAGCCATGGACGAGAACACGCGCGAACTACTGTTCGCGCGCATAGAAAAAACCGCAATTGTATCCGTTGCCATGGCCGACACCCAAAGGATTGATCGAGACAACATTCTAAACGCAACCATGTGGGCTATGGCTGAAGCGGTCAAAGGATTAAGCAATCCACCCCGGCTTGCATTGATTGATGGAAATAGATTGCCGATCCTGTCATGTGCTGGTCGAACCATTGTCAAAGGTGATGCCAAATGCCTGTCCATTGCAGCCGCATCAATCATCGCAAAAGTGACCCGTGACCGCATAATGAGAAAACTCGCCAAGGACTTTCCCGGCTATGGCTTCGAGCGCCACAAGGGTTATGGAACGCCCGAACATAAGCAAGCCTTGGCAAGGTTGGGGGTCACACCACACCATCGCCGCTCATTCCGCCCCGTTCAACTTGCCCTAAAACTGGAACGCGAGAACTGAGCCTGGTCCACCGCCAAGCAAACCTTCAATTTCCCAATCACAAGTAAGCCAATATCACCACCGCACCAAGCACAACCGTTGTCCAGAAAGCCATCACTCCTGTTGGCCACGACCGCCCAAGATAGCCCTTCGGTCCATGCGAAGAATACAATGCGTCATGTACTCGGTTTGCCCCAACAACAACGCGATCCGCAAACCATTCCCACGTGTAACCGCTAAACCGATCCAGAAAACTTGCAATGGCATGACCAAGCTGGCGCCAAAGCCAGTCCACATCGAGCGTAATTGTGAGCGTGCGTTTCAATAGCGGCAACATCAGGAAAAATGCCAAGCCCGCAAACATCAACAACTGCAACTGGGTGACCACATGTGTCGCTGTATAGGGCACATAGGAAACCGGATACGGCAAAATCGAATAAAGTGGGTCAGGATAAACGCCAAGCCCAATGCAAATGATCGCCATGAGCAGCATTGCCAAACGCATGTTCAAAGGCGGCTCTTTCGGCCGCAGACCAGAGTCCTTTTGAAAAAAGACAAACCAGGGAAACATAAGCCCCACATAAAGAAATGCACCGGCAGATGCCGCCGTCAAAAGCATCCACACAAGTTGCAGGTGCCCATCTATAGCCGCCTGAGTAATCATTGATTTCGAAATAAACCCGGACGTAAGCGGGAACGCTGAAATGGACAATGCCCCAATGATACCGAAAGTACATGTGATGGGCATGGTCCGAAACAGCCCTCCCAGATCGGTACACTTGCTCTTGCCCGTCATGTACAAAACAGAGCCTGCCGACATCAACAGCAATGCTTTGTAGATAATATGCGCAAACGCATGAGCCGCGGCCCCATTGAGTGCCATCTGCGTACCGATGCCAACACCGATCACCATGAAGCCCACTTGGTTCACAATGGAATACGCCAGCATTCGGCGCATATCATTCTCAAGAATGACATACACAATCCCGTAAAACACCATGGCTAGCCCAATAAAGACAAGCATCTCCGTTCCGGGAAACCCACGCATCAAAACGTAAACCGCAGTCTTGGTACTAAAAGCAGACAGAAATACCATTCCCGACCACGAACTCTCAGGGTAGGCATCGGCCACCCATGACCACAACGGCGGAGCGGCAACATTAACAAGAACCCCCGCGAGAATGAGCTTTCTCGAGATCGTCGAGATGTCCATCGCGTGAAAGACAGCTGAGCCCGTTGTCGAAATCTCTCCTGCAATCCCGGCCATCAGCAAAATGCCGCCAAACATATGAACAATCGCGTATCGCATTCCCGCGCGCCGGCCACCTTCACCGCCACACCACACAACCATCGTCGAAGCAACCGCCATAAGTTCCCAAAACACAAACATGGTAATGAGATCACCGGCCATGGAAACACCCACCGCACTGCCCGCATAAAAATAAGCAGCCGAAAGCTCCAGCGTGTTCTTCTGATTAAGCGCGAACAATCCCCCGCCAAACGTCATGATAAGAAACACACTTCCAAAGACCCGCGTTAAGTTGTCGGTCTTCACAAAGATCAAGTCCTGCCCAATATAGGAACCCGTCAAAAGGATACCCTCAGGCAGTGACCATAAAACAAACAATGCAGCGATCGGCGCTCCCAGCAGCACAACCGAACGCAACCACAATCGTTCGAACAGCGGTAGCAAAAGACCACTCAGGATCATGATCAATGCGGGTGGAATAATGAGACTAGTTGTCATAATAGGTGTCCGGTCTCTTTAGCAAAGCACCGAGAACTTTCGAAACAAAAACGAGAACAACACACGAAGCAAACCCATACCAGACACTAAAACCAAAAGTTCCATCAATGCCAAAATAGGGATGATGTTCTACAAACAGATCGGCCAACACCAGCGTCACCAGGACAAAGAAAAAACCAATCCACAACCATTTCACGGTTTGCGGTCGCACAAGCCAATGATCACTTTCTGTGACCGACGCTCGACTTTCTTCCAACTCGTTCTTTTTGGAAACCATCACCTCACCCCGCTATCATCATGCGGGCCAGCGTAAGCGGCACCACAGGAGAAAAGAACAATACAATCGTCATCAACGCCGTTAAACACAGTGCCAGAACCATAGGCCACGGCGCTTCACCATGATCCTGGGACACGGATCCAGCCCCCTGCGTCACTCCTTCGGGAGCATAAAAGAACGCGCGCAGGACAATGGGCAGAAAATAACCTGCATTCAACATTGTCGATAGGATAATAACCCCGACAGGCAGCCATTGTTCGCTGGCAAACGATCCCGAAAG